>UQJF01000085.1 GCA_900541315.1 uncultured Clostridium sp. | reverse complement strand
CTGACAAAAAATCTTCTCGCAAAATCAAGTACAAAAAGATTCCGAGAGTACATAATGATCGCAAGGAGGACAAAAAAATGCAGAATTTTGAATTTTATGCACCAACCCGGATGATTTTTGGAAAAGATACCCACAAGCAGGTGGGAAAACTGGTAAAGGAATATGGCTTTAAGAAGGTTTTCGTTCATTTTGGCGGTGCAAGTGCGAAAAAGAGCGGGCTTCTTGATACTGTATTAGATGCTTTAAAGGCAGAAAATATTGATTATGTGACTTTAGGCGGCGTTCAGGCAAACCCCACACTGGCGATGGCAAAAGAAGGCATTGAGCTGGGAAAAAAGGAAGGCGTTGATTTTATTCTTGCTGTAGGCGGCGGAAGTGTGATCGACTCAGCAAAATGCATTGCAGACGGCATTGCAAACCCGGATGTAGATGTGTGGAAGTTTTATATGAAAGAGGAAACCCCAAAGGCTGCTCTTCCGGTGGGCGTTATCCTTACACTATCTGCAACCGGCAGTGAGATGAGCGCTTCCAGCGTTATCACAAATACAGAGCTGGGATTAAAACGAGGATTTAACAGCCCTGGACACAGACCATTATTTTCAATCTGCAATCCGGAGCTGACCTATACAGTAAGCCCATTCCAGACTGGCTGCGGAGCCGTGGATATCATGATGCATACCTTAGAGCGATATTTCAGTATTGGGGAGAACACTCCATTATCTGACCGCATTGCAGAGGGAGTTTTAAAGACTGTGATCCCGGCTGGAAAAGCTGCACTGGAAAATCCAAATGACTATGAGGCACGAGCATCCATTATGTGGGCCGGAACCATTTCACACAATGATCTGACCGGTCTTGGAAGAGATGTTTTTATGGCAGTACATCAGATGGAGCATGAATTGTCCGGTATGGATGAGAAGATTGCCCACGGCGCAGGGCTTTCTGCTTTATGGGCGTCCTGGGCTAGATATGTATATAAGGATGATGTGAGCCGTTTTGCCCAGTATGCAGTGAATGTATGGAATATTGAGATGGATTTTGAGCATCCGGAAAAAACTGCTTTAGCAGGTATCCAGGCAACAGAAGATTATTTCAAGAGCCTGGACATGCCGGTTTCTTTAAGAGAGCTGAATGTAGATCCTGCATCATTTGAAGAACTGGCAGAAAAATGCACCAACTACGGCAAAAGAACACTTGCTGGTATCAAGGTATTAGATAAGCCGGATATTATTGAAATCTATAAAATGGCATATTAAGATATTGGGGTCATATTTTGACCCTTCTGATGCAGGTAATGCACAGATAAAAATAAAAACAGTCTCCAGAAGGAAAAACATTCCTGCACTGGAGGCTGTTTTGTTATCTTATATTTGCACAAGATTGCCCAAAAGCAGGTTCTGCAGAAAAATTATAGTTCAATGATCTCCCCATCATCAGGAACCAGCAGATTTCCATGATAGTATTCTTTTCCTTCTGCTGTGTAAAGTTCTTTCCTGTGGTTTAAATTCTTATCTTCAGTATGCCACAGTACCAGATTGGGGATAGAAAGGCTTTCAGCCAGTTCACAGGCTTCTTTTACCGTGCTGTGGTGTTTTTCATAAGGCTGGAAGCGTTCCCGGTCCCCGTAGAGACAGAAAGCTTCATGTAAAAGCCACTGGCTGCCTTCTACATATGGCTTACAATCAGGATTGTAAGGTTCGTCTCCGGCGCAGGTGAATTTCTTCCCGTTTTTCAGCATCATGGTGAAGCCGAACTGCTTTGCCTTTGTAGACAAAATATCAAAGAAAGTCACATCATAGTCTAAAATAGAGACAGTTTCCCCGTCTTCTACCGGGATCAGGAAAATCTGTTCACCGATCATTTTGTAAAATTTTCCCTGAAGGGTTAAACGGCATAAAGTGGAAATCGTATCCACAAGCCCGGGATGACAGTAGATGCGAAGCTCTCCCTCATATTTTCCTTTTTTCATGGCAGTGGCGACCATGCGGACCATCCAGACAATGCCAAGGATATGGTCGGTGTGCTCATGAGTGACGAAAATATGGTGGATGTGGGACATGTCCACATTCATCTTTTCAAGGATGCCTAAAATGCCATTGCCGCCTCCGGCATCTACCATGAAAAATTCATTTCCGTCTTTTATGGCAAAACAGGTATTGTAGCAGTGCGTTGCCTGGGCATTTCCTGTGCCGAATACATATAATTCTTCCATACTTTTTAAGTCCTTTCTTCTCTGAATAGTTAACAAACTGTAAGATTGTGTTCCTATGGAAAAACTTTTATTTTCAATAAGAATATGGTACTATAAACTTATATAAAACGCAAGGTTCTTCACACAAGGTTATTTTAACACTTTAAAGTAAAAGACTCCTGGATCACATAAAAATACTAAGGGCGTTAAATGATAGAAGAACAGGCGAAAATTGGGGGAATGTATATATGAGGGACATGGCGTACCTGCAGCTTTTAGCGCGGGAATATCCGTCGGTGAAAGAGGCCACCAGTGAGATCATCAATTTAATGGCGATCTGCAACCTGCCAAAAGGAACGGAATATTTTTTCAGTGACCTTCACGGGGAATATGAAGCATTTATCCACCTGTTGCGGTCTTCTTCCGGTATTATCCGGGAAAAGATCAAGGAGACCTTCGGGCATCTGATCCCGGAAGAAGAACAGCTTCAGTTAGCGAATCTGATCTACTATCCGGAACGCCATCTGCCGCGGATGATGAAAATGGGGCGTTATACGGAAGACTGGCAGAAGATAACCATTTACCGGCTGGTCCAGATCTGCCGTGAGGTGTCTTCTAAATATACACGTTCCAAGGTAAGAAAGAAAATGCCAAAGGAGTTTGCGTATATCATTGATGAGCTGCTCCATGTAGACTATACAGATGAGAATAAAAAGCTGTATTACAATGAGATCATCCATTCTATTATTGATAGCTGTATTGCGGACAAGTTTATTGCGGCTTTATGCTACCTGATCCAGAATCTGACCATTGATAATCTTCATATCATCGGTGATATTTTTGACCGTGGTCCAAGAGCGGATATTATTATGAAAGAACTGATGAATTTTCACGATGTAGATATCCAGTGGGGAAATCATGATATTTCCTGGATGGGAGCTGCAGCGGGCAATCTGGCCTGTATCTGCAATGTACTCAGGATCGCTATCAGCTACAACAGCTTTGATGTGCTGGAAGACGGATATGGCATTAATCTGCGCCCGCTGTCCATGTTTGCAGCAAAGGTTTACCAGGATGATCCATGTGTTCAGTTTATGCCAAAGATCCTGGATGAAAACATTTATGATGCAGTAGATCCGGGACTGGCGGCTAAGATGCACAAGGCTATTGCTGTGATCCAGTTTAAGGTGGAAGAGGCTATTATCCAGCGCCATCCGGAGTATGAGATGGAAAACCGCATGCTTTTAACGGCAGTAGATTACCAAAAAGGTACAGTTATGATCGATGGAAAAGAATATCCTATGCTGGATATGAATTTTCCAACCATTGATCCGAGAAACCCACTGGAACTGACCAGAGGCGAAAAGGAGCTGTTGCGTACGCTCTGCGCTTCTTTCCGCCACAGTGAGGTTTTACAGCGCCAGGTGAAATTTATTTATTCCCATGGCGGCATTTACAAGTGCTATAATTCTAATCTGCTGTACCATGGATGCATCCCTATGAAGAAGGACGGCACGTTTGATGTTATTATGATCAATGGAAAGGGTTATCAGGGAAGATCCCTTATGGATTTCCTGAACCGCCAGGTGCATAATGCATATTTTCTTCCAGATGGTTCAGACGGCAAGGAAGAGGCACTGGATCTGATGTGGTATCTGTGGTGCGGTGCAAAGTCACCTGTATTTGGAAAAGCCAAGATGACGACTTTTGAGCATTATTTTGTAGAAGATGCGGCTACCCATAAAGAGATGATGAATCCTTATTACAAATTGTGTGAAAAAGTGGAAGTCTGTGACCAGATTTTAAAGGAATTTGGTTTAAAGACCGAGGGTTCCCATATAATCAACGGACATGTTCCGGTTAAGTTAAAAGATGGGGAAAAACCGGTCAAAGCAGGGGGAAAGCTGTTTGTGATCGACGGAGGCCTTTCAAAATCATATCAGAGCACTACCGGAATTGCAGGATATACATTGATCTCTAATTCTCATCATCTGGCATTGGCAGAGCACATGCCATTTGATCCGAAAAAGGACAGTACACCAAAGGTATCTGTAGTAGAGAAGTTAAAGACTAGGGTTATGGTGGCAGATACGGATAAGGGACAGGAATTAAAGGAACAGATCTCAGATCTGAAGGAATTAGTGGCAGCATACCGGGAAGGAGCTATAAAGGAAAGGGCTGAATAATGACCAGAGCAGAATTTTTACAGGGATTAAAGACAGAATTGGAAGGCCGTGTTCCGTATTCTGTGATCCAGGAAAATATCAGATATTATGATTCTTATATTTTAGATGAAGTGAATAAAGGGGCTGATGAGGCAGAGGTGATCGAAAGCCTGGGAGGTCCCAAGATCATTGCAAGGACCATTGTAGACGCGGCTCTTGATACAGAGGACCGGCCGGACGGTTATGAGACTTACGGATCTGGTAAAGCACAGGAAGAGGATGCCGGTCCTGGAAACCGGGAATACAGCGGGCCTTATGGAACTGTGGACAGAGAAGATAGTTATGGTGACAACTACCGGAGAAATGTACATTATGTGGATTTCAGCAAATGGTATGTGAGACTTGCAGCAGGACTGATCGTGTTTTTCGTTATTTTCCTGCTCATGAGCCTGTTCTTTGGAATCATAGGATTGGCCGGCTGGATCTTATCTTATATCTGGCCTGTGCTTCTGATCTTAATGATCATCTGGATGTTTAAGGGGTCGGGAAGATAATGGGGCAGTTGTCTTAATGTATATGGGCAGGTAAATTTGGGATTGAAAGTAACCTGCGGACAGTAAGTCATAAAATGAGGGGATGTTAAAAAACATCCTCTTTTTGTTGACAATTTTGTGAAAAAATAATATAATCATGTTGTTGGTTCGTAATAAATCCGTAACAATTCTATTTCTACTATTTCGACAGTTAGGAGACTTTCAGCGTGAAATTTGCTTTATTACAGAGACATGCGGTAAAGGTTGCCGCAGGTCTTTTTCTTTTATCAGGTATTCTTTTTGTAAATCCAACTGATAGTCTGGCCGCTTCTAAAAGTGCAGAGGTACAGACACGTTCTTCTTATATGGTGACTATCGCAGCACCTGCTGTAGAGGTGCATCTTTCTGCCAATGAACACAGCCGTTCTGTAGGCGAGGTAAAACGTGGACAGACTTATGAGGTCCTTTCTAATCTGGGAAACGGCTGGGTGAAGATCAGCACAGGAAATGGTGATGGTTATATCAAAACTTCCGGAAAGGCATCTTTAGTTGAAAAAAATCAGGAGACAGTTGATCTTTCTGTCAGACAACGCCGCCAGACTGTAGAATTTGCTCTTCAATTTTTAGGCGGAAGCTATGTTTTCGGTGGAGTTGACCCCAATAAGGGAGTTGACTGCTCTGGTTTTACCCGCTATATCTTACAGCACGCGGCTTCTGTCAGCCTTCCTCATTCTTCCAGAGGACAGGCAAACTGTGGGACTCCTGTCTCAGAAGAGGAGATGCAGCCGGGAGATCTGATCTTCTACGGTGATGGCGGAGGCATCAATCATGTGGCAATGTATATTGGGAATGGACAGGTAGTTCATGCCTCTACAGAAGCTACAGGTATTAAGACTTCACCTTATAATTACCGTAAGCCGGTGAAGATAGTCAGTGTTTTAAGTTAATAGTATTATTTACAGTCCTGGTGCAGAAATGACACCGGGGCTTTTTTGTCTTTCAGCCGGGAAAATGCTTCCGGCAGGTTCTGAAAACCATGATTTCAGGTGGTATTCCGGTTACAATATGTGAAATAATTGTGAAATCTGTCGAAAACATGAACAAATATTAAAAAAAAATAAATATATTGACGGATGATTTATGTGTGGTATAATACAAATGTAATTAACGTAACATTTGTGTAACATTTGGGCACAGCTATTTAACATAAACCGTAACAAATAGGATGGGATGAAGATGCATAATATTTTTGGTAAACTGGTTAGAACAGGACTTGTATGTGGAATGCTGATGATGACAGTTCCGATGACATCCATGGCAGCTATTGGACCTGGATTTGAAGAAGGCACATACATTGCCACTATTACCGCAGACAGTGTTAACATCAATAAGGCAAAAGATAGCGAAGAGGTTCTGACCACTGCCAAAGCAGGAGATACATATGAAGTTTTAGAGGATCTGGGAAATGGATGGATGAAGATCCGCGTAAATGATACAGAAGGCTATCTTCCTGTTTCTGAAAATGCAGAGGTAGAAGAAGCGGAAGCAGGCGAGATTGAGGAGATCCAGAGAAAAGCCATTGAGTCTTCTGGCAACTATAAGAGAGAGCAGCTTGTAAGTTATGCGCTTCAGTTTGTAGGTGAACCGTACCGTTATGGCGGCAGTGATCCACGTACCGGAACAGACTGCTCCGGTTTTACCAGATATGTCTATCAGCATGGTTTAGGTATTTCCTTAAACCGTTCTTCTGGCAGTCAGGCATCCCAGGGAACAGCAGTCAGCGCTTCAGATATGCAGCCAGGTGATCTGCTTTTTTATGGAAGCGGAAAGGGCATTAACCACGTAGCAATGTACATAGGAGACGGAAAAATCGTTCATGCTTCTACAGAAGCAACTGGTATTAAGGTTTCCAACTGGAATTACAGAAATCCGGTGAAGATCGTGAGTATGCTGGGATAAAAGGGATAATTAAGAAAAGGAACAGGCTCTTCTGCTGACTGCAGAAGGGCCGTTTTTGCAGGTTGGGAAATCTGCATCCATGTACTCTCGGAATCTTTTTGTACTTGATCTTGCGTGAAAGACTCCGAGAGTACATCATCTATAAAAGGGAGAAAAGCCGGGATAGGGGAGCTATCCTGGCTTTTCTCAAGGGGAGTATAAATAATTAATAAGGATGAGGCTGTGGTTTAAGGGAAACCATGTTGCCTCACATTAGTTATAATATAAATACAGGGAAATTGCAAGGAAATTCCCTGAAAGCTGCGTATAAAACAAGATGATTCAGCCATAATAAAGCTGTAACTTAAAGTTGAATATGAAAAATATCTTTTTGGAGGTATTGAAATGGCAAAGAATGACTATAGCAATGATTACAGTAACCGTTACAGCAACCAGATGGATGGTTGCAGCAACATGAATCAGGAAAACAAGACAAAAAACAAGAGCGAAAATAAAACAGAAAATACTACCCGCACTACTTCAAAAAATAATGCAAAGAACAACTGCAGAAATAAAACGGAATATTAAAACTGTAAAACTGTCATGAAAGAAGTGACCGCTTCAGGTAAAAACGGAATACCTGAAGCGGTCATTTTTTGCTGTGATCACGGATTGTACCCATCAGACAGGACGGGCATATATTGATAATAGGAAGACTTGTCTATAACGTTTTGAAATAGTTCATATGTCCGCATATATGAAAGATTCCGAGTGAACATAAAGGAAAGAAGGTGGAAAGATGACTGGTTTTCCAATGCTTCCTTATTGGGAATTTGACCGGTGGAGAGAAATGGGGCGGGTACAACGTATTATTGATCTCAGGAGTCCGTGGCAGTATGAAAAAGAGCGGATCCGTGGAAGTGAAAATATTCCCTATGATGAGTTCTGGGATCATATGGATGAGATAAATTATGGGGAAATGACCGTATTCTATTGTGAAAGAGGCGCTAAGAGCATGGTCATCTGCCGTGATCTGTGGCGTATGGGATATGAGGTGGCAGATCTTGCCGGTGGAATGATGAATTACAGAGGGAAATACATTGACAGATAGCAGTTTCGGGCTGTAAGATATAATGAGCGCAGCGAAAAACAAGCGGCTGCGAAAGCAGACATTTGTTTTTCGCAAGCCATTAACGAATGCCCCGCCTGCGTCAGCAGGCAGTGGAGCGCGACAGCGCGTGGGCATGAGTGGACCGGCACCATTAACGAAGATTCCGTCTGCGAAGCAGACAGTAGAGCGCAAAGCGCGGGGAATCTGAGTTTGCGATGTAACGAATGCCCCGCCTGCGTCAGCAGGCAGTAGAGCGCGACAGCGCGTGGGCATGAGTGGACCAGCACCATTAACGAACAGAAGGAGCAATTTTATGAAGATTTTATTCGCATCTGATATCCACGGTTCTGCGTATTACTGCCGCAGACTGTTAGACATTTATAAAGAAACAAAAGCATCCAGAATGGTCATTTTAGGGGACATCCTTTATCATGGCCCCAGAAATGATCTTCCAAAGGAGTATGCTCCAAAGGAAGTCATTGCCATGTTAAATCCATTAAAGGACCAGATCTACGCTGTACGCGGCAACTGTGATACGGAAGTAGACCAGATGGTGCTCCAGTTTCCGATCCTGGCAGATTATGCACTGCTGGTATTAGATGGAAAGACATTTTATGCAACCCACGGACATGTATTTAATCAGGATCATCTGCCTCCTATGCAGGCTGGAGATATTCTGGTACATGGACATACACATTTGCTGAAAGCGGAAAAAGCAGAAACAGAATGTGGGACGATTACTGTATTAAATCCAGGCTCTGTTTCTATTCCTAAAGGTGGAAATCCAAATACATATGCGATCCTGGAAGATGGAATATTTGCCATTTATTCCCTGGATGGCGAAGTGGTAAAAGAAATTAAGCTGTAAAAAGTAATATGAAACTGAAAAAGAAATTGAAAAATGGAATGAATTTAGAACTGTGAGGAAAACGGATTGAAGCAGACCTATGAACTGATTGCACCCTGTCATTTTGGGCTGGAAGCTGTATTAAAAAAAGAAATACTGGATCTGGGATATGAGATCTCCCAGGTGGAAGATGGAAGAGTCACATTTATCGGTGATGATGAGGCAATCTGCCGTGCAAATGTATTTTTACGCACTGCAGAGCGTATTCTGTTAAAAGCAGGCAGCTTCCGGGCTGAGACCTTTGAGGAACTGTTCCAGGGAACAAAAGCTATTGCATGGGAAGAATTTATCCCGGAAGATGGTAAATTCTGGGTAGCAAAGGCGTCTTCTATTAAGAGCAAGCTGTTCAGCCCTTCTGATATCCAGTCTATTATGAAAAAGGCCATGGTAGAACGGATGAAGGAGCATTATCATGTATCCTGGTTTCCGGAAGATGGGGCAAAATTCCCCTTGCGTGTATTTTTGTATAAGGATATTGTTACCATTGGCATTGATACCAGTGGTGATTCCCTTCATAAAAGAGGCTACCGCACCCTTACCAGCAAGGCTCCTATTACAGAAACACTGGCTGCAGCACTGATCATGCTTACTCCGTGGAATAAGGACCGTATTCTGGTGGATCCATTCTGCGGAAGCGGTACGTTCCCTGTTGAGGCAGCCATGATGGCAGCCAATATGGCACCAGGTATGAACCGCTCTTTCTTATCTGAAGACTGGAAGAATATTATTAAAAGAAAATGCTGGTATGATGCCATGGACGAAGCAAATGATCTATTGGATGATACAGTAAAAGTAGATATCCAGGGCTATGATATTGACGGGGATATTGTGAAAGCAGCCAGAGCCAATGCCCAGTCTGCAGGTGTGGACCATATGATCCATTTCCAGCAGCGTCCGGTAAACGCTCTCAGCCATCCGAAGAAATATGGTTTTATTATTTCCAACCCGCCTTACGGCGAGCGTATTGAAGAGAAAAAGAACCTTCCGGCTCTGTATACAGAGATCGGTGAGCGTTTTGCAGCTTTAGATGCCTGGTCCATGTATCTGATCACATCTTATGAGGATGCGGAGAAATACATTGGCCGTAAGGCAGACAAGAACCGCAAGATCTACAATGGCATGTTAAAAACCTATTTCTATCAGTTCATGGGTCCCAGACCGCCAAAACGCAGTCAGGAGAACCGAAACGTTGATTAAAAAAAGAATAAAAATCCAATTAAAGAAAGCCGTTTCCATGTTTATGGGAGCGGCTTTGCCTGGAATAATGTGTACGATCCTTCTTTCAGTCTGTCTTGCGGGCTGTAAAAGCATTCCGGCAAAACCGGAAAAAGATCAGGCAGGAGAAAATCAGCAGCAGGAACAGATGAAAGAAAGTAAGGATACAGATCCTGGTCAGGAGAAAAAAACTCAGGCAGGAAAAGATACACAAAACAGTGGGAAAAGCACAGCACAAGATGATGGAAGCACAGCGGGTCCGCCGGTTATCTGGAACCGTAAAATGCCTGAGGATGTAGTTTTGCCGGCTTCTTACGATTACAGGGAACAGGGACGTGCACCTAAGATCGGCAATCAGGGATCTCTTGGCACTTGCTGGGCGTTTGCTTCTCTGACTGCCCTGGAATCTACGCTGCTGCCGGATCAGAAAGAAACATTTTCTGTGGATCATATGTCCATGCACAATCATTTTCTTCTGGGGCAGGACGAAGGGGGAGAATACACCATGTCCATGGCTTATCTTCTTTCCTGGGAAGGACCGGTGTGGGAGTCAGAGGATCCTTATGGTGATGGAATTTCCCCAGATGGCTTAAAAGCAAGGGAACATGTACAGGAGATACAGATCCTGCCGTCAAAAGATTATGAAGCTATTAAAAGGGCTGTTTATTTAGAAGGTGGTGTGCAAAGCTCCTTATATACATCTATGCAGGATTATGAAAGTGAGTCTATTTATTACAATCGTGACACCAATTCCTATTGCTATATTGGTACGGAAAAGCCTAACCATGATTCTGTGATCGTAGGCTGGGATGATGATTTCCCGAAAGAAAATTTTAATATGGATCTGGAAGGAGACGGAGCCTTTATATGTACTAACAGCTGGGGCGAAGATTTCGGAGATCAGGGATATTTTTATGTATCTTATTATGATACTAATATTGGAGTCCATAATATTGTATACACGGGAATTGAACCTACTGACAATTATGACAAGATCTACCAGAGTGATCTTTGCGGCTGGGTAGGTCAGATCGGGTATGGGAAAGATACAGCCTGGTTTGCCAATGCTTATCGCACAGAAAAAAGGGAAGAGCTGGCGGCAGCCGGTTTTTATGCAACAGGGCCGGATACAGAATATAAGATCTATGTGGCACGTTATCTTCCGGACAAGGACGGCTCAGATGCTGCAGGAAAAGACAGGTTCAGTCAGGATCATGGCCTGGAATCCGCTTTAAACAGGAGGACTCTTTTAGCAGAGGGAGTTTTAGAGTATTCAGGCTATTATACGATTCCTTTTGATCAAAAAATAGTATTGGACCAGGGGGAAAAGTTTGCTATAATAGTGGAAATAAAAACGCCGGATACTGTTCATCCTGTAGCCATTGAATATGATGCCGGAGATGGTATTGCCCAGGTGACAATGGCAGACGGCGAAGGTTATTTAAGCCACAATGGTTCTCTGTGGGAGCATGTAGAAGAGACCCAGAAGTGCAACCTGTGCCTGAAGGTGTATACAGACACAAAATAAACAGGGAAAAGCCAACACATGATACAAAGGGTGATAACATGGAAAATAATAAAGAAAAAAGAATCATATTTGCAACGGGAAATGCGGGAAAGATGCGTGAGATCCGTGCTATTCTGTCTGACCTGGGACTGCCAGTGCTGTCTATGAAAGAAGCAGGTGTTGTCCTGGATATTGTAGAAGATGGTAAAACATTCGCGGAAAATGCAAAAATTAAAGCAATGGCAGTGTGGAAGCAGACAGGAGGCGTTGTGCTGGCAGACGATTCAGGTCTGGCCGTAGATTATATTGGAGGCGAGCCAGGTGTTTACTCTGCCAGATATATGGGAGAAGATACCTCTTATGAGATCAAAAACCGAAATATCATTGAGCGTCTGGCAAATGCCGAAGGAAAAGAACGCAGTGCCCGTTTTGTCTGTAACATTACCGCTGTCTTAGAAG
Source organism: uncultured Clostridium sp. (assembly GCA_900541315.1). Classification (GTDB taxonomy): domain Bacteria; phylum Bacillota; class Clostridia; order Lachnospirales; family Lachnospiraceae; genus Enterocloster. The sequence goes on along the minus strand of UQJF01000085.1, from coordinate 2,457 downwards.
ATGGAAGGGTGATCCAGAGAGAAGCTGCCATGGAAGGACTCATCGCAAAGGAGCCTGCAGGAGACGGCGGTTTTGGTTATGATCCAATCCTTTATCTCCCAGAGTTTGGAAAAACTTCTGCAGAGCTTACCATGGAAGAGAAGAACCGCATCAGCCACAGAGGAAAAGCATTAGAGGCAATGAAACAGGCCTTAAAGGAAGAGGTTGCAGAAAAATGAAGATATTGATCGTTAGCGATACACACAGAAAAGATGAAAATCTGAAGTGGGTGATCAGGAAAACAAAGCCTTTTGATATGCTGATCCATCTGGGAGATGCAGAGGGAAGCGAATACGAGATCATGAAATGGGTGGATAAAGGCTGTGATCTGGAAATGATCATGGGAAATAATGATTTCTTTTCTCAGTTAGAACGGGAAAAGGAGATCATGATCGGTAAGTACAAGGTGCTTCTCACCCACGGACATTATTATAATGTGTCTACCGGTCCTGCTTATTTAAAGCAGGAAGCAAAAGAGCGGGGCTTTGACATCGTTATGTTCGGTCATACTCACAGACCATACTTTGATATTGATAAATCCGGGGAAAAGGAGTTGATCACTTTAAATCCCGGCAGCCTTTCCTATCCGAGACAGGAGGGACACAGACCTTCTTATATGCTGATGAAGATCGATGACAATGGGGAAGCCCGGTTTGAGCAGCATTATCTGTAAAAGTTTTGTGAAAAAGTGTACATAGGGGAAGAAGTGCAGCTATGGGAATGATGGCGCATGTAAAGTGTGTATCAGACCGAAAAGGAAGTAGAGAAAGAAAATCTTGCCGGTAGTACTCTGCATCGCGGAACTTTGCAATATGCCGCGTCAGCTTCAATCGACAATGCTACCGGCATCGCCTCATTCAGCTTCCTTGCACATGAAAAATTATCCTGCGTGTAATGGATCGGTAATTATCGTGGATTATACTAGGAAATCCGGAGATGGCGGCTTTGCTGACGAGTCTGGCGAAGAGCTTGAAGGTTGAATAAAATAATGAAGATAAAATAGAGTCTGCTGGCATTAGGAGAAATCCAGATGTGGGTGGACTTTTTTGTAGTGGAAAATAATGTACATAAGATATGCTTCAAGCTATAATTAGGGTAGATGTTTCCCTGGCGTAATGTCAGCTGAAGCATTACAAATGACGGGCTTTGGCTGTTAGATGATCCAGGGGTGATCGAGGAGAAAATAAAAGATGATAAATGAACACTTGAAAAAAGAAAATACTTTCTTAGACGATTGGGCAGCAAAGGTTTCCGGTTTTATAAGAGATGAGATAGTTGATCATGAATTTTACTGGAAAAGCGGGATAAAAATTCTATTTTTGTTAAAAGAGGTGAATGGTGGAGAAGACTGGGATTTAAGAGAATTTCTTCGTGAAGGCGGAAGAAAGCAAACCTGGGATAATGTCACCAGATGGGTGATAGGAATAAATCACTTAGAGCGAGATATACCATGGAAAGAGCTAGAAACTATAACTGAAGAACAAAGAATAGAAAATCTGCAACAGATAGCAGTTGTGAATGTAAAAAAGACTCCTGGTGGTCATACCTCTGCACTTGAGCAGATAACAGAGGCAGCTATAGATAACGGGGAGATGCTATGTAATCAGATAAATATGTGTCAACCAGATATTATAATCTGTGGTGGTACTTCTGGAAATTATTTTAATAACATTACGGAGTATTCAAATCCTGTCTGGAAACAGACGAAACATGGTATATGGTATGTTGTTGAGCCAACAGGCAGGATTATTGTTGAATATTCGCATCCGGAAGCGAGGGTTAAAGATTGCCTGCTTTATTATGGTTTGGTAGATGCTGTAAGAGAAATTATATCAATATTATATCACTAATAGATACTTATAGGGTAATGTAATTAGAAAGATAGAGCATCTGGTAAGCAAACATGATGCTCAAAAAACTTATATTGATGGCAAAGGAAGGTTGATATGAATATACAGATATTTGGGACAAAGAAATGTAATGATACAAGAAAGGCTGAGCGCTTTTTTAAAGAGCGTGGCATAAAGTATCAGTTCATTGATATGAAAGAAAAGGGCATGAGCAAAGGAGAATTTAATTCTGTAGCTCAGGCAAATGGCGGATTAGATAACATGGTCAACTGGGATGGGAAAGACAAGAACTTACTTGCCCTTATAAAATATATTGCTGACGAAGACAAACTTGAAAAAGTTCTTGAAAATCCACAGGTAATTAAGACACCGGTGGTCAGAAACGGTAAGCAATCAACACTGGGGTATCTGCCGGATGTATGGAAAAACTGGAATTAGAGGATAGTATATGCAAAAAAATGCGAAAAAGTGTTGACAAAACAATAATGGTCATATATAATATTCTTTGTTGCGACGGGGTGTGGCTCAGCTTGGCTAGAGCGCCTGGTTTGGGACCAGGAGGTCGCAG
>UQJF01000084.1 GCA_900541315.1 uncultured Clostridium sp. | reverse complement strand
CTAATCGGCGGCGGAGCAAAATGGACAAAATTGCCGTGAATGCGTTTATACATGGGTGAGCCCTTTCGGACCCTATTGAACTAAATCCAAAGTTTGACTCATAAAAATGGATCAGACTTGGAAATATATTGCTTTAGAAATCAATTTGCCGGTACACTAGTACAGCGTTTTCGAAATAACTATACTACTCACTTATCTGCGAATCTGATTGCACAGGCCTAAAAGCCTCAGCGTAGCCCACTACGCCTGCGTTTTTAGACCTGCACACTCAAATCCGCATCCTACGTGATCCGTACAGTTATTTACGTAGACTGGGGAATGGATATGGAAAAACATGGGAAATTGTAACAAAAATCTTGCGCTTGAGGGGGCTTTCGGTTAAAATAAACTCATCATTACAAGATGTGTTCCTGGAATGGTGGAGTACATCATAAGAGAAAGGATGTGCAGCATTTATGAAGTGCCCGTACTGTAATGAAGCAGATACCAAAGTGATCGATTCCCGTCCGGCAGATGACAACAGTTCTATCCGCAGACGCCGTCAGTGTGAACGTTGCGGCAAGCGTTTTACCACTTATGAAAAATTAGAGACCATGCCCCTTATGGTGATTAAAAAAGATGAATCCAGAGAAGTCTATGACCGCTCAAAAATTGAAGCGGGTATTCTTCATTCCTGCCATAAACGTCCTGTATCCCCACGTCAGATCAGTACCATGATCGATGAGATCGAAAACCAGATCTTTAACAGGGAAGAGAAGGAAATCTCTACTTCCGTGATCGGGGAACTGGTCATGGATAAGTTGAAAAGTGTAGATGAGGTGGCTTATGTGCGTTTTGCTTCTGTTTACAGGGAGTTTAAGGATGTAAGTACCTTTATGGAAGAGTTAGGAAAACTTCTGAAAAAGTGAATCTAAAAGAAAGTAGAATTTAGTATGTTTCAATGTTTTTATCCCGGTAAAATAGAGGATTCCACTTATGTTATCCCTTATGAAAACTGGAAAAAAATGGGAATCCAGGGGATCATTTACGATATCGATAATACATTAGTTCCCCATGGGGCACCGGCAGATGAGAGAGCCATAAAATTATTTGAACATTTGAAAGAGCTGGGGCTTAAGACCTGCCTTCTCTCTAATAATAAAGAACCGAGGGTGAAGTCCTTTGCAGACCAGGTAAAAAGCCCTTATATTTATAAAGGTGGGAAACCGGGAGCCAAAGGCTATAAAAAGGCTATGGGGATTATGGGCACAGATATAAAGACCACTTTGTTTGTAGGGGATCAGCTTTTTACAGATATCTTGGGTGCCAACTGGCTGGGAATACAGACCGTCCTGGTAAAGCCTATTAACCCAAAAGAAGAGATACAGATTGTTTTAAAACGCTATCTGGAAAAGCCGGTCCTGTATTGTTACAGGAAAAGCCTGAAAAAGGGATGGATACAGGAAGGATAATAGGAAAAGTCCTGAAAAGAAGAAAGAGACAGCAGGAGAGAGTACAATGGATGGAAGAACAAAAGTATATGGGGTGATAGGAGATCCTGTGGAGCACTCCATGTCACCTCTTATGCATAACTTTTATGCCAGACGCACTGGAAAGGATTTGGTGTATGTTCCTTTTCATGTAAACCGGGGAACTGTAGAAATGGCAGTAAAAGGAGCATTTGCATTAAATATCCAGGGGATCAATGTCACCGTTCCCCACAAACAGGATGTGATGAAATGCTTAGAGGCTATTGACGAAGATGCCCTGGCTATTGGAGCTGTGAATACGCTAGTGCGCACAGAGCATGGTTACAAGGGATATAATACTGACGGTGCCGGCCTGAAACGGGTTATGGATGAGGCTGGTATCTCTATTACAGGAGAAAAATGTATTCTGCTGGGGGCGGGAGGCGCAGCCAAGGCAGCTGCTTATATCCTTGCAAAGTCCGGTGCAGCAGTTGTTTATATCTTAAACCGCAGCCTGGAGAAAGCTGAAGCCCTGGCAGATTATATCAACGGGCTTGCAGGGCGGGAAGTACTTATTCCTTTAAAGCTTGAAGAGTATGGCCAGATTCCCCAAAATGAAAAAGGATATCTTGCGGTCCAGTCCACCAGTGTAGGTATGCATCCCCATACAGAGGATGTTATTATAGAAGATACGGACTTTTATAAGCTGATCCATACAGCAGTGGACATTGTATACACACCTTCCTGCACGAAATTTATGAAAATGGTACAGGAGACAGGCGGAAAAGCCATCAACGGTCTGGATATGCTTCTGTATCAGGGACTGATCGCCTATGAACTGTGGAATCCGGATGTAAAGGTGGACAAAGATACGATTGATACAGTACGTGAAATGATCTTAGATCATTTACATGGAAATACAAGAAAGAACAATGTGATCTTTACTGGATTTATGGGAGCGGGAAAGACAAGTGCTGGCCGGTTTTATGCATCCCATTATCACATGCCTTTTATTGACACAGACCAGGAGATTGAAAAAGAAGCCGGTATGGCTATTTCCAGGATCTTCGCAGACAAGGGAGAGGAAGCCTTTAGAAAGTTAGAGACACAGTGCCTGGAAAAGCTGTTGAAGACAACTGATGGAGCAGTGATCTCTGTAGGTGGCGGTCTTCCTTTAAGAGAGGAAAACAGAGAGCTTTTAAAGAAGCTTGGACTGGTGGTATATCTGGATGTTTCACCGGAGACTGTTTACAAGCGTATCGGGGCAGATGTGTCCAGCCGTCCTATGCTTCACAGTGATGATGTGCCGGCACGGATCAGAAGCTTACTGGATGAGCGGCGGCCATTATATTTAAAAGCAGCACATATGGCAGTGGATGTAAATGATCGTTCTTTAGAGGATATTGCAGAAGAAATCTACCAGGAAGCACATAAATAGTGTAAATCAGCTGTAAATACGAAAAAAGAACTTGAAAAACCATAATACATAGTATAAAATAAAAAAGATTAGAGAGAAATTAGAGGATGCAGGCAGCATCCTGAACGAACTTAAGGAGGAATATCTTTATGATATCAGCAGGCGATTTTAGAAACGGAATTACACTGGAAATTGATGGACAGGTTGTTCAGATTCTTGAATTCCAGCATGTTAAGCCAGGCAAGGGCGCTGCTTTCGTGCGTACTAAATTAAAAAATGTTATCAACGGCGGTGTTGTTGAGCGTACTTTCCGTCCAACCGAGAAGTTCCCGGCAGCAAGAATCGACCGTGTAGATATGCAGTATCTGTATGAGGATGGAGATCTGTATAACTTCATGAACGTAGAGAACTACGAGCAGTTAGCATTAAATAAGGACATCATCGGTGATGCATTAAAATTTGTTAAAGAGAATGAGATCTGTAAAGTTTGTTCTTACAACGGAAATGTATTCTCTGTAGAGCCACCTCTGTTTGTAGAGCTGGAGATTACTGATACAGAACCAGGCTTTAAGGGTGATACAGCAACCGGCGCAAGCAAGCCAGCAACTGTTGAGACCGGAGCTACTGTAAGTGTTCCGTTATTCGTAAACACAGGCGATAAGATCAAGATCGATACCAGAACCGGCGAATATCTGTCCCGTGTATAAGCAGATTGCTTAGATAAAAAGTAAAAGATTGCTCCGGCAGACTGCCGGAGCGATTTTCGTATATGAGAGAGAAGAATACAAGGAGAAATAATTGTGAAAAAGATTCTGGAAGTTCTGGAGCAGGAACTGAAAGCAGCATTTGCAGCCTGCGGCTATGAAGAAAAGTTCGCAAAAGTGGTTTTATCCAACCGCCCGGATCTGTGCGAATATCAGTGCAACGGTGCTATGGCAGCTGCCAAGGCATATAAAAAGAAACCTATTGATATTGCAAATGCAGTGGTAGAGCAGCTTACAGGAGAAAATGCAAGTCCTGTATTTTCCCAGATCGTAGCAGTGATGCCTGGTTTTATCAACTTAAAGCTTTCTGAAAGCTTTTTAGCTGACTATATGAACGGCATGGCAGCAGATGAGAAGCTGGGACTGGAAGAGCCTGCAAAAAAAGAAACGATTATCGTAGACTTTGGCGGTGCCAATGTGGCAAAACCTCTTCATGTAGGACATTTACGTTCTGCTGTTATCGGTGAAAGCGTAAAACGTATGGGACGTTTCCTGGGCCACAATGTGATCGGTGATGTGCATTTAGGCGACTGGGGACTGCAGATGGGCCTTATTATTGAGGAACTCCGTGACCGCAAGCCTGAGCTGCCATATTTTGATGAAAATTATACAGGAGAATATCCGGCTGAGGCACCTTTTACCATCAGCGAGTTAGAGGAGATCTATCCGGCTGCCAGCGGTAAGTCAAAAGTGGATGAGGCGTTTAAAGAGCGTGCCCATCAGGCAACCTTAAAGCTTCAGAAGGGTTATCCTCCGTTCAGGGCTATCTGGAAGCACATTATGAATGTGTCTGTAGCTGATCTTAAGAAGAACTATTCCAATCTGAATGTAGATTTTGACCTGTGGAAAGGCGAAAGCGATGCAGAACCATACATCCAGAAGATGATAGATACCTTAGAGGCTCAGGGACTGGTACATGAAAGCCAGGGAGCCTTAGTTGTAGATGTGGCAGAAGAAGGCGATACCAAGGAGATCCCTCCATGCCTGATCCGTAAGTCAGATGGAGCTTCTTTATATGCAACTTCTGACCTTGCTACCATTGTAGAGCGCGAGGAAGACTTTAAGCCGGATCGCTATATTTATGTAGTAGATAAGCGTCAGGCTATGCATTTTGAGCAGGTATTCCGCGTTGCAAAGAAAGCAGGTATTGTTAAGCCTGAGACCCAGATGGTATTTTTAGGCTTCGGTACTATGAATGGCAAGGACGGAAAGCCTTTTAAGACAAGAGAAGGCGGTATTATGCGTCTTGAGAAGCTGATCGCAGATATTGATGAGGCTGTTTACCAGAGGATCATGGAAAACCGCACGGTATCTGAGGAGGAAGCAAAAGAGACAGCAAAGATCGTAGGTCTTGCAGCATTAAAATACGGCGATCTGTCAAATCAGGCTTCCAAGGATTATATCTTTGATACTGACCGCTTTATCTCCTTTGAGGGAAATACAGGCCCATACATCCTTTATACCATCGTCCGCATCAAGTCCATTTTAAATAAATATAAGGAAAATGGCGGACAGGTAACAGAAAAAGGTGTAGAAAAGAAGATCCTTCCTGCAAAGGGCGTTTCTGAGAAGGCACTGATGCTTCAGCTTTCCAAGTACAATGAAGTGATCGAAAATGGCTTTGCAGAGACAGCACCTCATAAGATCTGTCAGTATATTTATGAGCTGGCCAATGCGTTTAACAGCTTTTACCATGACACAAAGATCCTCTCAGAAGAAGATCCTGCAGTAAAAGACAGCTATATTGGCCTGATCACATTGACCAGAAGAACACTGGAGATCTGCATCGGACTTCTGGGAATTGAGGCTCCGGAGCGGATGTAAAGAAGGGGTAGATCAACGTCATGAAAATCGTCAAAATGGATGCAAACAGTTTCTGGAAAGGCGAAGCTGGCGTAGTGGGTCTGGTGGAAGATCAGGCCCACACCTTTAAAACAAAGTTATATCTGAAAAACGGACAGGTAAAGGACTATTCCTGTACCTGTGAAAAAGGGAATTCTTACAGGGGCATCTGCGCCCATGGGGAGGCCCTTTTTGCGTATTATAAAGAATATCAGGCAGAAATGTCCAAGCCTCTGGTACATAGTTCTTCCCAGGTCCATACTATGATCCGCGAGTACACCAATCAGGAGGTAGCCCGTATTTTAGAGGAAGAAGAGGGAAGCCAGGTAAAACTGGTGCCGACGGTGCTCTTAAATGGCAGGGATGTACATCTGGAATTTAAAGTAGGCCGTGAAAAAATGTATGCAGTGAGAGATCTGGGAGAATTTTCTGACGCAGTGACCATGGGTGCTTATGTGGAATATGGAAAAGAGCTGGCATTTCACCATCAGGGAAGTTCTTTTTGCCCGGAAAGCAGGGGATTATTATCCCTGGTCATGAGCCTGACGGAAGGACAGAAGTCACAAAGGGAGATCACCCTTAGCCGTATGAACAGAGACCGCTTTTTTGAGGTCTTAGAACAGGAAGAACTGGAGGTGCAGCTTCCGGGAGGTATCCGGTCATCTCTTAAAGTGCAGAAAAAAGACCCTAAGCTGGTGATCTGCATCAGTAAATATGGAAGAGATGGTGTGGAAGCTGTATTAAAGGGGGTATGTACAGAAGAAGGAAGTGTTACAGAACCGGTCCTTGCCTTTTTCAGGGGTGAGCGCCGCATTTATATTGTAACGGAAAAGACTGTCTGCTGCTGTTCCCATCATTTCAGTCAGGCGGCAGGAACCTTCTTAGAGCAGATCACCAGAGACCGGGAATACAAGATACAGGCGGGGGCCAAGGATATTCCTCTTTTATATGAACGTGTGCTTAAAACTTTAAAACCATACAGCCTTATGCAGCAGGAAAACGTGGATCTGGAAGAATATAAAATGGAGCCTTTAAAGGCGGTGTTTCGTTTTGATGCTGACGAAAAGGGCATTTTATACATGGAACCGCTTTTGTCCTATGGTGAATATACCTTCCATCCTGTAGAAGATGAAAATCTCCCTTCAGCTATCTGCCGTGATGTGCCGGGAGAGTTTAAGATCAGTCAGGTGATACGGAAATATTTTAAATACAGGGATCCAAAAGATGGGCGTCTTGTATTAAAAGAAGATGAAAAAGCTTTGTATCACCTTCTTGATAAGGGAATGGAAGAGTTTCGCAGCATGGGAGATGTATACCTGTCTGAGTCCATGAAAAACTGGAAAATTATGGAAACTCCTACTGTGTCTGCCGGTGTCAGCGCTTATACAGGCTGGCTGGAGCTGACTGTAGATATGGGAGAGTTTCCAAAGGAGGAACTGGGCCGTATCCTGGCTGCCTACAGCCAGAAAAAGAAGTATTACCGCTTAAAGAGCGGACAATTTTTAATGCTGGATAAGGGGGGAATGTTTACCCTTACAAAGCTGGCAGGAGAGCTTGGAATCAGCAAAAAAGATCTGCAAAGCGGCACGATCCGCCTGCCTGCGTACAGAGCCTTGTATCTGGATCATATTTTAAAAGAAAGTCCGGGCATTACCTATTACAGAGACCAGCTGTTTAAGGCAATGGTCCGTGCAGTAAAGGCAGTAGAAGACAGTGATGAGCCGGTTCCGGCCCGTTTTGAAAACGTTTTAAGAGAATACCAGAAAATGGGATTCCGATGGATGAAAACATTGGATAAATGTGGCTTTGGCGGTATTTTGGCTGATGATATGGGTCTTGGAAAAACCATTCAGGTGATCGCCCTGTTTGAAGATGCCTACAGCAGTGGGGAAAAGGCACCAAGTCTTGTAGTCTGTCCGGCTTCCTTGGTCTTTAACTGGGAACAGGAGATACAGAAATTTGCTCCGGATCTGAAGGTACAGTCAGTGGTGGGAACTGGCCCGCAGAGAATGGAACTGCTGCAAAGCATCAAAGAAGGTGGTCTGGGCTGTCAGGTCCTGATCACCTCCTATGACCTGTTAAAAAGAGATATTGCAAATTATGAAGGAATTGATTTCCGATTCCAGATCATTGATGAAGCCCAGTATATAAAAAATGCTGCCACCCAGAGCGCCCGTTCTGTAAAGGCAGTTAATGTACGCTCACGTTTTGCACTGACAGGTACGCCAATTGAAAACCGTCTGGGAGAGCTTTGGAGTATTTTTGATTTTCTGATGCCTGGATTTTTGTTTGGAAACCAGTATTTTCGCAGGGAATATGAGATTCCTATCACAAAAGAAAGGAATGAGCAGGCTTTAGAGCGGTTAAAGGGGCTGATCGGACCTTTTATCCTGCGAAGGGTAAAGAAGGATGTATTAAAAGAGCTTCCGGATAAGCTGGAAAAAGTGGTGTATTCTACCTTGGAGGAAGAGCAGAAAAAACTGTATACAGCCAATGCCATTTTATTAAAGGAAAAACTGGAATCCGATGACTTTAAAGGAGCAGAAAAGCTGCAGATCTTATCGGATCTGATGCGTCTGCGCCAGATCTGCTGTGATCCCAGGCTTTGTTATGGAAATTATAAAGCTGGTTCTGCCAAGCTTAAGACCTGTATGGATCTGATCCGCACCGGTGTGGAAGGGGAGCATAAAATCTTATTGTTCTCCCAGTTTACATCTATGCTGGATCTGATCGAAGAGCAGCTAAAAAAGGATGGCATTGAATGTTATAAGCTGACGGGAGCAACGCCGAAAGAAGAACGTATTCAGATGGTATCCCGTTTCCACCAGAATGAGGTGCCTGTATTTCTTATCAGCCTGAAAGCAGGAGGAACGGGATTAAACCTGACAGCAGCAGATATTGTGATCCATTATGATCCATGGTGGAATGTGGCAGCCCAGAACCAGGCAACAGACCGTACCCACAGGATCGGCCAGGAAAAGCAGGTAATGGTATACAAGCTGATCACCAGTGATACCATTGAGGAAAATATCTTAAAGCTTCAGGAAGCAAAAAAGGATCTGGCAGACCAGATCGTGTCAAAGGGTGGTATTTCCTTTGGAGAACTTACAAAAGATGATATTTTAAAGATGATAGAGGAGAGCAGGCCATGAAAAAAACAGTAACATTTGGTGAGATCATGCTCCGTTTAAAAACACCGGAACATCTGAGGATCGTGCAGACAGATGGGTTTGAGGCAAGCTACGGAGGCGCAGAGGCCAATGTGGCGGTTTCTCTGGCAGTGCTTAAGGATCCGGTATCCTTTGTGACTAAGCTGCCGGATAATCCTGTTGGCACAGCTGCTTTAAATGAAATGCGCAGGTACGGTGTGGACACCTCCAAAGTGGTGGTTGGAGGTTCCAGGCTGGGGATCTATTTCTTTGAAAAAGGAACGGATATCCGGCCGACCAATGTAGTTTATGACAGAGAAGGAAGTGCTCTTGCCTTATCAAAGGCGGAAGAGTTTCACTGGGATGAGATATTAAAGGATACAGATATTTTTTATTTCTCCGGTGTAACACCTGCAGTCAGTGAATCTGTGGCAGAAACAGTTTTAGAAGCCTTAAAATACTGTAAAACTCATGGTATCGAAACAGTCTGCGACCTAAATTACCGTTCAAAAATGTGGGGGATTAAGAAAGCACAGTCTGTTATGGGTGAGCTGATGAACTATGTAACATTATGCATTGCCAATGACGAGGATTTTGAGTCATCTCTGGGTATCCACGCATATGACGGGGATATTTCCAAAGGAATTGACCAGATTGACAGCTACAAAGCAGGCATGAAAGAGATCCAGAGCCGTTATCCGGGCTGTAAGGCAGTTGCCAGTGTTCTTCGCAATATGTATACAGCAGAAGACGGTGACTGGTTGGGGATTTATTTAAAGGACGGTGTATTTTACGAAAGTCCGGTACACAAAGTACACAGCTTTGAGGCAGTAGGAGCAGGTGATGCTTTTGCGGGTGCATTGCTGCATAGTCTTGTAAGAGAGTTTGAACCTCAGGAATTGATCGATTTTTCTATTTCAGCCAGTGTATTAAAGCTGATGATCCAGAGAGATTTTAATCTGGTAACAGAAAATGAGATCCAAAGAGTTATGGAGTCTAAAGCGGCAAATCTGCAGAGATGATTTTTCTCTCAGCAGAGAATAGTACTGCCGGATGGGCAGTGTGATAAAAAGAGGGTGGTTTCTGTGAACAGACAGACAAAGATACGACTTGAAAATGGAACCATATTATTATTAGGAGCAGCGGCTTTTGTCTTACTTGCAGCCAGTCTGTTGCCTTCTTATGCCATGTCAGAAAAGGTACGCTCCTATCTGGAAATGAACCGTATGGTGGAGAGAGCCTTTGCAGCAATGCTGCTGGTGCTTTCTTTGCAGCTGATGAAACGAAAGAAAGCAGCCTGGGAAATGACCATGGCTGTATTAACACTAAGCCTTTTGAGGGGACTGGGAGAGATAGTGCATACAGGCCCTGGGAAGGGAAACATATTTATACTTGTTCAGGCATGCATTTTTCTGATCCTTTTATGGTGCAGGAAGGATTTTTGCAGCCCGGCTTCTAAAAGGTCCCTGAAACAGGCCTTTGGCTTTGCGCTTTTATCTTTGATGGGTGTGTCAGTGAATGCGGTCATCACCCGCCATTATATGAATCTGGCTATGGGAAAGGGAACTGTATCTTTTTCGGAGAGTCTTATAGCCGGGCTGGGGATGCTTTTTGGCATGGAAGATGGATTTTACCCAGGAGAGTTTGCAGGGCATTTTGAGCAGCTGGTATTTTTCTTCAGCTGGATCTGTATTCTGGCAGCGGTGATCCATGTATTCCGGCCATGGATGGAAAATCCCGGAAAAACAGCATCGGATCTGCAGCATGCAAGAACCTTATTAAATCTTTACAGCCAGAATCCCTGCTCCTATCTGACTCTGGAAGATGATAAGATCCTCTATTTTGGAAAACAGGTGGATGGGGTCATTCCCTATGGGATCGTTGGCGATACAGTGGTGGTCAATGGTGACCCGGTTTGTAAAGATGAGGATTTTCCAAAGTTTCTGGATGAATTTAAGGAATTCTGCCTAAAAAGTGCCCATAAGCTGTTTATTTTAAGCATTACAGATCATTTTCTGGGAGAATATAAGAGACAGGGCTTTGGAACTGTAAAATGTGGGGAAGAGGCAAGATTTAAGCTGTCTGACTACGAGATCAGCGGCAAGAAGGGCGCTAAGATGCGCATGAACATCAACCATGCGAAAAAAGCGGGTATTATTGTCAGGGAGTATAAAATACTGGAAAAGAAAGATAGGGTGTTAGAGGCAGAATTTAACCGTATTACAGATGAATGGCTGCAGGGCAAAAAAAGCTCCATGCTGAAATTTACCATGGGTACTTTAGGACTGGATAATCCCATGGACCGGCGGTATTTTTATGCAGTGGATGAAAGCGGCAGAATGGCAGCCTATATTGTTTTTGTGCCGTTTCTTGGAAAGAACGGATATATGGCAGATATGACACGCCATGGAAATAAAGCACCGGGCGGTGTAATGGAGCTGATCATGTATGAGGCTTTTCAGGTATTTAAAGAAGAAGGTGTGGAGTATGCAAGTCTGGGTGTAGCGCCTCTTGCAGGCTTAAAAGAAGAAAATGCCGGTTTTATGGAAAAGCTTTTGGAATTTGTCTATGAACATTTAAACCAATGTTACGGTTTTAAAGATCTTTACCGGGCGAAAGAAAAGTACAGTCCAACGGTGTGGGAACCATCCTATTATGCTTACCTGCCAAAGATCCCTTCTCCTGATATGTTTTATGCAGTGGTAAAGATCCAGAATCCCCATGGAATCCTGGATTTCTTTCAGTGGGTAAAGCTGCCGGTACATAAAAAAATGCCTGAGAAGCAGGAAATAGCAGAACTTCAAAAAGATTACAGAGCCGGGGAAAAGGAAACAGAGGCGAAAAAAGACCATGAGTGAGATCCAAAAAGAAACAGATGGGATAATGGAGACCGCAGGCTATATCAACATGCCTGCGGGAACATTATATTATAAAACATACGGGAAAAAATGTGATACACAGGGAAAAAACAGACTTCCGGTGGTACTCCTTCATGGGAACAGGGGCACTCACCGGGATTTTTTATACCGTGCATATGGAGGACGCGCCAGTGACGCATGTGATGATTCTTATATAAAGATGCTGACAGGTGCGGGATGCCTGGTGATTGCCATGGACAGCAGAGGCCATGGAAGATCGGTACTGAAAGCTGCTGCTTTAAAGTCCGCAGTTTTGAAAATTACTGTAGGAAAAAAAGAAAAACAGCAAAATAGCAGTGACAAAAGGCATACTGCAGCAGCAGATATGGCAGAAGATGTGGTCCGTCTGTTAGATCATTTAAAAATAGAAAAGGCAGTGATCCTGGGATTTTCTGACGGGGCAAATACAGCTCTGGAGTTTGCTGCAGATCATCCGGACCGGACGTTTAAGATCATAGCAGTCAGCGCCAACGCACTGCCTGGTGGACTGATCGCCCCTATGCTTTTTATGGAAAGAATGCGCTTTTGGTGGGCGAAAGCCCTGGAGAGCATAAAACCTGATGGGAGAATTGGAAAATGGTGTAAAAAAGAGCAGTTTTTAAGCGGACTTATCCTTCATTCACCTTATCTTACAGAAGAACGGTTAAAAAGGATCACAGTACCGGTCCTTTTAATGGCTGGGACCCATGACCTGATCAAGGAGTCCCACACCCGGTTTATAGCAAAATGTATCCCGGACAGCCAGTTGGTTCTTATAAAGGGAGGTACTCATCAGGGCTTTTTTAAGAAAAAAGAACTTTATACAGGTGCAATATCAGATTTTCTGTTTGACAAAAAAGAAGTTAGACAAGACTAACAACATTATTAAAAAATTAACATAATTATTAAAAAAATAACGATAACTTTTCATATTGTATACAAAGTTAAAGTATGTTATACTCAAAAATGGCTGTTATGGTCCAACTAATTAGGGACTATTGAACAAAAGAAATCAAAAAGAAAGAAAGAGGGGAAGAAACCATGGGTTTGGCGACTTTTAAAGGCGGCATTCATCCGTATGAAGGAAAAGAATTGTCAGAAAACAAACCGATCCAGGTCCTTCTGCCAAAGGGCGAACTGGTATTTCCTATGTCTCAACATATAGGAGCACCTGCAAAACCACTAGTGGCAAAGGGTGACAGGGTTCTTGCTGGACAGAAGATCGGGGAAGCCGGTGGATTCATTTCAGCAAATGTGATCTGTTCTGTATCCGGTACTGTTAAGGCAATCGAACCAAGACGTATGGTAAATGGCGCAATGGTACCTTCCATCATCGTAGAAAACGATGGTGAGTACGAAACAGTAGAAGGGGTAGGAGAGGACAGGGATCCATCCACACTTTCAAAAGATGAGATCCGTTCTATCGTAAAAGAGGCAGGAATCGTAGGTTTAGGAGGCGCAGGCTTCCCAACTCACGTAAAGCTGACTCCAAAGGATGAGAACGCTATTGATTACGTTATTGTAAACGGTGCAGAGTGCGAGCCATATCTGACCAGCGATTATCGCATGCTGATCGAAGAGCCTGAAAAGATCGTAGGCGGTCTGAAAGTTATGTTACAGCTGTTTGATAACGCAAAGGGCGTGATCGCAATCGAAAACAACAAGCCGGAAGCTATTAAAAAACTGACTGAGATGGTAAAGGATGAACCAAAGATCACTGTCTGTCCGTTACTTACCAAGTATCCTCAGGGTGGTGAGCGTTCTATCATTTACGCTGTAACAGGACGCAAGGTAAATTCTTCCATGCTGCCGGCAGATGCAGGCTGTATCGTAGATAACGTAGATACAGTTGCAGCTATTTATATGGCTGTATGCAAGTC
The DNA here is from genome assembly GCA_900541315.1 of uncultured Clostridium sp. Lineage (GTDB taxonomy): Bacteria > Bacillota > Clostridia > Lachnospirales > Lachnospiraceae > Enterocloster. The sequence goes on along the minus strand of UQJF01000084.1, from coordinate 1,138 downwards.
TACTCCATTAATGAGAAAGATCATTACTATTACAGGTGATGCTGTGGCGCAGCCCCAGAACTTTAGCGTAAAACTGGGAACCAACTATCAGGAACTGATCGAAGCAGCAGGCGGTTTCAAAACTGAGCCTGAGAAGATCATTTCCGGCGGTCCTATGATGGGACAGGCGCTGTTTACTGTAGATGTGCCTGTATGCAAGACTTCTTCTGCCCTGACCTGCTTCACAAAAGACCAGGTAGCAGCTTTTGAACCAACTGCATGTATCCGCTGCGGACGCTGCGTAAGTGTCTGCCCAAGCCATATCGTACCGGTTATGATGATGAAGGCAGCTATGAACCATGACTGTGAGACCTTTGAAAAGATCAATGGTATGGAATGTATGGAATGCGGAAGCTGTACATATATCTGTCCTGCAAGACGTCCTCTGACCCAGGCGTTTAAGGAAATGCGTAAAACGGTTGCGGCTAACCGCAGGAAGAAAGGCTAGGAGGGGACAAAAGCTATGAATAAATTATTAAACGTATCTTCATCTCCTCATGTGAGATGCAGTGTGAATACACAGAACCTGATGCTTGACGTGGTGATCGCCATGATCCCGGCAGCAGCTTTCGGTGTATATAACTTTGGCTTCCACGCACTGCTTGTACTTCTGATCACATCAGCAGTTTGTGTGGCAAGTGAATATGTTTACGAAAAACTGATGCATAAGCCTATCACCATTGCAGACGGAAGTGCTCTTGTTACAGGTATGATCCTGGCACTGAACATGCCTCCTCAGATCCCTGTATGGGTACCTGCACTGGGCGGTATCTTTGCGATCATTGTTGTAAAGCAGCTTTACGGCGGACTGGGACAGAACTTTATGAACCCGGCTCTGGCTGCAAGATGCTTCCTGCTGATCTCCTTTGCAGGCATGATGAATAACTTTTCATCTGCAAGACTGGGATTTGACAGTGTTTCCGGAGCAACTCCTCTGGCAGCTATGCGTGCCGGACAGAGTGTAGATCTGGCTTCTATGTTTATCGGACGTATCCCGGGTACTATTGGTGAGGTTTCCACCATCGCTCTTCTGATCGGCGGTATCTACCTGCTGTCTCTTATACACATCTCCGAGCCCACGAGACGGAGCTACATCTCG
>UQJF01000083.1 GCA_900541315.1 uncultured Clostridium sp. | reverse complement strand
TCCGGTTACATCAGTGAGTGGCAAAATTTACTTTTGACACTCACATCATCAATATAAAGGAGAGAAAAATATTATGACACACAAATTTCCACATCTTTGCAGTCCTATTACCATTGCAGGGCGCACCTTTTCCAACCGTATGTTTTCAGCACCTATGGGTGGAACAGATATTTCCAATGACGGCTGTATCGGTCCCAAATCTACTGCCTTTTACGAGCTTCGTGCAAAAGGCGGCGCAGCAGCAGTAACAGTCAGCGAATGTATGGTACATCCGGAAACAGACGGCTCCCATGCCTATCATCTGGATACAGCGATTCTAAATTCCTTGGCAGCGGCCACTTATACAGCGGATGCCATTTCCCGCCACGGGGCAGCAGCCAGCCTGGAGTTGTCCCATTCCGGTATGTATGCAGGTACTTATATGACTGATAAATCAAGACAGCATGAAATGTGCCAGTGGGGGGCTTCTGATACTGTGCGTGCAGATGGCGTAAAGGTAAAGGCTTTAAGCAAAGCACAGATTAAAGATATTGTTGCTTCTTATGGTAAAGTGGCAGGCCTTGCAAAACGTGCAGGCTTTGAGATGATCCTGATCCACGGTGGACATGGATGGCTGATCAACCAGTTTTTATCCCCATATTTTAACCACAGAACTGATGAATATGGAGGTTGTCTGGAAAACCGCTGTCGTCTGGCAAGTGAGATCTTAGATGCAGTCCGTGAGGCTGTAGGTCCTGCATTTCCTATTGAATTCCGCTTAAGCGGGTCTGAATTGTTTGAAGGCGGCTATGACCTGGAAGAAGGTATACGCATTGCTATGCAGCTGGAATCAAAGATCGATCTGCTCCATGTATCTGCCGGTACTTACCAGAGGGGCTTTGGCGATACCCATCCTTCTATGTTTAAGGAGCATGGCTGTAACGTATATCTGGCAGCTGAGATCAAAAAGCACGTATCCATTCCGGTTGCCACATTGGGCGGTTTAAATGACCCGGAACAGATGGAAGAGATCATCGCTTCCGGCAAGGCAGATGTAGTTTATATGGCCCGTGCACTTCTGGCAGATCCATTCCTTCCAAGAAAGGTCATGGAAAACAGGGATAAGGATATTGTCCGTTGTCTGCGCTGCTTTACCTGTATGGCAGAACGTGCAGCTACTTCAACCAGAAGGTGTACTGTAAACCCTCTGATCGGAAGAGAACTGGAAGGGGATGAAATACAGCCTGCGCCGGTGAAAAAGAAAGTCCTGGTAGCCGGAGGAGGGCCGGGAGGTCTGTATGCAGCCTGGACAGCAGCCAGAAGGGGGCATCAGGTCATCTTATGTGAAAAAGAAGAGGAACTGGGCGGAATTTTAAAGAGCGAGATCGCCATTCCCTTTAAAAAAGAAATGTACCAGCTTACAGAGACCTATGCACGTTTCGCAAGGCAGAGCGGTGTAGAGATACGTTTAGGATGTGAAGTTACTGCTGAATATGTTGAAAAAGAAGCACCAGATGCTCTGATCATTGCTGTTGGTTCTAAGCCGCTGGTTCCACTGATCCCTGGAATTAAGGACAAAAACGTGATCCTTGTTAATGAGCTATACAAAAACCAGGACCGCGTGGCAGATGAAGTTGCTGTTATGGGTGGTGGTCTGGCCGGCTGTGAATGTGCCATCCATTTAGGCATGGAAGGAAAAGAAGTACACCTGATCGAAATGCGGGATGAGCTGGCTGTAGATGCCAATGTGCGTCATCGCCCGCTGCTGTTAAAAGAAATTGAGAAATATGTTCATGTCCATACCGGATGCAAGGTAGAAGAAGTGACAGTTGAAGGAGTACGCTGTAAAGATAAAGAGGGCAAAGAGCTGCTGATTAGCGGTAAGACAGTGATCTGTGCTCTTGGACAGAGAAGCAGAACGGATGTTGTGGAAGCTCTCAGAAATGGTGCGCCCTTTGTCCGTGTTATTGGGGACGCAAGAAAGGTTTCTACCATTACAAATGCAGTTTATCAGGGATACCATGCAGCTTTAGATATTTAACCGTCATGTCTGAACTGTAACATTTAGCAAAATGCTGTGCTGCAGCTATTTGATCATGAGGAAACAGTATAACGAATCGTGAATATCCTTTGGCAATCGTATAAAGTTTTATATTTTGGAAAAAATACTCTCAGTCATTACAGGAGAATAAGCCTGTGGCTGAGAGTATTTTTAATGGTGTATTCATTCATATGTATGGTGATTGTCCGTTCTTTTATGTGTATTATTGACATTTTGCCCAAAAAGTTATAATATCAATATGCATATGTAGTAAACAATACTATATATTAAGGCAATACGTAACGAGAATAATAGTAATGATAAAAACATTGATATTCAAAATATGAAAACAGGATGAGAAAGGAAGGTTTATCAATGAACAAGAAAGTTTTGCGTGCAGGAGCAGTATCTGCAGTGGCAGCCGGCGTTGGAGCAGCTGCGGTTATGGCTGGAAAGCGCCGCAGCAAAAAAGAAGAGACAAACAGCGATTATCGTAATACGGAACTTGGCAAGTTTGCAAAAAACAGCAAGGGAATTTACTATACTAATGGTAACTATGAAGCCTTTGCAAGACCGGAAAAACCGGAAGGAATCGAAGAAAAGAGTGCTTATTTAGTAGGAAGCGGCCTGGCAGCGCTGGCAGCAGCCTGCTTTTTAGTAAGAGATGCCCAGATGCCTGGAAAGAATATCCATATTTTAGAGGCAATGGATGTAGCTGGCGGTGCCTGCGATGGTATTGATGACCCTACAAGAGGCTACGTAATGCGTGGCGGACGTGAGATGGAAGATCATTTCGAGTGTTTATGGGATCTGTTCCGCAGTATTCCTTCACTGGAGGTACCAAATGCATCTGTCCTGGATGAATATTACTGGTTAAATAAACATGATCCAAACTATTCCCTGTGCCGTGCTACTGAAAAAAGAGGCGAAGATGCCCATACTGACGGCAAGTTCCGTTTAAGCCAGAAAGGCAGTATGGAGATCATGAAGCTGTTCTTTACAAGGGATGAGGACCTGTATGACAAGTCCATTGAAGATTTCTTTGATGATGAAGTATTTGGTTCTGATTTCTGGCTGTACTGGCGCACCATGTTTGCTTTTGAAAACTGGCACAGTGCTCTGGAAATGAAGCGTTATTTCCAGCGTTTTATCCACCATATTGGCGGACTGCCAGATTTCTCTGCTTTGAAATTTACCCGGTACAATCAGTACGAATCCCTGATCCTTCCAATGCAGAAGTATCTGGAAGCAGCAGGTGTACAGATCCAGTTTGGCACCAGCGTTACCAATGTCCGTTTTGACATTGAAGGCGAAAAGAAGACTGCCAAAGCTATTGAATATATAAAAGACGGTGGAAAAGGCGAGATCACACTTACTGAAAATGATCTGGTATTTATAACAAACGGAAGCTGTACAGAAGGTACTATTTATGGGGATCAGGATCATGCACCTGTTGGGGATGCAGAGGTACGCACCAGTGGCTGCTGGAGCCTGTGGAAGAACATTGCAGCCCAGGATGGATCTTTTGGACATCCGGAAAAGTTCTGCTCTAATATTGCTAAGACCAATTGGGAATCTGCAACTGTTACAACTTCTGATGAAAAGATCATTTCCTATATCCAGAAGATCTGTAAGAGAGACCCAAGAACCGGAAAGGTAGTTACCGGAGGTATCGTAAGCTGTAGAGACTCCAGCTGGCTGTTAAGCTGGACGATTAACCGCCAGGGACAGTTTAAGGCTCAGAAGAAGGATGAGATCTGTGTATGGGTATACAGCCTGTTTACTGATGTACCAGGCGATTATATTAAAAAGCCGATGAAAGAGTGCAATGGTAAAGAGATCACAGCAGAATGGCTGTATCATCTGGGCATCCCTGCAGAGGAGATCGATGACCTGGCAGCAAACCATGCAAACTGTACTCCGACTATGATGCCATATATCACTGCTTTCTTTATGCCAAGAAGTGCAGGAGACAGACCGGATGTTATCCCGGATGGCTGCGTAAACGCTGCATTCTTAGGCCAGTTTGCTGAAACACCAAGAGATACTATTTTCACCACTGAGTACTCCGTGCGTACTGCTATGGAAGCTGTATACGGACTTTGCGGCGTAGACCGTGGCGTTCCTGAGGTCTGGGGAAGCGTATATGATGTGAGGGATCTGTTAGACAGTACTGTAAAGCTGATGGACGGAAAATCCCCACTGGAAATGAAACTGCCTCTGCCATTAGAGCTGTTAAAGAAGCCGCTTCTTAGAAAGATTGATAAAACAGTAGTTGGGAAACTGTTAAGAGACCACAATGTGATCAAAGACTGGATGTTATAATTTAAAAATACCCCCGTCAGCTGACGGGGGTTATATTTTTTATGCGATTGCATTTGATAGCGGTTTTTCAATGTACCGTCGCCACTGCTTAACCATTTGGCCCACTACCAGGGCATTGATCAGTGTTCCTTCCCGCACCCCGTTTAACTTGTGGAAGCAGATCAAAGCTAAGATCATTGCCAGAATGGTAAGAGTGCTGTCAAAACCAACTTTTACATTTCCAAATATAAAACCGGTCTTTTTAGCAAAGGCACGTACAAATGCCTCTGCAGGAAGCATGATCACATCTGCGATCACTTCAAAGCTGATCCCAAGGGACATGATGATACATCCGATGACCAGGTAAACAAAGGAATCACCCCATGGGCCGCCGAAACGGGTAGGAATGATGGCCATGGCCTTGTCGATGCAGAAACTGAAAAAGAAAGTGATAGGGATCTGTAAAGCCTGTTCTATACTGAACCGTTTTCTTAAAATAGCCTCACAGATCAGAAATATCATATTAAACAGAAAGGTAAAAAATCCCATAGATACAGGTGTTACTAGGCTGAGCACAAAAGGAAGTCCGGAAACCGGCGAGGTTCCAAGTCCCGCACGGGTGATAAAGGCGATTCCTGTTGCACATAAGATAACTCCGGCCAGAAATAGACCATAACGCTTACAGACTGATTGAAACGACATAATAAAATCTCCTGTTCTTTCACATATATTTTATTTTCCCAGATCATGTGGTCTATAATCCCCGATTTCGTGTTAAAAAATAGGCACACATGACAAAATAGTACAAAAATATTTTTGCTAACCTAAAATATTTTGTATATAGTGTAAAACAAAAATGCGAAAAATTCAATACTAATCTGTAAGTTATTGATAAAAAATTGACTTTCTTTGTATTTACTGGTACTCTTATTAAGATAAAAAACAGAAGATAGGGGAAAATATGAATACACAACAAAATAACAGCAAACTGACACAGCTTCCTGTAGTAATGTTTTTGGCAGGTATCTGCTGTTTCTTATGGGGAAGTGCTACACCAGCTATTAAAACAGGATATCAGTTATTCCAGATCCAGTCCTCAGATGCTATGTCCATTATTTTATTTGCAGGAATGCGATTCGTACTGGCCGGCTTTCTGGTAATACTGTTCCACAGTATCCAGGAACGTCACTGGATCATGCCGGAACCCGGTTCAGGAAAAGCTATTGTATCCCTTTGTTTAAACCAGACAGTTCTTCAGTATTATTTCTTTTATACAGGACTGGCTCATGCAAGTGGAGTACACGGTGCCATTATCACAGGAGGAAATGTTTTTATCTCTATATTAGTGGCAAGCCTGATCTTCAGGTATGAAAAACTGACAGCCAGAAAAATGATCGGCTGTGCCTTTGGATTTGCAGGTATTGTTATTATGAACCTGTCCGGTCAGAAAGGAAACATGTTTGAAGTATCCTTGCTTGGTGAAGGTTTCGTTCTGTTTGCCCAGGTCTTTTATGCTACTTCCAGTGCACTTTTGAAAAAGTACGGAAACAAACACGATGTAGTTACCTTAAGCGGTTATCAGTTTATGTTAGGCGGTCTGATCCTGATGATCATTGGCCTGGCAGGCGGTGGAAGGGTACAGGTCAGCGGAAATTACCTGGCGTACATTTTATTGCTGTATATGGCATTTATCTCCGCAGTTGCCTATACACTCTGGGGCGTACTGTTAAAATACAATCCGGTCAGCCGTGTTACTGTATTTGGTTTCATGAACCCAGTGTTTGGTGTACTTTTATCTGCTCTGGTACTGGGGGAGACTGCGCAGGCATTTTCTGTAAACAGCCTTGTGGCACTGATCCTGGTATGTATAGGAATTTATATAGTAAATAGCGTAAAAGTATTAAAAGAAGCATAAATAAAGAAATAGTTCCCTCCTTGACAACGAATGATATATGTGTTATACATAATATAGAACAGTAAAATGAAAATAGTAAAGTAATAATGTAACACATATAGATATAGAAAGGATGAGAACGATGTCACAACAGAAAAGAGATTACTACGAAGTTCTTGGAATAGATAAAACTGCAGACCCAGCAACTATCAAGAAGGCTTATCGTAAGCTGGCAAAGAAATACCATCCTGACAGCAATGTTGGAAATGCTGCGGCTGCTGAGAAATTTAAGGAAGTAAATGAAGCTTATGATATTTTAAGCGATCCTGAGAAAAAGAAGTTATATGACCAGTTCGGTCATGCAGCTTTTGATGGTACTGGCGCAGCTGGAGCCGGATTTGACGGGGCAAACGGCGGATTTGGCACAAATGGTCATTTCAGTGGCGGATTTGGCGGCTTCTCTGATGCAGGCGGTTTTCATGGTTTTGGTGGTTCCGGAACCCATACCTACCACTTTGAAGGCGGCGAAGGGGATGATATTTTCGGAGATATCTTTGAAAATATGTTTGGCGGCGGAAAGAAGAGCAGCTTCCATCAGGGTGCCAGTGGATTTAATGGTTTCCACCGTTATTCCGGCGGTTTTGGCGCAGATGCAGCCAGTGAAAAAGGCAGTGATGCACAGGCAGAGATCAATATAAGCTTTGATGATGCAGCTTTTGGTGTGGACCGTGTGATCACGCTGTCCGGCACAGATGGAAGCCGGCAGAATCTTCAGATCCATATCCCGGCAGGTATCGGCGATGGACAGAGCATCCGCTTAAAAGGCAAGGGAAATCCCGGTATGGGATCCGGTGAAGCAGGAGATCTGCTCTTAAAAGTCCATGTAGGAACCCGTCCTGGATATGAGAGAAAAGGAATGGATGTGTATACAAGCACAGAAGTGCCTTTTATGACTGCAGTTTTAGGCGGGGAGATCATTGTACCTACATTGTACGGCAATGTTTCCTGCAAGATCAAAGAAGGAACACGATGTGGTTCAAAGATCCGTCTTGCCGGCAGAGGTATTGTTTCTATGAAAGATCCAAAGATCAAAGGCGACCAGTATGTGACTATCCAGATCGCTGTTCCACAGAACCTGACTGAAGATGCAAAGAGAAAATTAAAAGAATTTACGGATGCCTGTAAAACCAGCAGCAGACATGCCGCATAACTGACTGACAGTTATAAATCCGCGGTTAATGCGGATATCCCATAAAAATTGTGAGGTACCTTATGAAAAAGAACCAGAGACCAGAAAGAATTTCCACCCTGAATCCCAGAGGGAAAATCCCTTTCCGGTACAGGTTCTTTTTTTGCATTTCAGCTATTTTACTGGCTTTTATGCTGATATTTAGCACAGCTGCTTTTGTATTCAGGGAAACCATTGATCTGTACCTTTGCGGCAGCCGCACTAATGTATCAGAAGAGGAAAAAAAAGCTGCAGCAGATGACAGCCGCCGGCTTGCAGAGCAGATTGAGGCAGAAGGAGCAGTGTTATTAAAAAATGAGAATAATACACTGCCATTATCTGAAGATATTACCCGGGTAAATGTATTTGGCTGGGCTTCTACTCAGTGGTTAGGAAGTGGTTCCGGTTCTGGAAGAGTTGAAAAAGTGGAACTGGATTTTCTGGGTGCTTTAAAGGAGTCTGGCATTTCTTATAATGAAGAACTGACCCACATGTATGAAGATTTTCAGCCGAAACGTGCAAAAACAGCTACTCTGGAAAGCTGGCCGGAGGAAACATGCCGTCTGTATGAACCGGATATCAGTGACCGGGAATATTATACAGAGGAAATGCTTCAAGATGCGAAAGATTACTCTGATACAGCTATTATGGTAGTAGGCCGTTTTTCCGGAGAGAGCAGTGACTGTACCCAGCTGCAGTACAAGAAAAATAAGAAAAACGGCCAGCTGCTGGTAGATAAACGCCGTACCTATCTGGATCTTTCCACAGAAGAAGAGGGACTTTTAAAGTATCTGGGAGAGAATTTTAAAAATGTCATCCTTCTATTAAATACAGGGAATGTAATGACTTTAGGAGCGATCGACCTTACGCCTGGCATCGGCGCCTGCATTATGGCAGGTATGACCGGGGAATATTCAGCTGAGGCTCTTCCTGACCTTTTGTGGGGAAAAATAAGTCCTTCCGGCCGCACCGCAGATACCTGGGCTTATAATTTTTCTACTGCAGCCAGCTATGCTAATGCAGCTGCAAATGGTGTGGGGGCTTATAAAAATGGAGAAGGTCTGTATCCCTTTGATGGTACAAAAAGCGGTAATCTGGGAGAATCCTTTAAATATGACCAGGTATCCTATGTGGACTATGCAGAAGGTATTTATATTGGTTATAAATGGTATGAAACAGCAGATGCAGAAAACTACTGGGATAAGTACCGCAATCTTCATGGAAAGGGTTATGATGCGGTAGTGCAGTATCCTTTTGGCTATGGTCTGTCTTACACCGATTTTGACTGGAAGGTGGTAAAAGCCCCGGGGAAAAAAGAAAAACTGGCAGCAGACAGTATTGTAGAGATAACCGTTCAGGTAACTAACATCGGGCAGATATCAGGAAAAGATGTGGTCCAGTTGTATTACACCCCTCCTTATGAGCCTGGTGGGATTGAAAAACCGGATGTTGTACTTGCAGATTATGGAAAAACAAAGGAACTGGCACCTGGAGAAAGTGAAGAAATAACCTTATGTGTAAAATCAGAAGATATGGCTGCCTATGATTACAATGACAGCAATCATAATGGTTTTACTGGCTATGAACTGGATCCTGGCGATTATCAGTTTTCCATCCGTAAAAATGCCCATGAGACAGCAGATATCCCTGGGGCTCAAATAAGCCTTGCACTAAAAGAAAATGTCCAGTATCCTGCAGATCCATATACAGGAGCGGCAGTTTCTAATAAAATGACAGGTACCGGCGCAGTTGATGGTGTAGGTATAGACGGTACAGACAGTGGTCAGTATATTAATTATATGACTCGCAGTAACTTTGATGAGACCTTTCCTAAAACGCCTGTAAAAAGCCGTCTGCTTCCCAAAAGAACTGCAGCTTTTAATTTGTATACACAGGAACAGGCAGATGAAAATGCAGAGGCCATGGAGACAGAAGAGGTGATCTTCGGTGATGATAAGGGACTCCTTATTGAAAAAAATGGAACTGTTACAAAACTTGGTTATGAGTTAGGCGCTGATTATAATGATCCTAAGTGGGAAGAAGTCCTAAACCAGCTGACAGAAGAAGAAACAGAAGAATTGTTTCTTCACGGATACGTAAAAACGGAAAAACTGAAAAGCATCGGAAAACCTTTGGCAAGAGAAGCTGACGGACCGGCCCAGATCGGAAGTTTCAACCAGAATCCAACAGGTACCGGCTTTCCCAATGCAGGCATTATGGCACAGTCCTGGAATACAGGATTATCCCAGGAAATGGGGCGGGCAGTAGGAAAAGAAGCTGGGCAGTTTGGTTACAGTGGCTGGTATGCTCCGGCTGTGAACCTGCACCGCAGTCCTTTTGATGGCCGCAATTACGAATATTATTCCGAGGACAGTCTGCTTTCTGGCAAAATGTGCGGCGCAGCTGTAGCTGGAAGTATGGATATGGGAGTTTATTGTTATGTAAAACATCTGATCTGCAATGACCAGGAATCTGGTATTTACAGAGACGGAGTCTATACCTGGATGACAGAGCAGACATTACGGGAAACTTATTTAAAACCGTTCCAGATGATCGTACAGGAAAATGGGGCTACAGGGCTTATGTCTTCCTACAACCGTCTGGGCGCTGTGTGGGCCGGAGGCAGCAAGGGTCTTCTTACCGGTATTTTAAGAGAAGAGTGGGGATTTAAGGGAGCAGTTATCACAGATTATTCTGATCACCACAGATATATGAATGGAGATCAGGCTCTTTTTGCAGGCGGGACCCTGTGGATGGATGGTTTCATGAATGATGGAAGCTTTGCTTTTAAAAATGAGGGAAATAAAGCTGCCTATGACCAGGAACTGAGAAAAGCTGCAAAAGATATTATTTATATGTACTTAAACGCCGTAGTAAGAAATCAGGCTTACGCAGAAGAAACAGGAGATAGAAGTGTATTAAAGCCTGCGATCAGGGCTCCATTCCCTCTGTGGGAAGCAGGACTGGCTGCAGCAGATATACTGGTATTAGGAATCTTCTTGGTAGCTGAAAGAAATTATAAAAGGAAGAAAAAAGAAACTATATAGAGAGTCATAGGAAAATAAATGTCCCGGCAGAGGAAAAATCCAGTGCCGGGACATTTTCTTAAAAAGGGCCTCTTAACTATAGAGTATATTCTTTATCGTAGATGATCTCCGGAAGAGATTCTGCATCAGAAGAAGTTACTTTTCCTGCCGATTCCTTGTCATCATCAATGAAATAGATAGAACCGCCGGAGATTTTGAAAGTCCAGGTTCCATTTACCTTGTAGTTTTTGCTGGAAGACTGGATCTTGCCGGATTCATTGACCAGATACAGCTTGTTATTTACATAAAATACCTGGAAATCAGAACCGCTGTCTGCTTTTACAAGACGTCCCTGATAATACAGATAATCATCTTTTGCACCATTATAACCGCAGCCTTTATCAGAGCCGGATTCGCTAAAATAGTAAGAAGCGCTTTCGCCATCTACACTTAAATTAGAACGTTTACCGGTGATCATCTTTCCGTCAGAATCATTTTCACCAAAATATCCGGTAAAATCTTTGCCTGAAGAGGTGACGATATGGATCAGTCCGGTCTGGCGGACGCCATAAGCATTGAAGAAATAAGAACTTCCGTCTATTTTTGTAGTTGCTTTGCTCATATTGGCTGCTTTGCTGTTTAAATAAGCTGCTGTACCGTCACTGTCGAAATAGTACCAGTTGGATTCTCCTTCATCCGGTACTTCATCGCTGTTGCTGTCGGCACTGATCTCATCTTTATCATCAGAATCACCTGGGTGTTCAGAAAGTTCCAGCCATTTATTCTTTGCCATAATGCCCTCGTCAGCACCGCCAAGGTATACAAATTTGCTGATGCCGGAAGTATCGCCTGTTTTTGCATTGCTTTTTACAGCTACCCAACCGGTCATCATAACGCCTTCATCATTAAAATAGTATTTATTATCCCCAATGGTCTCTGCAGAGTAGGAATCATTTTTAGAACGTTTGGCCTTGCCGTTTGTCTGGAAGTAGAACCATTTGGCAGTGTCAGAAGCAGAAGTACGGACTTCAGAAACAGTCCCATCCTCCGGTTTGTTATCTTCATCATAATCCAGGCACAGCCAGCCGGTCTTTGCATAGCCTTTTTCACCCAGATAATAAATATCATCGTTGTCAAAATACCAGCCTGTACGCATTTTTCCATCACTGTCAAAGGCATACTTTTTGTCTCCGATAGTGCTCCATTTATCTTTTATCATTTTTCCCTTGGCATCTACATAATACCAGCCGGATTTTTTCTGGGAAGTATCTTCAGTCAGCTGGATCCAGGAGTTTTTTACCATAACACCATCGCCATTTACATAATAAGTATCATCGATCCACTGGTTTACAGCAATGACTCCGTTGCTGTCAAGATAATAAGAGTTATCACCGGAGATTTTCCAGGTGTTGTATGCATAATTTCCAGAGGCTTCCAGGTACTTCCAGACACCATCTTCACTGACCCATCCTGCAGTGGATGCCTGTGCGCAGATAGCAGTACCTGTACTTAAAATGATGACAGCCCCAAGGGATAGGAATAGTTTTTTGTATGTTTTTATCATGTATTTTCCCCTTTCAAAATTCTTAAATCATCATTTTATAGTATAACATCCACCTGGCTATCTCACAATAATGTTCACAAAATTGTCAGAAAAAAACAATAAAAAAACTGCTCCATTGTCAGTGGCTAAGGAATCGTTTATAATAAACTGGTACATCATTTTATACACAACAGGAGGAAACAGGTATGGAACGGGGACCTGTAAGGGTGGCAGTAATGGCAGATACCCATGGAGTATTACGCCCGGAAGTAGAGAAGATAGTAGAGACCTGTGATGTGATCGTACATGCAGGTGATTTTGATACACAGATGCTTTATATGAAATTAAGCGGGAAGCAGCCACTTTATGCAGTACGTGGGAACAATGACAGAGGCTGGTCTGGAGGGCTTCCGGGGATCAAGCGCTTTGAGATTGGCGGCGTGAAAATGGTCATGGCTCATCAGAGAACAGATATCCCGGTAGCATTAGGGGATGCCCAGGTAGTGATTTTTGGCCATTCCCATATGTATCAGCAGCAGGAGATTGCCGGAAGATTATGGCTGAATCCGGGAAGCTGCGGTTATAAGAGAAATACGCTGCCTCTTTCCATGGCTGTTATGACTATAGAAGACTGCAAATACACGGTAGAGACCATCTGGCTGGAGAAAGGTTATGGTACTCCAGAAGCGGCTATTGCACAGAGAGAAAAGACAAAGGTAAGTAAATACGAAAAAAAGCAGAAACGTTATCAGCAAAAGCAGCTTAGAGATGCAAATGATGCAAAAGAAAAAGAACTTCTGTTTACCATTGCAAAAGTCCTTCGTTTCAAAAAGTCCGGAGAATCCAGACTGTGGATCATTAAAAATGTGGGTAATGATCCGCAGCTCACGGCAAAAATCTATGATATCTGTGATACACTGTCAGATACGGATGCAAGAAGCATACGGGAGAAGCTGGGTGATCTGTAAGATATTATAGAACCTGTATCCTGGGCATTTTAATTCAAAAAGGCGTTGTAGGTGGTCTTTCCTAATAAAGAAATAAACAAAGCCCCCGCCATAACGGCGGGGGTTGTGCATTATGTTATCGTTTCATTTTTAATTTTTCTTCTTCAATAGTGACCCGTGATTCTTCCAGGGTGCTTCCCAATACTTTCATCAGAACATCTTTCTCCATGGTTGGAGCGTAGTAGAAGCCTTGCTGATAAGTGCAGGCATAATGATTTAATGCCTTGATCTGGTTTTCCGTTTCCACGCCTTCTGCGATGATGCGCAGATCAAGATCTCTGGCAATCTGGATCAGTCCTCCTGCAATGCAGGCAGAAGCAGGATTATTCTCTAACTGCCATACAAACATACGTTCCAGTTTAACAGTATTGACAGGCAGATCCAGAACACTGGTCACAGGAGCACAGCCGGAGCCGAAATGATTTAATACCAGTTCCACACCCATAGAGGACAGTTCCTGCATAATAACATTTACGTTGATGTAAACGCTGGACAATGCTTCATCATCCAATTCCAGAGCCAGTTTCCCTTCTGGAATTTCATAACGGTCAAGAATATTGTTTACCTGATCTAAGAAATCTTCTTGAACCAGCAGGATCGGGGATACCGGTATACAAATTGATTCAAAGTCTTTTTTTGCCTGGATCAGTTCATGTATAAACTGTCCTGCATGTTCTAATGCATAATAGCCTACAGCACGGATCTGCCCAGAGTCTTCTGCGATCGGGATAAATTCAGCAGCACCTACAAGGCCGATGCCCTGAATAAAGATCCGCATATAAGAATCTGCTCTTGTAAAGCGTTTCTCCTTTAAATTATAAGTAGGACGGTAGCGTACTTCCAGTTCGTTCTTTTCCAGAGCTGTCTGCAGATAGCGGGCAATGGCCTGACGGCGGATAGCTTTTTCGTGGAGAACAGAATCATATACTGCAGACTGGTTGGCACCCTGCTCAGTAGCAGCCTGTACCGCTATATCCAGGTGCTTTAAAAGCATCTGTGTATTCTCACTGTGTTCAGGATAGGAACACAGGCCGATCTGGGCAGAACACAGACAGTCAACATTATCTACCTTCCATACATTTTCAAAACGCTCTAAGACCGTGTCAGCCAGAGCAGATGCCTGTCCTTCTGTGCAGCCATCCAAAATAAGGATAAATTCCACACCAATATAGCGGTAAACAGTTACTTCAGAAATATCCTTTAAATAAGCTGTGATCTGTGATAACAGCTTTTCGCAGTATTCGTATCCGAATGCCTGATTTAAACTTTTGAAGTTTTCCAGATATATTTTTACAGCCATTCCCTTAGATGGGACAGGCGCAAATAGTTTATCCAACTGAGCCAGGCACTGATTACGGCTGCTAACATCTTCAGTTTGGATATCCGGCTGTGAAATTACAGGAGCAGTAGGTTCCTGTGGTTGTTTTGTATCTTTTTTATTGCGAAACCAATCCATACGATCATTCCTCCCAGATCAGTTCTATACCTGCTTATTGGCAGAATATAGAAATGTTTTTTTCTATTATAGTATATAATAACTAAAATCTCAATTTTATTTTCTACTATTTTATAAAATGACTCAGGGATTTCGCTTTTAAGATAAAAAGTTCCCCGTTTTGCAAGGGATCCATCTGG
>UQJF01000082.1 GCA_900541315.1 uncultured Clostridium sp. | reverse complement strand
GAAACTTATTAACCAAGTAGTCTTGATTGACTACACCATTATTATACTAGGAGGTAATACTGTGAATAAATTATCAAATAAACCTTTATATGATCAGGTATTTGACCAGATCAAAGATATGATACGCAGTGGAACCTACCGCACCGGGGACCAGCTCCCCAGTGAAAAGGAGCTGATGGAACGTATGGGAGTCAGCAGAGTGACTGTCCGCCAGGCACTTCGTCTTTTAGCTGATGCAGGTATTATTGAAACCCGCAAAGGCAAAGGAAGTATTGTCAGTGTAGACTGGAAAAATCTGTTGGATCCTGGAGAGCTAAAAGATCAGGCAGAAAAATACTGGAATCAATTTGAACTTTCCACAAAAGCCAGAAGGCTGATAGAACCTGCAATTGCAAAGCAGGCGGCACTGATGGCTGCACCGGAAGACATTGCTAGACTGGAGCGTATTTATGAAAATGACCAGGTGGTGATCGAAGGCCCGAATCTGTATGTGGAAGAGGGAAGAGGACTCCAGTCCTTCCACGGCTGTTTATGGGAGATTGTAAAAAATCCTCTTCTGGAGCCGGTATGGAATGCAATAGTCCTTCCTTCCAATGAGATCCGTACATTGCCTCTTATTTTTCCTGTAGATCAGGAGTTGAACAGAGAACAGGTGCGTATCCAGCATGGTAATATTCTGGAAGCAGTGAAAAACCATGATGGCGACTATGCATATTTTCATATGCTGGTCCATTGCGACTGGATCTATAGCACATATAAGCAATATTTTGATGAATTCTGCAGATAAGCTTTAGCAGTGATCTTTGTCTATTGTTACTTTGGCTGTAATTTTCCCGGACAGTACAGGGCCCGTACCGCTGGGGATATAAGCATATACGATGAAAATGGAGACATATCCATTTAATGTACTCCCGTTTTTTCTGAACCTGCTTTTTCAGGCACAGTAAGATCGTGGGAGAACAGTTTAGTTTTACATCATTTTGGAGGTGCAGTAATGAAGTACGATTTTAATAAAGTACAGGACCGTATTGGCTCTGACTCCATTAAGTGGGAAAAACAGCTGAAATTCGGAACCAGAACAGGACTTCTTCCTTTCTGGATCGCAGATACCGACTTTGCAACATTGCCAGAAGCAGTAGAGGCAATGAAGAAACGTCTGGAACATCCGGTTTTCGGTTATACCACTACCGGAGAGAGAACTTTGGAAACAGTAAGAGGCTGGTATAAGCGCCGTCATCAGGTAGATCTGCCTGTCAGTGCGTTTTCTCCTTCTGAAGGTGTTGTTACATCCATCTGGTTTTCCATCCGCGGCTTTACACAGCCTGGAGACGGAGTTTTAGTATTTACTCCTGTATATGACCCGTTTTTTGCTGTGATCAACAACCAGGGGAGAAAACAGGTTGACTGTCCACTGGTTTATGGCGAAGGCCGTTATGTTATTGACTGGGAAGATCTGGAAAAGAAATTATCCGGTGGAGATGTAAAGGCAATGATCTTCTGTAACCCGCACAATCCGGTAGGACGTGTATGGACAGAGGATGAGGTCAGAAAGATCGTAGAGCTGTGCAAGAAATACTCTGTATGGCTGTTTTCTGATGAGATCCATGGGGATGTAGTTCTTTACGGACATCAGTATACTTCTGTTGCACGTTTCGCTGATGTGTATGATCATATGCTGGTTTACACTGCTATCAGCAAGACCTTTAATATGGCAGGTCTTCATTCTTCCTGCACTATTATCCCGAATGCGGAATATAAGAAGATCCAGGAGGATACGCTTCGCCAGGCATGGCTGATGAGCCCGAACTGCATGGCAAACAGTGCCATTGAAGCCTGTTATACATATGGGGATGAATGGGTAGATGAACAGAATGCATATCTTACAGAAAACGCTGAATTTGTTATCAGCTATCTGAAAGAACATGCACCACAGATTAAACCTGTTAAACCAGAAGGTACTTACCTGATGTGGTTAGACTGCAGCGGACTTTCCATGACTTCCGAGGAGATGGTAAAAATCCTGGCATCTGAGTATAAGATGGCAGTAGGAGGGGGCGCAGGATATCAGGGCAATGGAGAATATTTCCTTCGCTTTAATATTGGCTGCCCAAGGGAAACTCTTGAAAAAGGTATGGAAATACTGGCACGGTTTGTGGCAGATAAGAAAGGGGCATAACAATGGACAATAAAAAACTGAATTTCTGGGAATGTATGAGCTTTTGCATCGGTCAGATCGTTGGTTCAGGTGTATTCGTATTAACTGGTATCGTGATCGGCCTGACCGGACATGGCGCACCTTATGGTTTCGTTCTGGCAGCACTGATCGCTGTATGTCAGCTGGTTCCAATGGCAACTCTGGCATCCAGTATGCCTGCAACCGGCGGCAGCTATGTGTATGCTAAAAAACTGATCGGACCAAGAGCATCTTTCGTATTTTTGATGATGTTCGTTCTCCAGCAGGTACTGATCGCAACCTTTGCCATTGGCTTTGCAAGCTATGTAGCTGTTATCTTCCCTGATGTAAATCAGAAATTAGTAGCACTTGGCGCACTGACCCTGGCAGTAGCAGTAAATATGATCGGCCTGAAGACTTCTGCAAAAGTACAGAAGTTCATGGTAGCATTATTACTTATTTCTCTGTTTATTTATATTGTATTTGGTCTTCCTAAGGTAGACTGGTCTGCACTGGCATTAAATAAAGAAAACCTTATGCCAAACGGCCCAATGAAATTCCTCCGCGGTGCTGCCATGCTTTCCTTTGCATGTGCAGGTGCTAAGTTCTTAGCTGAGAATGGCGGTGAAGTAGAAAATCCTGGAAAGACTATTCCAAAGGCTATGGTATTTTCTACACTGCTTGTTGCAATTTTTTATGCTTTAGTTGGTATTGTTGCTGCTTGTGTTCTTCCTGTTGAGGAAGTAGCTGGTGTAAATATCTCTGTAGTGGCAAAATCTGTATTCCCTGCTCCTATTTACCTGTTCTTCGTGATCGGCGGTGCGTGGTTTGCATTACTGACTACTTTAAATGGTACTTTATCATGGACTACACGTTCTCTTCAGAGGGCTGCTATGGACGGATGGCTGCCAGAGGCCTGTGCAAAGGAAAATAAGGGCGGTACACCTGTTATCCTGTTATTATTCTTCTTTGCGGTTGGTATCATTCCAATCGTAACTGGTATGAACACCTCTGATATTGCAAATATGGGTACTGGCTGTGGCAAACTGACTGACCTGTTAATGGTTTATGCATGCTTCCGTCTTCCTAAGGTATTTCCTGAGGAATACAGAAAATCTGCTCTGTACATGAGCCCTGCAAAGTTAAATGCAGCATTAGCTGTTGTATTCGTTGTACTGGCAGCTACATCTTATGTCAGCCTGTCCAGCTTAAATGCAAGACAGTTCCTGTACATTGGCTTGTTCATCCTTGCAGCAGTTGTGCTGATGTTAGTTCGTTATAAGAACGTAAAAGAAAAAATGGATCAGCAGTAATCACTGTTTGATACCGGGAAAACGCGGTGGGGGTGTTGCGGCAATAGCATTCTCATCGCGTTCCCATGTTATGGGAGGTAAGACTATGAAATACGCAGTAGTAGGCTTTGGTACAGCCGGCTACCATGCAGTGAAAAAGATCCGTGAGCTGGATAAAGAGGGATGCATTGATGTATACAGCAATACAGAACGAGCCCCTTATAATCCTATGTTGACTACGTATTATGCCTTTGGAAAGCTGGAATATGAAGGAATGTTCCCATTTGGTGATCTGGAGCAGATACAAAAAGAAGTGGATTTTA
Source organism: uncultured Clostridium sp. (assembly GCA_900541315.1). Lineage (GTDB taxonomy): Bacteria > Bacillota > Clostridia > Lachnospirales > Lachnospiraceae > Enterocloster. Next base: position 10,923 of record UQJF01000082.1, on the reverse strand, counting down.
ACCTTCGCAAAGAAACGGTAATAAAGGTTCACGGATCTGAACATCTGGTAGAAACAGAAAATGGATCAGAGCAGTATGACCGCATTCTGATCGCAACAGGTGCAAGGGCATTTGCTCCTCCTGTAAAAGGACTGGAGCCTGAGGATGCATTTTTAATGCGTACAGTAGAAGATGCCCTTCGCTTTAAAGACAGACTGAAGAAAAATGATATTAAACATGCTGTTGTGATCGGTGCTTCCATGGCTGGCATCAAGGTGGTGGAAGTCCTTCATAAATATGGTATTGAAACCTGGCTTTTAGATCTGGCAAGCTATATATTTCCTCTGGCTGCTTACAAAGAGGTTGCAGAAGAGATTGAAAAGAGAGTAGAAGCCCAGGGCGTTCATTTAATGTTTGGTGTTACCATTGATCATATGGAACAGGAAAATGGGGAAAAGGTGGCTGTGCTTACAGACGGAAGCAGGATTCCTGCAGACATTGTGGGTCTGTGTATTGGTACAAGAGCCATTACAGAGACTGTTCAGGGAGAAGTGGAGATCACAAGAGGTATTGTAGTGGATGACCATATGCGTACCTCTGTTCCCGGAATCTATGCCGCAGGTGACTGCTGTGAAGGGAATAATCTGGAAAGCGGACAGAAACAGATCATCGGTCTGTGGGCAAATGCCAATCATCAGGGAGAAACTGCCGGTATTAACATGGCAGGGGGAGATGCTGTTTATAAAGGAAATATCCTTCACAATATCACCCACTTTATGAACATGGATTTTATTGGTTTTGGAGACAACCGGATGCAGGGAGAAATCCTGGAATACGGTTCGCTTTCAGAAGATCTGTATATCCGTCTGGTGCTAGACGGAAAGCGCATTGTAGGCGCTAATATTTTAGACAATTATCGTATCAGCGGCATTATAAAAAATTATATGCTGCGGCTGTTTGCAGGTGAACAGTTTGTTCTGCCGGATTATCAGCGGGCTATGCTGGTAAAAGCAGGACTTTCCGTTCCTTTTATAGATGAAGTTGAGGAGAAGATCCATGGATAGTTTAGAGGCTTTAATAAAAGCAAAGATACCGGGACCGGAGACCGGCATTGAAAAAAAGAATACAGTCTGTGCTATCTGTTCTCCGGCATATAATTGTGGTGTATGCGCTTATGTAAAAGATGGAAAAATGGTAAAGCTGGAAGGCTTGGATGAGCATCCGAGAAATAAGGGATGCCTTTGCACAAAAGGATTGTCCGGCCGTGGCTTTGCTTACAGAGAAGACCGTATAAAAACACCTCTTCGCCGTACTGGCAAAAGGGGAGAAGGAAAATTTGAACCGATCACCTGGGATGAGGCTTATAAGGAGATCGCTGAAAAGTTAAATCATATCAAAGCAGCAGATGGACCTCAGGCAGTGGCATTTTTCGGTGGGTACAATAAATGGTTCCGTCCGTGGCTGCGCCGTTTTGCCCATTCCTTTGGAACTATGAATTACGGTACAGAGTCCAGTACCTGTATGACTACTGGCTGGATGGCATGGAAAACAGCCATAGGACAGCTGGCAAGACCGGATATGTCAAATTGTGACCTGCTTCTTGGCTGGGCATTTAATCCTTATTATTCCGGTTACTTAAAGGCTCAGGGAGCAGAAGAAGCAAGATCAAGGGGAATGAAGGTCATTGTAGTAGATCCGAAGATCACACCAACTACAGAAAAAATGTGTGATCTGCATCTGCGCCCATATCCGGGAACAGACGGTGCCCTGGCATTGTGTATGGGAAATATATTGATCCGGAAAGGCTGGATCGACAAAGAATACATTGATAAATATGTTCATGGCTTTAAAGAATATGCAGAATATGCAGCTGGATTTAATGAGACCAATGTCGAAAAGCTGACAGGTGTTCCTTATGAAATGGTAGAAAGAGCCTGTGAGATGATCCATGAGAGCAAGTCTATGGCGATTAACGAAAACAGTGCCCCGATCCCGCATCATAAGAATGGGTTCCAGAATTACCGTGCTATTATGGCACTTTCTGCACTGACAGGCAACTTTGACCGTAAAGGCGGACAACTGCCGGGAGAGCATACATTTACTCACCAGATCGCAGGTTTTACTACACTGGAAGATGAATTTGCAGATGGTACAGAGCCAAAGGATACAGTTCTTCCTGTAGGAGCGACACGGTTCCCACTGTGGTATCATATGGAGCGGGAGATGCAGTGTGTGGATCTGCCAAGACAGATCCATGAGGGAACACCTTATCCTGTTAAGGCATTATTTGCAATGGGCTTAAATTACCGCATCCTTCCAGATGACCAGTATTTTAAATCCGCCATTGAAAAACTGGACTTTTTCGTAGATACAGATCTGTTTATGACAGATGCTGCCAAAATGGCAGATATTGTTCTTCCGGTATGTACTTCCTATGAAAGAGGCGAGTTAGAGACTTATCCGGGCGGTTATGCATGGCTGACTAAACCTGCTATTGACAGAGTAGGAGAAAGCAAGTCAGATGCAGAGATCTTATGTGAACTGGCAAAAGTAATGAACCTGGGGGATAAGCGCCTGGAAGAAGGCTATGAGAAGAACATTGAAGAGATTTTATCTAACCTGGATATTACTATGGATGAACTTCGTGCCAGCGATCTGCCTTTAAAGGTGCGGGGGGTAAAACCTTATGTTCCGGGAACCATCCTTGAAGAAGGCTGTAAGACTCCAACAGGCAAATTTGAGTTATACTCAGAATTGATCGCTTCTCATCCGCAGTGGCATTTAGATGCCCTTCCAACTTATTGTGAGCCAATGGATGAGGCAGATGAAACTGTATATCCATTTATCCTCTGTTCCGGCGCAAGACTGCCCAATGCTATCCATTCCCGCCTTCACAAGGTACCCTGGGTACGCAGCCTGCGGCCGGATCCAATGGCCGATATTTCCATAGAAGATGCACAGGCACTGGGCTTAAAAGAAGGAGACGACATAGAATTGTTTACAGAGAGAGGAACCATTTCTGTAAAAGCGCATCCAACACACAGAGTACAGAAAAATGTGATATTCTTCTACCATGGATATTCAGAAGCAGATGTAAATTCCCTGATGTCAGGAACTCACGTAGACCCCTATTCCGGTTTCCCGGCTTATAATTCTACCAGATGCGGTATGAGAAAGAAGGTGCAGCGTTGAAGAAATATGCAATAGATCTGGATATTACCAAGTGTATTTCCTGTGGAGCCTGCTCCGTTGCCTGCATGGACCAGAACGATTTCCAGGTAAAAGAGGGCCAGAGACCTTTCAGGAATGTATTTGACCTGGAAATGGAACAAAAAGGAAATGTAAAATACAGTCATTTGTCTTTAGCGTGTATGCACTGCAGCGATGCACCGTGCATCAGCGCATGCCCAAGTGCCTGCCTGAAAAAAGACCCAGAAACGAATCTTACAGTTTATGATACCACCAACTGTATTGGCTGCCACAGCTGCGCGATGGCATGTCCTTATGGTATTCCTTCTTTTGGCGAAAATGGCAAGATGATCAAATGCGATGGCTGCTATGTAAGAGTCCATCATGGAATGCTTCCGGCCTGCGTAAAAGCCTGTCCTGTAAAAGCATTACAGTTAGTGGATACAGAAGCAAAAGAGCCTCCGATTCCACCGGAACATTCTTTAAGGATGACAAGTGCGGGAATGCTGAAGCAGCAGGTGTAAGAAATTTTAATAGTACAGCAAAATGATGCTGCCGGGAATTAGATGAAACGATCCGATTCCCGGTAGTTTTATTATTGTAATCTCTGTTTCTGCCAGGAGATCATTGCAAGGGGTCGAAAGATGAAAAATCCACTTACCTATTGACAAAGTAGGAAATAGAAGATATGATAGGCCCAAAGAAAATGGAGTGAAAGGACATCTACGGTATGACAAAATCCCAGATCCAGAAATATGCGTTTATCAAATCCATTCCCATTATGTGCAGCTACATTTTTGTTAGTATGGCCTATGGTATTATGATGGAAGATGCAGGCTTTAAATGGTATTATTCTTTACTGGTGAGCATGACAGTGTATACAGGAGCATTCCAGTTTGTGCTTATCACATTTTTAAGCAGCGGCGCCTCTGTTATAACAGTGGCTCTTACGGCACTTCTGATGAACAGCCGCCAGAGTTTTTATAGTTTGACGTTCTTAGAAGATTTTAAGAAAATGGGAAAGCGGATGCTTTATATGATCCATACCATGACAGATGAAACTTATGCAGTAAACTGCACATTGGAACTGCCTCAGAAAGAAAAAGAGGATGCTATGTTTTTGGTGGCATTTTTCAGCCGCTGTTACTGGATGATAGGTGCTGTTCTGGGAGGAGTATTAGGGCAGCTGATCCCGTGGGATATGAAAGGAATCGACTTCTGTATGACGGCTTTATTTGTGATCATATTTATTGATCAGTGGGAGAAAACAGATAAACATACACCGGCTTTAGCAGGCTGTGGGATAGGTATTATCTGTTTGCTTATCTTTGGAGCTTCCAGTTTTATGCTTCCGGCATTGCTCATAACTTCAGGACTTTTAGTGGTATTACAGAAGAAAGGGGAGGAAGCATAAATGAATACAGAAAGAATATTGATCACGATCACAGTTTCCGCCCTGTGTACCTTTTTCCTCCGTGCCTTGCCATTTCTGGCTTTTAGTGGAGCACAGAAGATGCCGGACTGGCTGGATCGTCTTGGAAAAACACTTCCGTCAGCAATTATGGCGGTACTGATCGTCTATTGCTTAAAAGATACAGGAAATGATGTGGTACGTATAGGATTGCCCAAAATAGCAGCAGTAGTGATCGTGGCATTATCTTATAAATGGAAACATAATACATTAGTAAGTATTGCAGTGGGAACAGCCGGATATATGATCCTTTTGCGGCTGGCAGCCATACTGTAATATCAAGGTAATAGAATTGCGAGAGGACATTAAATAAAAAGCGGTGCAGGAAGCATATCCAGACGATATGTATCCGTGCATCGCTTTTTTGTCTATTATGATATTCCTGCTGTTGGCAGGAAAAATTCGTATTTAATTTCTTTTAGAAGTGATCAGCTCTCCGGAAGTATTTCCGTGGCAGATAGGTTTCCATTCTACTTTCTTTATCAGTGCAACGGCAGAAATCGGAATGTAGGTGAACATAAAGACCGGGAATGTAAATGTATACAGGATTTTCTTAAAAGCAGAAAGATTCACCTGTTTCCATTCGCTGATCATGGTAATGATACCGTAAACTAAAAGGCTTAAGTAGAACATAACGATCGTCCTTGTAAGGAAGGAGATATTCTCAGCTGCGATCAGCCTTGCTATGTATCCAGGTTCGGTTATATAGGAAAATGCCATTCCCAGATTGATCAGGATAGCGGCAAGAGTAAAGAACATGCCAGGAGCAACAGTCATGAAAATATCATAGCAGGAGAAAGATTTCCTTCCGCCCTGGAACAGCCCCTTGATCAGTCCCCAGCTGTAATGCCAGTCTACCTGATAAAAGCCTTTGGACCAGCGCAGTCTCTGGGTCCAGGACTGTCCGAACTTTACTGGCTGTTCATCATAGATAACAGCTTTGTCACAGTAACCGATGACCTTGCCTTCAATGGCACAGTTTACAGAAAATTCGATATCTTCTGTAAGCAGATGGAATGGCCAGCCACCGTTTTCACGTATCACTTCACCGGAAACTAAAAAGCCGGTTCCGGAGATCGCACAGTTGGTTCCCAGAAGCATTCTTGGGAAGTTTAAGAAGCGTGCTTCGCGCAAGAACCATAAGCCATAACCTGCGGAGATCCAGTTTGCACCAAAGTTTTTTGAGTTGCGGTAGCTTGTAAGGGCTGCAAAATGTCCGCTGTCAAAAGTAGCATTCATCTCTTTTACAAAGTTAGGATCCACATAATTATCTGCATCAAATACGAAGTAACCATCATATATATCTTTGCCGGAAGCAGAAAGGCATTTAAACAGATAATCAAGAGCATAGCCTTTTCCTACCTGCTGATGGTTGTAGCGGCGGTAGACTTTTGCACCTGCCTGTGCAGCTACCTGGGCGGTATCATCAGTACAGTTGTCTGCGATCACATAAATATCAAGGAGCTCGCAAGGGTAGTTCTGTGCTTTTAGGCTGGCGATCAGTCCGCCGATAACATTTGCCTCATTTCTTGCAGAAATGACAGCTGCATAGCGGTGGAGCTTATGAGGGCCGGTACTGCCTTTACGGTGCTTCATGAAAAGACCAAGGAGCAGATAGCCAATCTGGTAAAAATAAAATACTACAAATACCGTTGCGATCACAAAATTAAAATAATGGATCATCTGAAGCGTTTTCATAATTATACCTCTTTAATAATACTTTAAATACTTTGATCATATTTTCCTGTTTGGTTTGATTTTTTTTCGCAGAATAAAAAATAGCATATTTTGAGAATAATACAAGCCTTGACAGGTAAATTAATAAAAAATTAATAATTGCTTCATACAATATTCAATTATGAACGGTAAAACAAAAAATTCATTTAAGGTGTCGCAAAACAAAAAAAGATGTGGTATACTAAATTGATAGCATTGGGAAGAAAATAAAGGAGTGCTTTATGCTGAATGAGGAAAAGATCCAGGCGATGACTGATCTGGCAGTATTTGAAAAGCATCAGGGCAGAAAGATCTTCCCTGTAAATCAGTTCTTTAAAAGTGATTACGTAGGAGGACAGTTATTCCGCTCTTTTTTTGGATACACCTTTAGTTTTGTGCTGATCCTTCTTATGTGGATCATGTACAAGCTGGGTGTGATCGTAAAAGGCGCTGCTATAGAAACGGTTGTGTCATGGGCAAAAAACTGGGGACTGGGTTATATAACAGGACTGGTGTTTTATCTTCTTATTACATGGAAGATTTATTCCAAACGATATGATTTTGCATCCAGAAGCCAGACTATGTATATGGCAAGGCTGAAACATCTGGAGCGCAAATTCGGGAAAGACCACGGAAAAGGAAACAGAGGAGGAGCCGCTTTATGACAGGTCTTTTGCTGTTAAAAGAGCACCTGAAAGAATTTTATAATAAATACAGTTATTGGATACGCTTTGTAGTCCGGCTGCTGCTTGTCCTGTGTACTGTTTTAAGTATGAATGCCAATATCGGTTACATGACAAAATTAAAAAATCCAGCGGTTGTGCTGTTGCTCTGTGTTTTTGGTGCACTGCTCCCGGATAGTGCCAGCGTGTTTTTAATGGGATGTGTGATGGTGGCACATGTGTATGCAGTATCCATGGAAATGGCACTGATCACATTGATGATGATACTGGTAGTAGCAGTGCTGTATTACGGCTTCAAGCCGGGAGACAGCTGGCTTATGGTACTTACGCCCCTTGCGTTCTTGTTTAAAGTGCCGTATGCAGTGGCATTTTTAGTGGGTCTGGGAGGCAGCCTGATATCTGTGATACCAGTGAGCTGCGGCGTTTTTCTCTACTATCTTCTGATGTATATACGCCAGAATGCAGGTGTCCTTACAGGAGAAGGAAATGTGGATATCGTCCAGCGTTACAGCCAGATCATCCGGTCTGTATGCTTTAACCAGACTATGATGATAATGATCGCTGCCTGTGCAGTTGGCATTATAGTGGTATATCTGATCCACAGACTTTCTGTGGACTATGCCTGGGTTATAGCTATTGTGGTAGGAACAGTAGCCCAGCTGCTGGTTATTTTTGTAGGTAATTTTGTATTTGGTGTGTCTGTATCGGCCGGAACACTGATCTTTGGCCTGCTCGTGTCTGTGGTGCTGGCTATGATCTACAATTTCTTTTTCTTTTCTGTAGATTATACCTGTACAGAATATGTGCAGTTTGAAGATGATGATTATTATTACTATGTAAAAGCAGTTCCCAAGATGACCGTGAGCAGTACGGACGTAAAAGTACAGCGTATCAGCACAAGAAAGCGAAGTACAAAAGTGAAAGAACATAAGTAAGTATAAAAGTATATATGACCAAAGGAGGATGATAACAGGTGGAAATCTTAACAGAACTTATGATGAAAGCCTCATCCTGGCTGACATTGCTGCCGCGGATCTCCCTCCGGAATATCTTTGAGATCGCGATCATCTCGTTTCTGGTATATGAGATTCTTTTCTGGATAAAAAATACAAGGGCATGGACATTGTTAAAAGGACTTTTAGTCATATTGGTATTTTCCATTATGGCTGTTCTTTTGCGTCTGGATACGATTGTCTGGATCCTTAAAAATATTACTGCTATTGCCGTAACGGCGTTTCTGGTCGTTTTCCAGCCTGAACTTAGGAAAGCCCTGGAACAGCTGGGAAGCCAGAATCTGTTATCCGGTATTCTGGCCCAGGATGACGGCAAGATCAGTCAGGAATTTAATGACCGTACTGTGAACGAACTGGTGCGTGCCACTTTTGAGATGGCAAAGGTAAAGACAGGCGCTTTAATGGTCATTGAAAGAGGAACTTCTTTAAAGGAAATCGAAAGGACCGGTATTGAGATCAGCGGTCTGGTCACAAGCCAGCTTCTTATCAACATTTTTGAACATAATACACCGCTTCACGACGGGGCAGTAGTGATCCGGGGAAACCGGGTGGCAGCTGCTACCTGTTATCTTCCTCTTTCTGACAATATGTCTATTAACAAGGCATTGGGAACCAGGCATCGTGCAGCGGTAGGTGTCAGTGAAACAACAGACAGTCTTACTATTGTTGTTTCTGAGGAAACAGGACGGGTATCTGTTGCAGAAGGCGGAATGCTTCGCAGTGTTCCAACTGCAGAGGCACTTCGGGATATTCTTTCCGGACTGATGAAAGAAGAGCCGGTTTCTTCCAACCGGTTTAAGATATGGAAGGGAAGGTTGATCAATGGGAAAAAAGCTGACAAATAACTTAAAATTGAAGATACTTTCCGTTTTCCTTGCTTTTTTTGTCTGGCTGGCAGTGACCAACATTTCCAACCCGGATGTGACGGCCACCAAAGAGGTGCCTTTAGAGGTGCTGAATGAAGATGTACTTTCCGCAAACGGAAAAACGTATGAATTGCTCGATAACCGCAGCACTGTGACGGTAGCATATAAGGTACGCACACTGGATGCAGGAAGTATTTCTGCTTCTGATTTCAGGGCTTATATTGATCTGGCAGATATGTATGAGCCTACGGGAGCAGTGCCGGTGAAGGTAGATATAAAGAACAGTAAAGTGGATGCGGTAACTGCAAAACCGATGGTGATCCGCGTGACTACGGAAGATGTGCAGCAGAAAAAGTTTGAGCTGACCGCATATACAGAAGGAGAAACAGAGTCCGGATACAGGGAAGGAACAGTGAATATCGTACCTACCAGCATATATGTAAGCGGACCGGAATCCCAGGTGGGACGGATCAGTACAGTGGGTATTACCATCCGTCTGGACGGGGCAAATTCCGATCTTTCAGGTACAGCCCAGATCCAGTGCTTTGATGCAAATAGAAATAAGATCACTCTGGATGACCAGGTGAGCTTAAGCCGGTCAGAGGCAGACTACACTCTTTCTATCCTGAAAGTAAAGACATTGGGACTGAATTTTGAGACAGAGGGAAGAGTGGCAGACGGATACCGCTTTACAGGTATTGAGAGCAATGTAAACTCTGTTGATGTAGTAGGACTTAAGTCTGATCTGGCAGAGATAAATGCTATTAATATCCCTAAGTCAGAGTTAAATATGGACGGTGCTTCAGAGGATAAAGAAGTGATCATTGACTTGAATAAATATCTTCCGGAAAATGTGGAACTGGCTGATTCCAACAGCAAGATCCATGTAACCTTAAAAGTAGAACCTTTAGAGACCCGTACCATTGAATTAAAGACAAGTAAGATCCGTCAGGTAGGTGCATCCAGCCACTACAGCTATCAGTATGACAGAGATGCGATACGTTTAAATATTAAAGGTTTAAAAGAAGATTTAGACCAGCTGACGGAGGATTCGTTAGAGGCAGAGGTTGATGTAAGCGATATGGGTCCTGGAACCCATCCGGGAACTGTAACCTTTGAACTGGGAGCAGCGTACGAGCTGGTAAGCCAGGATGACCTTCAGATCATCGTTCATGACAGAGAACCAGGGGAAATAACGGCGGCTGCATCAGAAGAGACAGAGAGCAGCAGAGGGGAAACAACAGCTGCTGAAAGCAGCTCTGCTGCATCAAATTATACAACGGCGGCTGGGAAAGCCGTTAAGTAAGAGAAATGTCCTCTCGGAGTCTTTCCTGCACTTGCTTTTGTGGCCGATTTTCCGCCAGTCGCACCCAAATTTCATCGACGTACGTTCCACGTACGCCTCAGAAATTTGGGCACAACTGACAAAAAATCTTCTCACAAAATCAAGCACAGAAAGATTTCGAGAGAACATGAGAAATAATTAAGGGGAAAACAAGAAAAAGGCAGTTTATATGCTGCGGAAAAATCAGGAGAATCAAATATGGTAAGTGGAAAAACTGTGATCAAAAATCCATCTGGTCTTCATTTAAGGCCTGCAGGCATCCTTTGCAAAGAGGCTCTGCTGTATAAATCAAAGGTTTCTTTTAAAGTCCGCAATGTAACGGCAAATGCGAAAAGTGTGCTTAGCGTCCTTGGCGCCTGTGTAAAATGCGGAGAAGAGATTGAATTTAATTGCACTGGTCCTGATGAGGAAAAGGCACTGGCAGCAATGATCAAAATCGTAGAGGATGGATTAGGGGAATAGATAGTATGAGACCAAAGAAAAACAGGCGGCACCGCAGGTGGCATTTGTTTTTCCTGGATCATTAATAAATGAACAGCCTGCGGCAGTAAAGCCTATAGGTGGCTGTTCGCGAGTATAAAATGTCCTCCCGGAGTCTTCTATGTCCTCTCGGAGTCTTTCCTGCACTTGCCTTTGCGGCCGATTTTTCGCCAGTTGCACC
>UQJF01000081.1 GCA_900541315.1 uncultured Clostridium sp. | reverse complement strand
AGATGTAGCTCCGTCTCGTGGGCTCGGAGATGTGTATAAGAGACAGGGTCATGACCAATCTGATTCCGGTGATCACAGAAGGTGTGCGTGTTTTTGCAGATTCTGTAGAAGAAACAGAATATGAGCAGACTTTATTATCCCATCGGCGCATTTTTGAAGCTATCCGGGATGGGCGGGGAGAAGATGCGAGACAGGAAATGTATTTCCACCTGATGTACAACCATAACCGGTACAGAATAGGGTCATAAAAGAGTCATAAAAGAACCGTAATGCGGTTAATATTCGGCAGCCCTGCTTAAAATGAGCAGGAGCTGCTTTTTTTACATGTCTGCAAATTTAATTATGTTGGTCATTTAAATCATGACATCAACGATTGAATTTATCCCATAAATATTAAGATGAAATCAGAAAAACATTGACTTTATCTTCTTTATATGATAAAAATGAGATATATTCATAGGACGAATTTAAAACGAAATAAAATACTGAACATAGGAGGCGTAAAAATGAAGGAGATGTATGATGTTCTGATCATCGGCGGTGGTGTAGTGGGAAGTGCCATGGCCAGAGAATTGTCACGGTATCGTTTGAAAATCGGTGTGCTGGAGAAAAATCTGGACGTATGTAATGAGACCAGTGGCCGGAATTCCGGCGTTGTCCATGGCGGTTTTGCATATGACAGGGGAAGCTTAAAAGCAAAGCTTTGCGTAGAAGGAAATAAGATGATGGGAGATCTGGCAAAAGAGCTGGATTTTCATTTTATCCGCTGCGGCAAAGTGCTGGTGGGAAATACCGATGAAGATATGGAGACCTTAAAACGCACCATAGAACAGGGAAAAGACAACGGAGCTACTAACCTGGAGCTGATCGATGAAAAACGCCTTCATGAGCTGGTTCCTGCTGTAGTAGGAAAGTTTGCCATGTTTTCCCATAACAGCGGTATTGTAGATCCCTTTGGCTATACCATTGCCCTGGCAGAAAATGCCCATGAAAATGGCGTAGAATATCATTTTGGATGCGAAGTGACAGCGATCCAGAGGCAGGAAGATGATACATATGAAATCACCACAGCAAAAGGAAACTTTAAGACCCGCTGGGTAGTAAACTGCGCAGGACTTGGCTGCGGCAAGATCTCTGATATGCTTGGGATCACCGGCTACCGTATCATTGGTTCCAAGGGAGATTACATTATCCTGGATAAGCGTACAGGTCCTCTTCTTCCAATGCCTGTTTATCCAGTTCCAAGCAACACCTATATGGGAATTCATGTGACAAATACTACAGACGGAAATGTGATCATCGGCCCTAACGCAGATATGGTGACAGATTTTAACTATTACGGTGTACCACAGAAAAATATAGATTATCTGGCAGAAAGCGCTTCAGATCTGTGGCCATGTATCCATAAGGCAGATTATATCCGCAATTATTCCGGAATACTGCCAAAATGGGTAGATGAAAATGGTGTGATCCAAGATTTTAAGATCGAGATCAAAGATGAGATCGCGCCTCATGCCTTAAATCTGGTTGGTATTGAGTCACCGGGACTGACAGCAGCAGTGCCAATTGCCAGATATGCCATTGAACTGATGAAAGAGAGAGAAGAATTAGAAGAAAATCCGGATTTCAATCCAGTGAGAAAAGGAATACGCCATTTCTCCCAGTGCACAAAAGAAGAGCAGGCAGAACTGATCAGGGAGAACCCGGATTACGGCGAAGTGATCTGCCGATGCGAAAAGGTGACAAAAGCGGAGATCCTTCAGGCGATCCACAATCCATTAGGTGTAGATACTATGACCGGTGTGAAATACAGAACCCGTTCCATGATGGGACGCTGTCAGGGCGGCTACTGCCAGATGCGTATTGAACAGATGATCGAGCAGGAACTTGGGAAAAAAGAGACAGAAGTGCAGTATGAACGTGAAGGCTCTAATGTTTTATTTGGAAAAGTACGGGAGGTGTAACTGTGAACATGGAACATAAAACAGCAATGTGGGAAATAGAACAGGCAGATGCAGTGATCGTAGGCGGCGGCCCGGCAGGTCTGGCAGCGGCTGTACGCCTGTATGAAAACGGGATCACAGATATTCTGATCCTGGAACGTGAAAAACAGTTAGGCGGCATTTTACGTCAGTGTATCCATGATGGTTTTGGACTGGCCCGTTTTAAAACTACACTCAGTGGACCGGAATATGCCCAGAAATTCATTGACCTGGCAAATGAAAAGAAGATCCGTTATCTTACTGATGCAACTGTTCTGGAAATTTCAGAGGACAAAGTGATCACAGCAGCTACTCCTGATGGCTTAAAACAGTGGCAGGCAAAGGCAGTGATCCTGGCAATGGGCTGCAGAGAACGTACCAGAGGAGCCCTTGGCATACCAGGAGAGCGTCCGACCGGTGTATTTACAGCAGGTGTTGCCCAGGCGTATATAAACCTTTATAACCGTATGCCGGCAAAAGAAGTGGTGATCTTAGGTTCCGGTGATATTGGAATGATCATGGCCCGCAGACTGACCTTAGAAGGTGCCCACGTAAAGGCGGTTTTTGAGATCCAGCCATATCCAAGCGGTCTTCCAAGAAATATTGAACAGTGCTTAAATGATTACAATATCCCATTGTATTTAAGCCATACAGTTACAGAAATCCATGGAGATAAGCGTTTGACCGGTGTGACCGTTTCAAAAGTAGATGAACACATGAAGCCGATCCCTGGAACAGAAGAGGAATACAGCTGTGATACCCTGATCTTATCTGTTGGCCTGATCCCGGAAAATGAACTTTCCCTGGATGCAGGAGTAACACTGGATACAAGGACAAAGGGTGCTACAGTGGATGAGTATTTCCAGACAGACCGGCTGGGGATTTTCGCAGCAGGAAATGTACTCCATGTTCATGATCTGGTGGATTTTGTATCCATGGAGGCAGAAAAACTGGCAGATTCCGCAGCACGGTATATTAAAGATGGGAAACTGCCTGCATGTGAGATACAGGTAAAGACTGATAGAAATATCAATCATACCGTTCCACAGCGGATATCAGGAACAGAAGACTGCTGTCTGTCTCTGCGTGTAAACCGGCCGTTTAAGGACTGTGCTCTGGTTGTAAGCCAGAATGGAAGAGAAATCGCCCGTAAAAAGATGAAAAAAGCTCTTCCGGCAGAGATGATCCATATAGATTTAAAAGCAGAAAAACTGGAAAACAAGGGAGATCTGGAGGTGAAGGTAGAATGACAAGAGAATTTACATGCATCATTTGTCCAAATGGCTGCGAAATAAGTGCAGATTATGAGATACAGGCAGATCAGTCTGTAGTGATCCACTCATTAGAAGGAGCCACCTGCAAAAGAGGAGCAGAGTATGTGAAGCAGGAGCTGACAGATCCAAAGAGAAATATTGCAACCTCTGTACTGGTAGAAGGAGGAGAATTGCCGCTTGCCAGTGTACGCCTTACCGCCCCGATCCCCAAAGCACGTATTTTTGATGCAATGGATGAGATCAGAAAATGCCGGTTAACAGCGCCGGTAAAAGCGGGAACTGTTGTGATCAAAGGGATATTAGGTCTGGATGCAGATGTGATCGTGACGAAAAATGTAGAAAAAGCGTAAGTTTGACAGCTTTATATTTCCGGGAAGGAGCAGTTGATAAGACTGCTCCTTCTTGCATTTTTATATTGTCTATTATATGATGATTACAAATGTTTTAAAAGATTCCGAGAGTACATGAAATGTAAAAGGAGAAAAAAATGTCAGATAAACGTGTTGATTATATTACATGGGATGAATATTTTATGGGAGTTGCCGCTCTATCAGGCAGACGGTCCAAGGATCCAAGTACCCAGGTGGGGGCATGCATCGTAAGCCAGGACAACAAGATCCTTTCTATGGGCTATAACGGTTTTCCAAAAGGCTGTTCAGATGATGAATTTCCATGGGGCAAGGAGCATGAACTGGATGATCCGTACAATGCAAAATATTTTTACTCTACCCACAGTGAGTTAAACGCCATTTTAAATTACAGGGGGGGAAGCCTGGAAGGAAGCAAGCTGTATGTGACCCTTTTCCCATGCAATGAGTGCGCTAAGGCGATCATCCAGGCGGGTATTAAGACTATCATCTATGGCGGGGACAAGTATGCCCACACACCGGCTGTAAAAGCTTCCAAGCGCATGTTAAACGCAGCAGGAGTGCGCTATTATCAGTATCAGCCTACTGGCCGCAAGATTGAGATCGAGGTGTAAAATGAAGGTCCTTTTAGCTGCGATCAATGCAAAATATATCCATTCCAATCTGGGCATCTACAGCCTGAAGACCTATGGAGAGAAGATGTTAAAAGAATGGGGACTGGCAGAGGAGGCGAAAGTTTCTCTGGCAGAATACACCATTAACCATCAGATGGAGCAGATCCTTCAGGATATCTATAAGCGAAAGCCGGATGTTATTGGATTTTCCTGCTATATCTGGAACATTTCCTATGTAAAAATGATACTGGCTGATATAAAAAAGGTGCTTCCGAATGTGAAAATATGGGCAGGCGGCCCGGAGGTTTCCTATCACGCAGAAGCTTTTTTGAAAGAAGAACCGGCAGTGGATCTTGTTATGATGGGGGAAGGAGAGATCACCTTCGCCCATTTTCTAAAGGCGCTCCTTGAAGGAGAGGAGCTAAAACGGGTTCCTGGTCTTATGCTGCGAAATGATGACGGCACCATTACTGATACAGGCTTTCGCCAGGTAATGGATATGAGCCAGATCCCGTTTCCCTATGCTTTTATGGATATGAAAGAGCTGGAACACCGTATTATCTACTACGAAAGCAGCAGAGGCTGTCCATTTTCCTGCGCCTACTGCCTGTCTTCCATTGACAAGAAGCTGCGCTTTCGCAGTCTGGACCTGGTGCTGCCGGAGCTGGAATGGTTCCTGCAGGCGAAAGTGCCCCAGGTAAAATTTGTAGACAGGACTTTTAACTGCAAAAAGTCCCATGCAATGGCAATCTGGCAGTATATAAGAGATCATGATAATGGTATTACTAATTTCCATTTTGAGATCGCAGCGGATCTGTTAGATAAGGACGAACTGGATCTGCTTTCCACTATGCGTCCGGGACTGGTACAGCTGGAGATTGGTGTCCAGTCTACCAATGAAAAAACACTGGAGACCATCCGCCGGAAGACAGATATCGAAGAGATCCGCCAGATCACAGAAACCATTAACAGCTGGCACAATATCCACCAGCATTTAGACCTGATCGTGGGACTTCCATGGGAAGATCTAAAGCGTTTTAAACAGTCCTTTAATGACGTATATTCTATGGAGCCGGAGCAGCTGCAGTTAGGCTTTTTAAAAATATTAAAAGGCTCTTATATGGAAGAACTGATCCCGGACTGTGATCTGCTTTACAGTGCTGCGCCACCTTATGAGGTGCTGCAGACAAAATGGCTTTCCTATAGGGATGTGCTGGAATTAAAAGATATAGAAGAGATGACAGAAGTCCATTACAACAGCCGCCAGTTTACCTGTACTTTAAAAGAACTGGAAAAGGAATTTAATACTCCTTATGAAATGTTTTCTTTTATGGCAGGTTATTACAATAAAAACCATCTTTCCGGCATCAGTCACAGTCGTATTGCCAGATATGAGATACTCTGGAAGATGATACAGGTAAAATTGGAAAAATCTGAAAGATATGAAACCCATGAAAATCATGCCCACCGGGGAACAGAAGTAAACCCTGGTATTTCTGAAAAACTGGAAAAATACCGTGACCTGTTAATGACAGATCTGTATCTTCGTGAAAATGTAAAGAGCCGCCCGACCTTTGCAAGAGATCTAAGCGGTTCCAAGGACTTTGTCCGTGAATTTTTCCAGAAAGAAGAGAAAACTCCCCAGTATCTGTCCGGATACGAAGGCTACGACTCCAGACAAATGGCAAAAATGGCTCATTTAGAGCCATTAAGAGACGGAACTTATCTGTTATTTGATTACAAGAGACGAGATCCATTAAGCTATAATGCCCGGACAGTCCGGGTTTAAAGGAATCTGGATCTCTGTGATAAACTGGGACTGGTCATGGGTAAGACCATAGTCGATGAGAGTCATTTCCAGAGCAAAACTTTCTGGCGCAAGTCCCTCGTCCTTAAAATAGGACAGGAGTTTTTCATAAAATCCCGGCGCCTGCTCATGACTTCCGTGAAAACGGACAATAGCCCAGGTGCTTTCCGGGATGCGGATGACCTGACCATTGATAGGATCATCCTCTTCCAGAATGATAAAAACAAAATCATAAGGCTTAAAACGATGTGCCTTTAAAGAGCCATAAAACAGCCCTAATCCTACCTTTCCCAGGAAAATAGAAGCAGGGCTGTTTCCCTGTTCCATTTCCCGGATCGAATACTCCAGATCCAGATAATTTTCCGGATTTAGCTGTTTTTTCATGCAGGCCAACTGTAGAGGTGCCTTTTTTTCTAAAAAGATCTCTCCTGGATGAGCGGAAAGCGCTCCTTGGATCTGATTTAAACGGTTTTTTATCTGATGCTCAATCACAGTCAGTTCCTGTTGTTTCTTATGCACCTGTACCAGCTGCTTTGACAAAAGCTCCTGGATGCGCCCGGTGTCCCTGTTATGGAGAAAATCTCCGATCTCATCCAGCGGCATGTCTAATGCCCGCAGGTAGCGTATGGTATTTAAACACTCAAACTGTCTGATGCTGTAATACCGGTATCCAGTGTTCGGGTCCGTGTATTCCGGCGTTACCAGTCCCGTTTTGTCGTAATGGCGCAGCAGGCTGATGCTTAAATGAAACAGACGGGCCACTTCGCCAATCTGGTATAGATCTTTCTTTGACTGCATATTTTATCCTCTTTTACCTTCTCAAACATTTACCTTCTCAAACATTTATCTTCTCAAACATTTACCTTTGCCACATTTTCCTTTATTATAGACACAGGCGATTGAATTGTAAAATGCAAATTAAGATGTGAAGCAAACTTGAAATGAAATTAGGATAAAGGGATAGAAACAAATATGATCAAAATGACAGGCAAACTAAAAGAACGGATCTCTCATATATTATCAGCCTTAGATAAAGAATACGGCACTGACTTCATCTGCTACCTAAACTACGAGACCCCATGGCAGCTGCTCATTGCGGTTATCTTAAGCGCCCAGTGTACAGACGCCAGAGTGAACATTGTAACAGCGGATCTTTTTAAGAAATATCCGACGATTAAAGATTTTGCGGCGGCGGACTTAAAAGAACTGGAACAGGACATTCGTTCCATTGGATTTTATCATATGAAAGCCAAAAACATTATCCAGTGTGCAAAGCGGCTGGTGGAAGAGTACGGCGGTATTGTGCCGGAAAAAATGGAAGACCTGCTTACACTGGCAGGTGTGGGTCGGAAGACTGCCAATGTGATCCGGGGAAATATCTACCATGTGCCAAGTATTGTGGTGGATACCCATGTAAAGCGCATTTCCAGGAAGCTGGGGCTTACAAAAGAGACAGAGCCGGAAAAGATCGAGTCGGATCTGATGAAGATACTTCCGGAAGATCACTGGATTCTCTGGAATATCCATATCATTACTTTAGGGCGGACCATTTGTACTGCCAGAAAGCCGGACTGCGGAAACTGCTTTTTAAAACAATGGTGTCCTGCCTGTGAAGCACCGGCAGTTTTCAGAGAAATACAAAAAACAGATTAAACAGGAAAAATACAAAAATCAGAAAAATTCTGAATTTGTTTAAATTTGATTTTAGGAAGGACATGCTAAAATGATCGACTCATACATTGCCCTGGACTTGGAAACCACAGGTCTGGAGCCGAAGAAAGAGAAAATAACGGAGATCGCCGCCTTAAAAGTAGAACATGGACAGATCACAGGCCGTTTTGTAACTCTGGTAAATCCAAAACGGCCGTTGACAGAACGGGTAGTGGAATTAACAGGTATTACAGATGACATGTTAAAAGATGCTCCGGTAATAGAAAATATTATTGGAGAGGTGCTGGGATTTATTGGAGATCTGCCCCTTTTAGGCCACAACATCCGTTTTGATTACAGCTTCTTAAAGCAGGCGGCGGTAAACCAGAAAATGGAATTTGAATGTGAGGCAGTAGATACCCTGAAATTATGCAGGAAATTGATGCCGGAGCAGGAAAAGAAAAATCTGGGAAACGCCTGCATTTATTATAAGATTGAACAGCCTTTGACACACCGGGCAGAGGCAGATGCCTTGTCGGCGCATTTGCTTTATCAGAAGTTAAGGGGACTTCATGGAGAAGACCAGCCAGAGTTATTTGCGACAATGCCTTTAAATTGCCGGATGAAGCGACAGCAGCCGGCAACGAAAAGACAAAAAGAATACTTGCAGGATTTATTAAAATGTCATAGAATAAACATAACTGTGCAGTTAAACGATATAAGCCGGAGCGATGCTTCCAGGCTGATCGACAAGATCATCCTCCAGTACGGACGGGTGAAGCCACAGAATAAATGAGGTGATAAAATGTTAAATATGAGAGACCCTAAAGTAAAGAAGATCATTTCTACTGTTATTGTTGTGATCCTGGTACTTGCCATGATCGTGCCAATGGCGCTGAGCGCATTGATGTACTAATTAAATGTTGAACTAAATAAAATGGCAGAAGACCCGATCAGGGATCAGAAGAATTTAGGAGAATTTATGGGAAACAAGACATTGAAAGCAGGTCTTTTTGCAGCACTGGCTGCCGGGGCTTTATGGGTGCTTCCCATGACCGTATGTGCGGCGCCGGTATTTCCGGAAGGTATCAGTACAGACGGGGAAAGTCTGGCTGGAAAAACATGGGAAGATGCCCTGCATACAGCAGAAGAAAAAGTGAAAAAACAGGCGGATGTGTCTGTAGCCTTAACTATTGAAGATAAAAAAGCAGAAACCACAGCCGGGGAACTGGGTATTCACTGGAGCAATCAGGAAGAAGCCGAAAAAGAGTTAAAAAGCTATGTAGGTGGAAGCCTGATCCGTCAATATATGAACAAAAAGGATCTGGAAAAGACACCGGTGGATGTTACGGTCCAGACAGCAGCGGATCCAGATAAGATAAGGGCTTTTGTAGATACCCATTGCGACGGAGTACTGGCACAGCCTCAGGATGCGTCTATCCGCAGAGAAAACGGCGCATTTGTGATCACAGAGTCTGTTTTAGGAAAAGTCGTGGATGCAGATGCCACGGCTTCCGCTTTAAATACCGCTTTTGAGGGATTAAAAGACTCTATAGGTGAGATTTCTGTCCAGGCAGTGATCAAAGAAGAACAGCCGAAGATCACTTCCGATGACCTTAAGACCATAGAAGATGTTTTAGGAACCTGTACCACCGACTTTTCCAGCAGCGGCGCGGCACGTTCCACTAATCTTGCAGTTGGTGCGGGAAAAATCAATGGACGTGTGCTTATGCCTGGTGAGGTGCTATCCGGTTATGAATGTTTACAGCCGTTTACCATCGAAAATGGTTATAAGACAGCTGCAGCCTATGAAAATGGCCAGGTAGTGGACAGTATTGGCGGCGGTGTCTGCCAGATCGCTACTACATTGTATGATGCAGCACTGCAGGCGGAAATGGAGATTGTTCAGAGACAGAACCATTCTATGATCGTAACCTATGTAAAGCCGTCAATGGATGCTGCTATTGCAGGCACTTATAAAGATATTAAAATTAAGAATAATTACAGCACACCTGTATATATCGAAGGATATACATCGGGAAAGAAACTGATCTTTACCATTTATGGAAAAGATACCAGACCTTCTGGCCGGCAGGTAGAATATGTTTCAGAGACTGTGGGGACCACCAATCCGGGAGAACCCCAGATGATCACGGACAATAGCCTTGCGCCAGGTGCTAAGGTGAAGGTACAGTCAGCACATACCGGCTATAGATCCAGACTATGGAAGGTAGTGACTGTGGATGGAGTGGAGCAGGAACGTACTCTTCTAAATGAGGATACCTACAATGCTTCCAAGGCCATTTACCGTGTAGGACCAGCTCAGGCAGCACCTGTACCGGCGCCAGAGCCGCAAGCACCAGCCACTACACCTGAAACAGGAGAGAATAATACGCCTGAACCAGCTCAGACAGAACCAGCTCAGACAGAGACGGCACATGAGGCGGTTACAGGAGAAAATGGTGGACCGGGAGTTGTTCCTACCACTGCAGCACAGCCTGCGGGGGGAAATGCTGGTGCGGAAAGCCCGGCCAGTCCCGCACAGGAGGAAAATCCATGAGAACAGCAGGACAGGGTCCGGGCGGATTTGAAAAACGAGATGGCTTTATAAAGCCAGGTCAGGATCTGGTAGTGGCCGGATATGCCGGTATGGCCGGAGCCAGACTCATTTTCCAGAAAAAAAAGGAAAAACTGGAAGGCCGTTTTGCACCTTCTTTTCTCAGATGTCTGGAAAAGGAAGACAGCTACAATGTAAAAGAGTGGCTTGAAAATGAATTAAAACAGAAAGATTGTCCAGTTACAGCCTGGGAATACGCGAAAGAAGGCGGCATTCTCACAGCTGTCTGGAATTTATCCGGCATTTTCAACGTAGGCGTAGATATTGATCTGCGAATGATCCCTATGAAGCAGGCAGTAGTTGAAGTATGTGAGATGTTTGAGGTCAATCCATATCGCCTTTTCAGTGAAAACTGCGTGATCTTAGCCTGCGACAGAGGCGGCCAGATGGTGCGAAGCCTCAGTGCACGGGGAATCCCGGCAGCAGTGATAGGCAGTGCAGAAAAGGGAATTGCCCGGGTGATACGCCACGGAGAGGAAACAGCCGGATATCTGGAACGGCCAAGAGCCGATGAACTGACCCGTATTGGATAACAGCCGGATAAACAGGCTTGGCATACAGGTCGAAGGCGTCATATATGCCGCTTTACAGCGGCAATACCATATAAGAATATATGATTTTAATATTGGAGGAAGTTATCATGAGAGAAAAAATTCTGGCGGTGATCGAAAAAAACAGCAGGATCGATATAAAAGACCTGGCGGTATTACTTGGTGAAAGTGAGATCGCAGTGGCCAATGAGATCGCCGAGATGGAAAAAGAACACATTATCTGCGGATACCACACTCTCATTAATTGGGATAACACCAGCGAAGAAAAAGTAGTAGCTCTGATCGAAGTAAAAGTAACTCCTCAGAGAGGTATGGGCTTTGATAAGATCGCAGAGCGTATTTACCAGTATAATGAAGTTAACGCTGTATACCTGATGAGCGGATCTTTTGATTTTACCGTATTTATCGAGGGAAAGACCATGCGCCAGGTAGCACAGTTTGTATCTGACAAATTAGCTCCTATGGAGTCAGTATTAAGTACAGCAACTCACTTTGTATTGAAAAAATATAAGGATCACGGCACCATTATCAGCGAGCCGGTCCAGGATGAAAGGATGCTGATCACACCATGAGAAACCCCTTATCTGACAAAATTGTAAGTATCCCGCCCTCCGGGATCCGTAAATTTTTTGATATTGTAAATGAAATGGAAGGCGCTATTTCCTTAGGTGTAGGCGAGCCGGACTTTGATACTCCCTGGCATATCAGGGAAGAAGGTATCTACTCCCTTGAAAAAGGCCGCACATTTTATACTTCCAATGCAGGTTTAAAGCAGTTAAAGGATGAAATATGCAATTACTTAAAGCGCCGTTTTGAAGTAACTTATGACCCGGATACAGAAGTTATGGTAACAGTAGGTGGAAGTGAAGCTATCGATGTTGCCATGCGTGCCATGTTAAATCCGGGAGATGAAGTACTGATCCCACAGCCAAGCTATGTTTCCTATCTGCCATGCGTTACTCTGGCAGACGGTGTTCCGGTGATCATTGAACTGGAGGAAAAAGACCAGTTTAAGCTGACTCCTGAGAAGCTGCTGGAAAAGATCACAGACAAGACCAAGATCCTGGTCCTTCCATTCCCTAATAACCCAACCGGCGCTATTATGGAAAAACATGAGCTGGAAGAGATCGCAAAGATCGTCATTGAAAAAGACCTGTTTGTAGTAACAGACGAGATTTATTCTGAACTGACTTACCAGAGAAAACATGCTACCATTGCAGCATTTCCAGGCATGAAAGAACGTACTGTCCTGATCAATGGTTTTTCCAAGTCTTATGCTATGACCGGATGGCGTCTTGGTTATGCGGCAGCACCAAGCTTAATCTTAAAGCAGATGTTAAAGATCCATCAGTACGCTATCATGTGTGCACCTACCACCAGCCAGTATGCAGCAGTTTCTGCACTGAAAAATGGTGATTCGGATGTAGAAATGATGCGTGAGTCCTATGACCAGCGACGCAGATTTTTATTAAATGCATTCCGTGAAATGGGCATCGACTGTTTTGAGCCATTAGGCGCATTCTATACATTTCCTAATATCAGCCGTTTTGGCATGACTTCAGAGGAATTTGCTACTAAACTTCTGATGGAAGAGAAAGTAGCTGTAGTTCCCGGAACGGCCTTTGGCGCCTGCGGAGAAGGCTTTGTACGTATTTCCTATGCCTACTCCTTAAAGAGCCTGAAAGAGGCGTTAAGCCGTATTGAGCGTTTTGTAAAGCGCCATGATGGAAAGGCAGAATAAAAATATGATGAATGTTGTACTTTTAGAACCGGAAATGCCCTCTAATACCGGAAATATCGGCCGTACCTGCGTGGCCACCAATACCAGACTCCACCTGATCGAGCCTCTGGGTTTTAAGTTAAATGAAAAAGCCTTAAAAAGAGCCGGGCTGGATTACTGGGATAAATTGGATGTACATGTATACAGCGATTACCAGGATTTTCTGGAGAAGAATCCGGATGCCCTGGGAAAAATGTATTTTGCCACTACTAAGGCGCATAAAGTCTATTCAGAAGTAGACTACGAACCGGACTGCTATCTCATGTTCGGAAAAGAAAGTGCCGGCATCCCGGAATCAATCTTAGTGGAAAATGAAGACCACTGTGTCCGTATTCCCATGTGGGGAGAGATCCGGTCCTTAAACCTGTCAAATTCCGTGGCTGTAGTGCTCTATGAAGCCCTGCGCCACAATGATTTTGAAAAAATGGCATTAGAAGGCCAGCTTCACCACATGAAGTGGAAAGACGGCTGGGAACAGAAGTAAATAAGTCCGGAAGCAATCGTTAAACAACCGTCAAACGTGTCACCGGCGCGTTTTTGACATGGATGACAAAATAAGCAGCATTGTAAGTGTACAGTCCCCCTGAATTGACAGGGGGACTTTTTTCTTGCAGATATTCTGACCGAAAATCTTTCGCATAATCATGGCTCTTTTCACATAGTCTGTAAAAGCAGTGAAATGACAGCCGCACAGTTGGACGCTGAAACGGTGCGGTTTTTGTGGGAGGGTAAAAATGAATGAAAGATACCAGGAGGTTTTAGCGCAATATGAAATGGAAGTCCTATCTGTAAGAAAAGGCCGGGGTTCCTGGATCTGCGAAACAGATAAGGGTTTGAAACTTCTGCGGGAATACAGGGGGACTGTACGCAGACTGGAATTTGAAGATCAGGTGTTAGAAAGCATTGATATCAGAGGAAGCCTGCGTGTAGACCGGTATGTGCGGAATCAGGAAGGTGCCCTTTTAAGCAAAGCAGGAGACGGGACTAATTACATTATGAAAGAATGCTTTCCTGACAGAGAATGCAATATAAGGGATAATTATGAGATCCGTCTGGGGATATCCCGTCTTGCCATGCTTCATGGGCAGCTGCGCCAGATCCAGCCAAGAGAAGAATGGAATATGGGTTCTATCTTTATAGAAAGCCTGGAAAAAGAGCAGGAGCGCCATGTAAAGGAAATGAAGCGGGCCAGAAATTTTATCCGGGGCAAACGGGGAAAGACGGAATTTGAACTGTGCGTTATGGACAGCTTTGACTATTTTTTTGAACAGGCCAAAGAAGCACTGAACCAGATGAAGGGATTGTTCCCGGAAAATGGGGCTCCAGAACAGCTGGCTGCTGCAGAACTTTCTGTTGAAAATGCCGCTGAAAATATGGAAAATCCTGTTGAAAACATGAAAAATTCTGCCAGGAAGCAGGGGGACAGACTGGGCTATCTCTGCCACGGTGACCTGGACCAGCATCATGTATTAATGGGGAATGGCTATACAGCGATCATTGAATATAACCGCATGCATCTGGGAGTCCAGGCAGAAGATCTGTACCGCCTGATGCGAAAAGTAATGGAAAAACATGGATGGGACGGTGATCTGGGGATCACCATGCTGGATTCCTATGAACGGGTCCGTCCTATGGATAAGCAGGAGCGAAAATGTCTCTACTATATGTTTCTGTTTCCGGAAAAATACTGGAAACAGTTGAATTTCTATTATAATACAAACAAAGCCTGGATACCGGCTAAGAGCACCGACAAGCTGAAAAGCCTGAAGAGTCAGGAAAGTGCCAGAAGCCGGTTTTTGAGCAGGCTGGAAGCAGCATTGATGATTTAGAAGATCGTGTACAGGAGGCGCCCTGAGATTTCAAGGCGCTTTCAATATTGTTTGAATTGTTTGAACTTCTAAAAATAAAAAAACATTAAAAAAATAAAAAAAGTTGTTGACAAACGGTTTGAGATTTGCTAATATAATCTTCGCGCTTGAGAGAGCAGCAGATGTTTCGAAAGAAACAAAAAAATAAATTAAAAAAGTTGTTGACAAACGAAAGACAACCGGTTATAATAAATAACCGTTGCAGCAAACAAGTCTGACAACAAAATGAGAACCTTGATAATTGAAGATTAAACAGTATGTAAAACCCTGAAAATTCAGAAAA
>UQJF01000080.1 GCA_900541315.1 uncultured Clostridium sp. | reverse complement strand
GAGATGTAGCTCCGTCTCGTGGGCTCGGAGATGTGTATAAGAGACAGGTTCTATAGTGCCCAACAATTAAAGTGGGATGAACTGGCTGTTCATAGAGATTTCTCTATTTATGGGATTCAGAGTATTTTTCAGCTGCTTTCATACCAATGGGGCAAAGATATAAATTCTAAAGAAGTATTGAACCAGTTTTTTATGGATCCCAGACATTTAAGAGTCCGCAATCAGCTTCTTTGTGTGATTGTTCCGTCTGAATATACAGAAAAACGGATATTTGATCTGTATTTCTTAAAAAAAGGATTGGAATATGAAGAAGAAATGGTACGGGCAGTTTTATTTATTGCCATTGATTTTCAGGAATCAATTGTTTCAATGCGTTTTTTGGAAAATGGGATCCGGTATCTCCAGGATGATTTTGAACAATTGTCACCAAAACTGACGACTGCATCTGTGATGGAAGTGTTAATAGATGGTGTCCGTAAAAGACTATAGATACCACAATCTGCATGAATGTAAGGGCAAAAACGAACTTTTCTCATGTTATAATGCACAAATGAAAATGGAAGATTTCCCGATGGGATATATAATAATACTATATCAAAACTAAGGAGGGAGTTATATGATACAAAGTGGTTTGATTTGTGCGTTAGTATGGATCCTGATGCAGGGTACCGACCGTCTCTTAGGATGGCAGACTTTACAACGTCCGATCGTAACAGCAACAGTGACTGGTTTTCTTCTAGGAGATATTAGAACCGGTATGATTATGGCAGCTTCTCTGGAGGCAATCTTTATGGGAATTTCTGCTATCGGTGGTTCTATTCCTTCAGATGCCTGTGCCAGCAGTATTATAGCAGTTGCGTATACGATCCTGACAGGAGCAGATGTTGAAACAGGACTTGCTCTTGCAATGCCAATTGGTACATTAATGGGGTCAGCAAATGAAATGTGGAAGCCGGTTCTTGCAGCACTTGCTCCATATTGGGAGAAAATGGCTGGAAGCGGCAAAGAAAAATCTTATCGTACACAGGTTATGTTGTGTGGATATTTTGTGGATCGTCTGCCTCAGGCGATTATCATGTTTGCAGCAATTGCTTTTGGCGTAAGCAGCCTGGAACATGTAATGAATAATATGCCTGCATTTATCATGTCAGGTTTATCAGCGTCCAGTTCTATGATGACTGGTATTGGATTTGCAATCCTGCTTTCTATGATCTGGAATAAAGAAATCGGCTGTTTCTTCTTCCTGGGATATGTATTAAGCAAATATATGTCACTTCCAACCGTTGCAATCGCAATTATCGCAGCTGTGATTGCAATCACCTATTTCTGCAATGAGAAAAAGATTAACGATGTTCTTAAGATTGCAGAAAAGAGCGGTGCATCTTCATCTGTAGGAGAGGAGGACTTATTCTAATGGCTAAAGAAACAAATTATACACCACAAGAGAAAAAAACATTAAGAAAAATGTTCTGGAATTCAGGCCTGGTTTTCTGTGGATTTAATATGGTAAAGATGGAAGGCAATGCATTTGCGCTGACCATGGAACCGGCATTAGATGAATTGTATGACGATAAGAAAGAAAAAGCAGAGGCAATGCGCCGTCACAATGGCTTTTTTAATACCCATGCAGTATTTTTATCTTTGATTGCAGGTATTTCTTATGCATTGGAACGTCAGAAAAAAGAGACAGGCGCAGTGGATGATGATACCATTGAAAGCATTAAAGTAGCTCTTATGGGACCAACAGCAGGTATTGGAGATGCATTTTTCTTTAACTGCTTAAGAGTTATTGCAGCAGGTATTGCAATCGGTCTTTGCAGTCAGGCTAATTTCCTGGGTGTTCTGTTATTTATCCTGATTTATGGATGCTCCCAGATCGCAGCACGTTGGTATCTTTTGAGAGCTGGCTATAAGTATGGAACATCTTTTATTGATACGGTATTTAATTCCGGTCTGATGCAGTCTTTAACAAAAGCCGCAGGTGTTATGGGTATTACCATGGTAGGCGCTATGGTAGCTTCTTCTGTAAACGTAAAGCTGGCCTGGACGATCAATGTTGGTGAGGCATCTGTAGTTGTACTGGATATCCTGGATTCCATTATCCCGGGTCTTTTATCCATCGTTCTGGTATTTGTGCTTATGAAACTGATTAAAAAGGGATACAAGCCGCTTACTCTGGTGTTTGGCATTCTGATCCTCTCTATTGTATTAGCATTTTTAGGAATTTTCTAAAGAAAGCTTGGAGGCCGCGTAATGAGTAGAAAAACATGGAAGTCAGAACGGATACTAACAGAAAACGGATTCGTAAACGGCTATATCACTATTTGCGATGATAAGATTGAAAAGATTACAACGGAATGGGACGGAGAATACGAAGATCTTGGAAAGGTGGATATTTTTCCTGGTATTATAGATGTTCACAATCATGGATTTGGTGGATGGTCCATGACAGATCCATGTACAGATGAAGATGTATTAGGATATGTAAAAGCACTTGCATCTATCGGTATTACCGGGATTCTTCCAACAGCAAAAGAAGATGCTTTTGAAGCAATTGTCCGTGTAATGGATCAGGTTTATGAGGGAGCAGTGATCTATGGTATTCACAGCGAAGGTCCTTTCTGGGCGCGGGGCGGTGAAAAAACAGTAGGTCTGACCTGGCCGGCACCGGATGTGGAAGAAACAGAACGTCTGATCCAAAAAACTCATGGAAAAATGAAAGTGATGGCGATTGCGCCAGAACTTCCGGGAGCATATGATGTCATTCGATGTCTCCATGAGCATCAGATTAAAGTAGCATGCTGCCATACAGCAGCGTATGCGGAAGATATTTATGAAGCCAAGAGAGTGGCCGGATTTGATATTGCGACCCATCTTGGCAATGGAATGAGGGGAATTCATCATAGAAATGTAGGTGCATTGGGTGCACTGCTGTTATTAGACAATATTTATTATGAAGTCATTACCGATCTAAACCATATATGTCCAGATATGTTAAGGATCATGTTTAAACTGCAGCCATACAGCAAGTTCTGTTTAATTTCGGATTCTAATTTTATCGCAGGGCTTCCAACGGGTACATATATCCGGTATGGACGTGAAAATTATGCAGATGAAAAAGGACTGATCTTAAATTCAGATGGCCGTATCTGTGGAAGCGGAAGCTGGGTACTGCGAAATATTAAACAGTTGGTAACAAAAGTTGGAGTTCCTGTGGAACAGGCATTTTACATGGCATCGATTAATCCGGCCCGGTATTTGGGAATTGATGGGGAGACAGGTTCCCTGCAGTCTGGAAAACGTGCCGATATGATCTTTGTAAATGATGATTTTGTTTGTGAACGTACTTTTGTAGGCGGTAAGGAAGTTTATAATAAAAACGTAGATACACCGGATAAAATATTCAACACAGAGGCGCTGAAGGCAAAGGTAAATTAGAAAAAGGAAGGATATGTTTTTATGATCAAATTATTTCGTATTGATGAACGTCTGATCCATGGTCAGATTGCGATTAAATGGTCCCGTCACACAGGTGTAGACAGCATAGTAGTAGCAAATGATCATGCAGCTGCCAATGTAATGATTCAGAAATCATTAAAAATGGCAGCACCTCCAGGAATCAAGACAGTTATTAAATCAATTGATGACGCAATCAAGACTTTAAATGATCCAAGATGTGAGCCATTAAAGGTACTTGTACTGGTAAACAGTCCGGAAGATGCACTTAAAATGGCAAAACAGGTAAAAGGCATTCCATTTATTAATGTAGGAAATTATGGCAGAGTGGCGCCGAAAAAAGAGGGAAAAGAAAGAAAACGCTTTGACAACAATCTGTATTGCGATACAGATGAAGAAGCAACATTCCGTGAACTGATGGCGACAGGGCTGGAATGCATTTGTCAGACTACCCCGGAAGAGATTGCAATTCCGTTAAAGAAACTGATTCAGTAAAGATGGGGGTGTATTGCAATGAAACTTATTATTCAGTCAGATGACCTTGGAATCACAGAAGCTGTCAGCTGTGGCATTGCCCGTGCAGCAAGAGAGGGAGCAATTACCTGTACAGGATTGTTTTCTAATATGCCTGCAGCACCATTTGCAGTAGAACTGATGAAGCCTTATCCGCAGATCTGCCTGGGGGAGGATATTAATCTGGTTGCAGGGCGCCCTTGTGCAGATCCAGAAAAAGTACCATCTCTGGTACAGAAAAATGGTTTATTTCTGACTTCTGGCATGCACTGGGCCATTGATCAGAAAGATGGTGATCAGAACCATGTTAAATATGAAGATTGTCTGACAGAAACAGAGGCACAGGTTCTAAGGTTTAAGGAATTGACAGGAAAGTTTCCGGAATATCTCCATGGACATTCCTACAGTACTCCGGCAACCTGGGCTGCAATGGAAGCAATAGGAAGAAAATACAGTATCCCCTTGGTGAAGGAGATGCACAAACGATTTGGAATCATAAGACCTTCTAGAAACTGGAATAAAAAGCCATTTCCACTGGAGGATCAGATCAAGGCAGATTTGACAGAATGTGTGATTGGAGATCAGGAATTTCTGAACAATCCGATTAGCTTTTTGGGAACGCACTGTGGTTACGTAGATCATGAACTTTTCCAGGTAAGTACTTATACTCTGATTCGTAATCAGGATCTGGCAGCTGTTACCAGTGAACGGTTTAAACAATGGATTCAGGAAAATAATATTGAACTGATCAGCTATCGGGATCTGAAAGGAATGTAATAGTATGACAAAATTTTTTCTGTCTTCTCATGGACATCTTGCAAGTGGTTTAGCAAGTTCTTTGGATATTCTGTTAGGAGGCCATGATAAAGTAACCGTATTTGATGCTTATGTGGATGAGAAATCTTTAAATGATGCATTGGATGCTTTTTTCCAGACTGTAGGGGAAGATGATCAGGTGATTCTTCTTTCAGATATGTATGGAGGAAGTGTCAACAGCACAATGTATACCTATCTGGAACACCCAAATACTACGCTGATAGCAGGTGTAAACCTGGCGTTGGTGATCGGTCTGACGATTTTGGAAGGCGATATCAGCCGTGAAATGCTGGAATCTGTGATTGAGCAGTCAAAAGATGCGATTCGGATCGTAAATCTGGAAGAAAGCGAAACAACACAAGAAGACGACCTGTTTTGAGGATCTGCAGATAGTAGATAAAATCAAATAACAGGTAAAATCCAAAGAATAATAACATGGATCATAAAATGGACTGTCAGTACTATGACGGTCCATTTTATGATCCGTTCTGCTTTTTTAATGTTCAAATTCTCGTTAAAATAGTGCTTTACATTCCCGGGATTTAGTGGGATAATAGCTGGGCGGTCGGCAGATACCGGGTAATAAGACAAAGATATTCTATAAGATACTCTAATAAACAAATGATTAAAATAACGGGCAATAGTTGCCGTTGTCTGAATTCTTTTATTTTCTATTTTTCCCTTTTCAAGAACTGATTTTTGTAGTAGTATAGTACTTGGCACTAGATATAGTGAGTGTGGTTAAAAAAACAACAATATTTTGTGCATGAGTGAGGGATAGTAATGAATGTTGAAGTAAAAACGAATGTAATTAAAAGAAATGGTGAAGAGGTCCATTTTAATTCACAGAAGATCGTAAATGCAGTGCATAAGGCGAATGAAGAAGTGGACAGACTGCATCAGATGAATGACTATCAGATCAGAGCAATTGCAGACAGCATTGCCCATAAGGTTCAGGAGTCAACTCATGCTGTAAATGTAGAAGATATTCAGGATATGGTGGAAACCGGCATCATGGCCATGAGAGGATATGAAGTAGCGCAGAAATATGTGCGTTATCGTTACAAGAGGGAACTGACACGTAAGTCAAATACAACGGACAATGGAATTCTGTCACTTCTTGACAATATTAATGAAGAGGTAAACCAGGAAAATTCCAATAAAAACCCGGTGATCAACTCTACTCAGCGTGATTATATGGCAGGTGAGGTGAGCAAGGATCTTTCCCGCCGTGTACTTCTCCCTGAGAAAATCGTAAGAGCCCATGAGGAAGGCATTATCCATTTCCACGATACAGATTATTTTGCCCAGAGAGAGCATAACTGTGATCTGATCAACCTGGAAGATATGCTTCAGAATGGTACTGTTATCAGTGAGACACTGATCGAGAAGCCACACAGCTTCTTTACTGCATGTAATGTAACTACCCAGATCGTTGCCCAGGTTGCCAGCAACCAGTATGGCGGACAGTCCTTTACTCTGGCTCATCTGGCGCCATTTGTGGACATCAGCAGAAAGAAGATCCGCAAAAATGTGATCGAAGAGAGAAAAGAATGCGGCGAATCAATGGATGAGGCGATCATTGATAAGGTGACAGAGCGCAGACTGAGAGAGGAAGTAAAGAGCGGTATCCAGACCATACAGTACCAGCTGATCACATTGATGACCTGTAATGGACAGGCACCGTTTGTAACTGTATTTATGTACCTGGATGAGGTGCCGGAAGGACAGACACGTAAGGATCTTGCTATGATCATCGAGGAAGTCATGGTACAGCGTATGCAGGGAGTAAAGAACGAAAAAGGTGTATGGATCACACCAGCATTTCCGAAGCTGATCTATGTGCTGGATGAGGATAATATTTCCGAGGATGCTCCATACTGGTATTTGACAGAATTAGCTGCTAAATGTACTGCAAAGCGTATGGTGCCGGATTATATTTCCGCAAAGATCATGAAAGAGTTAAAGCAGGGGGACGTTTATCCATGTATGGGATGCCGGTCTTTCCTGACAGTAGAAGATTCCCAGAGAAATGCTGATGGCAGCCATAAATATTATGGACGTTTCAATCAGGGCGTGGTTACTATCAATCTGGTGGACGTGGCATGTTCTTCTGAGGGCGATATGGACCGTTTCTGGGCGATATTAGATGAACGCCTGGAATTATGCCATGAAGCTCTTAGATGCCGTCATGAGCGCCTTTTAGGCACGATTTCCGACGTTGCACCGATCCTGTGGCAGAATGGTGCCCTGGCAAGACTGAAAAAGGGAGAGAAGATAGATAAACTTCTGTTTAACGGATATTCTACTATTTCACTGGGATATGCAGGACTCTATGAAATGTGTATGAGAATGCTCGGAAAATCCCATACAGATCCGGAGGCACGCCCATTTGCATTAAAAGTAATGCAGCACTTAAATGATAAGTGTAAAGAGTGGAAAGCAGCTGAGAACATCAGCTATTCTGTATACGGAACTCCTATGGAATCCACTACTTATAAGTTTGCAAAATGTCTGCAGAAGCGTTTTGGCATTATACCGGGAGTGACAGATAAGAACTATATCACCAATAGCTACCATGTACATGTATCTGAGCAGATCGATGCGTTCAGCAAGCTGAAATTTGAGTCTGATTTCCAGAAGCTGTCACCAGGTGGTGCTGTAAGTTACGTGGAAGTTCCAAATATGCAGAACAATATTCCGGCGGTGCTCTCTGTTATGAAGTTTATTTATAATAATATCATGTATGCGGAGCTAAATACAAAGAGCGATTACTGCGAATGCTGCGGTTATGACGGGGAAATGATCATCAAAGATGATGAGTCCGGCAAACTGGTCTGGGAGTGCCCGAATTGCGGAAACAAAGATCAGAATAAGATGTTCGTAGCCAGAAGAACCTGCGGATATATTGGAACACAGTTCTGGAATCAGGGAAGGACACAGGAGATCCGGGACAGAGTGCTGCATCTGTAAAATTGAATTTTGAGTCATGTAACATCTTATCCCGAAATTTTTTCCGGGAAATAAGCAAATCTTTTCACATAATCCGAAAGCTATAATTTTTAAAGAGAAGTCTCAGAAGAAATTCCGGGGCTTCTTTTTTCTTGCGTTATTATTTTTATTGAGAATTTTGTCAAAAAAATATCAATTGGCACTATGCACAAAACATTTTCTCATGTATAATTGATTATACGTGAAATGCACAAAAGGAGGGGTACAATGTTAGATACATCTTATTATGAGAAGACAGACCAGATCATTGCACAGTATAGCTGTGAAGAAAAATCCCTGATCCCTATTATCCAGGGGATCCAGGAGGAATATCGTTATCTGCCGCCGGAGCTTCTGACCTATGTTGCGGGGAAACTGGGAATCTCAGAGGCAAAGGCTTACAGTGTGGCAAGCTTTTACGAGAATTTCTCTTTTGAGGCAAAGGGGAAGTATGTGATCAAGGTATGTGACGGAACGGCCTGTCATGTGCGTAAGTCTATTCCTATTTTAGAAGGACTTTACAAGGAACTGGGGCTTGGAAAGAAGAAGCATACTACAGATGACCAGCTGTTTACTGTGGAAACAGTTTCATGTCTGGGAGCATGTGGACTGGCACCTGCCGTAATGGTCAATGATGAAGTACATCCGAAAATGACACCGGAGAAAATGAGTGAACTGATCGCAAAGTTGCGGGAGGATGAGAAGGTATGAGGATAGAAAACAGGATGCAGCTCAAGTTATGGAGAGAAGAATGTAAGGAAAAACACCAGAAGGAGACCTGCAGGATCCTGATCTGCGGCGGAACGGGATGTCTGGCAGGCGGTTCTGATAAGATTTATGCCCGTCTGAAGGAAATGACGGCTCATATGGATAATGTATCTGTTAAGATCGGGGAAGAGATTGCCCATGTGGGACTTAAGATGAGCGGATGCCATGGTTTCTGTGAAATGGGACCATTGGTACGTATTGAGCCGTATAATTACCTGTATTTGAAGGTAAAGTTAGAAGACTGCGAGGAAATATTTGAGAAGACAGTTCTTCACGGCGAGCCGGTCAAACGGCTGATGTATGAGGATAATGGCCGTGTATATGAAACTCAGGAAGAAATCCCGTTTTATGCAAAACAGACCCGTCTGGTGCTTAAAAACTGCGGACATATTGATGCAGAGCATATTGAGGATGCCATAGCAGTGGGGGCATATGAAGCCTTTGAAAAAGCTGTTTTTGAAATGACACCGGAAGCAGTGATAAAGACTGTGACAGATGCCGGACTTCGCGGACGAGGCGGAGCAGGTTTCCCGGCAGGAAAGAAATGGTCCCAGGTGGCAGGCCAGAAGGAAACAGTACGTTATGTGGTCTGCAATGGTGATGAGGGCGATCCGGGTGCATTTATGGATCGAAGTGTTATGGAAGGCGACCCGCACCGTATGATCGAAGGAATGATGCTGGCAGCTTATGCAGTACGGGCCCAGGAAGGTTATATTTATGTCCGTGCAGAATATCCGCTGGCTGTGCGCAGACTGCAGATCGCCATTGCCCAGGCAGAAGAAAAAGGATTGTTAGGTGATAATATCCTTGGAACAGGCTTTAATTTCAAACTGCATATCAACCGGGGCGCAGGAGCCTTTGTATGCGGTGAAGGATCTGCCCTGACAGCTTCTATTGAAGGTAAGCGGGGTATGCCAAGAGTAAAGCCGCCAAGAACTGTAGAACAGGGCTTATGGGGCAAACCAACTGTATTAAATAATGTGGAAACCTATGCCAATGTACCTATGATCATTAAAAATGGAGCAAACTGGTACAGTCGTATTGGTACTCCGCAAAGCCCGGGAACTAAGGCATTTGCCCTTACCGGTAATGTTAAGAATACAGGTCTTATTGAAGTTCCTATGGGAATCAGCCTGAGAGAGATCATTTTTGATATTGGCGGCGGCATTAAGGATAATAAAAAGTTTAAAGCTGTGCAGATCGGCGGTCCTTCCGGCGGCTGTCTGGTAGAGTCACAGCTTGACAGCAAAATGGATTTTGATTCCCTTTCAAAGATCAATGCCATGATAGGATCAGGTGGTCTGGTTGTTATGGACGAAGATACCTGTATGGTAGAAGTTGCCCGGTTCTTTATGAATTTTACCCAGAGAGAAAGCTGCGGAAAATGTGTTCCATGCCGTGAGGGAACAAAGAGAATGCTGGAAATCTTAGAGCGCATTGTTGCTGGAAACGGGGAATTGAGCGATTTAGATGAACTGGAAGAGCTAGCAGATATGATCGAAAATACTGCCCTTTGCGGTCTGGGAAAGAGTGCGCCGAAACCGGTTATCAGTACCATTCATGCGTTCCGCAAGGAATATGAGGAACACATTGTGGATAAGAAATGCCGGGCTCATGTCTGTTCCGGGCTCCGGGTATTTAAGATCGATCCTGATAAGTGTAAGGGCTGCTCAAAGTGTGCAAGAAATTGTCCGGTAAGTGCCATTTCCGGAAAGGTGAAATCACCATTTGTGATTGATAATAAAAAATGTATTAAGTGCGGAAGCTGTATGGACAACTGTGCTTTTGGCGCTATCTATACAGAGTAGGGAGGACGGAAATTTATGGGAATTATGACGATTGACGGACAATCCATTGAATTTACAGATGAACCCAATGTATTGTCAGTAATAAGAAAAGCCGGGATCGATATCCCTACATTGTGCTATCATTCAGAATTATCTATATACGGTGCCTGCCGTCTTTGTACAGTGGAAAATGACAGGGGGAAAACATTTGCTTCCTGTTCTGAAAAACCAAAGGACGGAATGGTAGTCTATACTAATACACCAAGACTGATGCGTTACCGCAAGCTGATCCTGGAGCTGCTTTTGGCAGCCCACTGCAGAGACTGTACTACCTGTATCAAGAGCGGTGAATGTCATTTACAGGAGCTGGCTCACCGTATGGGTGTTCATGAGATACGCTTTGAGAATGTAAGGGAGCAGCAGCCTATTGATACCAGTTCACATGCCATTATCAGGGATCCGAATAAATGTATCCTTTGCGGTGACTGTGTAAGAATGTGTGACAATGTGCAGAATATCAATGCCATTGATTTTGCATACCGCGGAACAGAAGCCCAGGTAATGCCTGCTTTTAATAAAAAGATCGCAGAAACAGACTGTGTTGGCTGTGGACAGTGCCGTGTTGTCTGTCCTACAGGTGCGATCAGTATCCGTACCAATATAGATGAAGTATGGGAAGCACTGGCTGACAAAAATACAAAGGTGATCGCACAGATCGCTCCTGCGGTACGTGTGGCTATTGGAGATCATTTTGGCTATGCAAAGGGCGAAAATGTAATGGGTAAGCTGGTAGGTGTGCTTCACAGACTGGGCTTTGATGAGGTTTATGATACTTCTTACGGTGCGGATCTGACAGTTGTGGAAGAGT
This sequence comes from uncultured Clostridium sp., assembly GCA_900541315.1. Classification (GTDB taxonomy): domain Bacteria; phylum Bacillota; class Clostridia; order Lachnospirales; family Lachnospiraceae; genus Enterocloster. The sequence continues at coordinate 3,640 of UQJF01000080.1, read as the reverse complement.
CCAAGGAGTTTATTGAACGGTTTACTTCCGGTCAGAAAATGCCATTGTTTACATCCTGCTGTCCTGCATGGGTGAAATATTGTGAGACAAAATATCCGGAATTTGTGCCAAATCTTTCTACCTGCCGCTCTCCACAGCAGATGTTTGGAGCTGTGGTCCGTGAATATTATAAGGATCCGGAGAAGAACGAAGGAAAGAAGATCGTATCCGTTTCCATTATGCCGTGTACGGCAAAGAAGGAGGAAATCCTGCGGCCGGAGTCCTTTACAAATGGCAAGCAGGATGTGGATTATGTGCTGACTACAACGGAAGTGGTAAGGATGATCCGCAAGTCCGGTATTGTATTTGACCGGGTGGAGATCGAGGCTGCGGATGTACCATTTGGCATCGGTTCCGGAAGCGGTGTTATCTTTGGTGTTACAGGCGGTGTTACAGAGGCGGTACTTCGCAGACTGCAGCAGGGACACAGCAGAGTAGATATGGAAGCTATTAAAAAAAGCGGTGTCCGGGGCGACGAAGGTATTAAGACATTGACATATGACTATAATGGAAGGGAGATCCGGGCAGCTGTGGTAAATGGTCTGGCAAATGCAGATAAGCTGCTGCAGAAGATCAAGAACCATGAAGAGGAGTATGATTTTGTGGAAATAATGGCATGCCGCAGAGGCTGTATCATGGGCGGCGGCCAGCCTGTAAATGCAGGACCGAGAACCAGAAAGGCCAGAATGAAAGGCCTGTATGATACAGATATAAATACCCAGATCAAGAAGTCAAATGAGAACCCGATGATCCTTTCATTGTATGATACTCTGTTAAAGGGCAAGGAGCATGAATTGCTGCATAGAAATTTTTCAGGGAAATAAGAGCATGTAAGTGTGGATAAGCAGAGTCCGGAAGTATTTTCCGGGCTCTGTTTTTGCTTGTATGGGGGAATGGTCTGGTGTATACTATAAGATGTACTCTCGGAGCCTTTCATGCACTTGCCTTTGCGACTGACAAAAAATTTTCTCGCAAAATCAAGTACAAAAAGATTCCGAGAGTACAATAAAGATAAAAACGCAAGTTGTATGGGATTTGAGGTTTTTTGATCCTGGTATCATAAAATTATTGTTCAGTAAGTGGGGGAATGACAGATGAATTATGGAAATATAAAGGAATGTGATATTGCAGATGGTCCAGGCGTAAGAGTGTCTTTATTTGTTTCCGGCTGCCGCCACCACTGTAAAGGCTGTTTTAATTCAGAAACCTGGGATTTTCACTATGGCGTTCCTTTTACAGAGGAAACACAGGATAAGATCCTGGAGCTGTTAAAGCCGGGATATATCCAGGGCTTTACACTTCTTGGGGGAGAACCCTTTGAACCGGAAAATCAGCAGGTACTTGTCCACCTTTTAAAGAAGATCCGTGAGACTTATCCACAAAAAGATATATGGTGTTACAGTGGATATTTATTGGATAAGGATATGCAGCCCGGTGGTGCTGTGTATACAGAATATACAAAAGAGATGCTGAAACAGATCGATGTGCTCATAGACGGAGAATTTGTGGAAGCAAAGAAAGACCTGACCCTGATCTTTCGAGGAAGCTCCAATCAGCGGATCATGTGCTTAAAGGATGGGGAATTTGCAGGTATGTGGCAGAAATAAGTGACAGGTTTGGCGGTCAGTGTTTAGAAAATGGCCCTGAATAGTGGATATTTTGTGAACAGACAGCCACTGATGTTGCATAAAAATGAAAGATGAATTATAATAAAGCGTACAAAAACAGATAGTATGAGCGGTTAAGACAGTGCAGGATATGAATAAAAACAAAGCCTGCAGATGAAAGGAGAATGGGAAATGAGAAGACGTTTTTCGGTTGCAGCGGCAGCGCTGGCATTAAGTGCGGCTTTAACAGTTCCTGCTTATGCGGGAACATGGAAATATGTAAATGACCAGTGGAAATACCAGAGAGGTACCAACAAGTTTGCATATAATGAGTGGATCAAAGATAATGGAAAATATTATTATATTGGCAACGACGGTATTATGAAGACCGGCTGGCAGCAGGTCAATAATCAGTGGTATTACATGGATCAGACAGGTGTGATGCAGACTGGCTGGTTTAAGGATACAGATGGAAAATGGTATTTCCTGTATCCAAATGGTGCTATGGCTGTAAACACAGTGATCGATGGCAGGACCATTGGAGCAGATGGTGTGTGGGTTCCAAATGAAGGAGATACAGAGCCAGCGAATACTATGGACCTGGAAACTGGTTATCTGGTACAGAATCTGGAAGGAATTTCAAAGAAGGGCTATACCATTATTTCTTCCGGCAAGACAGCAGCTGGTACACGTTGGGGCAATGCGATCCGCTTAAAAGGTAAAGGCAGCTATGTTCAGTGCAATACAAACGGTGAATACAGGCTGTTATCCGGTGTATTTGGACCGTCTTCACAGTTTGACAGTGCAAATATGGCAAGAATAACTGTTTATGGTGATGAAGATCAGGTATTGTATACGTCACAGGATATTCATCATAATGAAAAGAATGTATATTTTGGTGTGGATGTATCCGGACAGAAGCAGATCCGTGTAGAAGTATCCCTGATCAAGGATAATGAATGGGATGATCCGGTTATTTTATTTGATGGACTGTCACTTTATAAGTAAGAATAAAACAACCAGAAATCAAATAAAGATCAAATAAATGGGATCAAACAAATAGAAATAAAACAAACAAGCGTCTGCATGATAGTATAGCAGGCGCTTGTTTTGACATGGATATCTAAATGGACATGCCTGCTGACGCAGGCATCACCATTCATGAAAGCCGATTGCTCCGCACCTTTGGTGCTCCCGCAATCGTCGCCAGCATTCGCAATCCGCGCTATCGCGCTCCTTGCTCATACCGGCTTGCCCGTCCGATACCCGTGAATTCGCTCATGCAAGCATGGCTCATTCGCGGCTGCCGTCCGGGACTTTCATAGTAAAATGCACCAATAGCGCATTTGAAGATTTTTTGGATTTATCAGATCACATAATTGCTCCATTGTTCATCTGGCTGGACCAGGTCGGCGAGAGTGATATTGTCCAGATAATTGTTGATCAGTTCGTCCAGTCCTCTCCACATGGGAAGAGTGCGGCAGCTGTCTATCCGGTCACAGGAAACTGCTTCAGGGGATTCCAGGCAAGATACAGGTGCAAGTGAGCCTTCTGTCAGACGCAGGATGCTTCCTACAGTATACTGGTCAGGGGTTTTGGTAAGTTTGTATCCGCCGCCTTTTCCGCGGACTCCGGCAAGCATTTTATCTTTTACAAGAATTTTAATGATCCCTTCCAGATATTTTTCAGAGATCCCCTGGCGTGCGGCTGTTTCCTTAAGCGGAGTATATCCGTCTTTCTGGTGCTCTGCCAGGTCGATCATAATACGCAGTGCGTAACGCCCTTTTGTTGAAACTAACATAGTCATTCTCCATTTCGTGTTATAAACCTATTATACAGCAAGGTTAGTGGTAGAGCAATGGGAATTGCGGTTTAATAGTAATGAAAAATAACAGTTTAATAGCAATGAAAATAACAGTTGACAAATGCGTATATTATGTTTAGGATAATAAGCGAGAATCCTCGGTTATTCAATTGCCGAGATGAAAGCGTCT
>UQJF01000079.1 GCA_900541315.1 uncultured Clostridium sp. | reverse complement strand
AGATGTAGCTCCGTCTCGTGGGCTCGGAGATGTGTATAAGAGACAGGAGCAGGACCGTGTAAAGATAGGTATTTTAGGAAAAGGACTGGTCACTTTTGATGGTGACACTTCCCAGAAAACAGGTGCGGGGGACTATCTGATCGTAGAACGTTCGCACACGGAAACAGTAATGGTAAAATTAAAACAGATCTCTTTTATGCAGAATCTGAGCAATTATCTGGGAAATGTTTAAAAACGGGGAAGATTCCGGGAGTACATGGAAATAGGTGGGAGGAAATGCAGATGAAATTGGAACGTCACAGCAAGATCGTAGAGCTGATCGGAAAATATGAAATAGAAACGCAGGAGGAGCTGGCTGAGAAGCTGACACAGGCTGGCTTTAATGTAACCCAGGCAACTGTATCCAGGGATATCCGGGAATTAAAGCTGACAAAAATCTCAGGTGAAAACGGACGTCAGCGTTATATGGTCCTTGAAAGCCCAAGAGGGACTTCTGCTTCCAAATATATCCGTATTTTAAAAGACGGTTTTGTGTCTATGGACATGGCACAGAATATCCTTGTGATCAAAACAGTTTCCGGCATGGCCATGGCAGTGGCTGCTGCTTTAGATGCGATCAAATTTCATGAAGTAGTAGGATGTATTGCAGGAGATGACACGATCATGTGTGCAGTCCGCAGTGTGGATGATACCATTATCGTAATGGAAAAAATCAAAAAGATGGTAGAAGATTAAACAGGATCAGGACATAAGAATTGGCAAGGACAACAGAAAGAGAGGGAAAGCATGCTTCTTGAACTCCATGTGAAAAATCTGGCCCTTATTGAGAAGGCAGATGTAGAATTTGGAGAAGGACTGAATATACTCACCGGTGAGACTGGTGCAGGTAAATCGATCATTATTGGTTCCGTCACCATGGCATTAGGGGGAAAAGCGTCAAAGGATGTAATACGCTGTGGGGCGGACCATGCATATATTGAGCTGATCTTTTCCGTTGACAGTAAGGAAAAGAAAAAGGCGTTAATGCAGCTTGGAACAGAGCCGACAGAAGAGGGAATGGTCATTATTTCCAGAAAGATCATGCCTTCCCGCAGTGTCAGCCGTATTAACGATGAGACAGTGACTATGGCAAGACTCCGCCAGATCACAGGTCTTTTATTAGATATCCATGGTCAGCATGAGCATCAGTCTCTGCTGTATAAGTCAAAACATCTTGAGATCCTGGATGCCTATGTCAAGGCACAGACCCAGCCGGTGAAAAGGAAAATTGAAGAGGAATATAAGAATTACTGCAGGTTAAAGGAACGTCTTTTATCCTTTAAAACAGATGAGGATGCCAGACTGCGGGAGATGGATTTTCTGCGCTTTGAGATCCAGGAGATTGAAAACGGAGAGGTAAAAGAGGGGGAAGAGGAAGATCTGACCTTAAAATACCGGCGTTTTGCACATGCAAGAAGAATCGCAGAGGAGCTGGAGAGCGCCAGAGAGCTGCTGCAGCGTGATTTTGCGGCTCAGGCACTGCGCTCTGTAGAACAGGCGGCTGAGTACGATAAAGCATTAGAGGGGATACGGGACCAGCTTTATGACGCAGAAGCTATTTTAAATGATGCTTCCAGGGAGATTTCATCTTATATGGGTTCTATGGAATTTGATGAAGAGGTATTCAGGATGACAGAAAGCCGTCTGGATCAGATCCATGATCTTCAGAGAAAGTATGGAAATACCACGCAGTTAATGCTTGAAAATCTGGAAAAGAAGAAAAGCAGACTGGAAGAGCTGGAAAATTATGACGATTACAGGGAAAAAACGGAAAAAGAGTTAAAAGAATCCCAGGATCGTCTGGAAGAACGCTGCGCAGAATTATCAGAGATACGTAAAACTGCATCCAGACATCTGGTTGAAAAGATCAAAAATGGATTGATGGACCTGAATTTTCTGGATGTACAGTTTGATATGGAATTTGACCGGCTGCCTCATTTTACAGCATCCGGTTATGATGAAGCCCAGTTTCTGATCTCTACCAATCCGGGACAGCCGGTGCGCCCACTTATGGAAGTGGCCTCCGGGGGTGAATTATCCCGTATCATGCTGGCAATCAAAACGGTTCTGGCAGATTCAGATGATATCCCGACGCTTATTTTTGATGAGATCGATACAGGTATCAGCGGAAGAACAGCCCAGAAGGTTTCTGAGAAGCTTTCTTATATTGCAAAAAGCCATCAGGTGATCTGTATCACACATCTGCCTCAGATTGCGGCAATGGCAGATACTCATTTTGAGATCTGTAAAGCAGCCAGTGAAGGAAGTACAGCTACTTCGATCAGGCGCCTTGACAGAGAGCAGACAGTAGAGGAACTGGCAAGACTTCTTGGAGGAGCTAAGATCACAGATGCTGTTATCCAGAATGCCCGTGAAATGAAAGAACTGGCAGATAAAACAAAATGAAGCGTGGACAGACTTTTAAAGAGCACAATGTGTAATGCATAAGCAATAACCAAAATAAAACAGATTGGAACGACCTTTTACAGAACATACTAACAGGGAGCGCAGGTTATCACAGCCTGCAGCTCCCTGTTTTTTGCATAAAAAAGCCTGTAACGGGCATGTGTGTTACCGGCTGAAAATGGAGAAGGAAATGTAGAAGGAGGTCGTTCTATGAGGGGAAAATCTAACTTTTATAAGCATCTGATCCGGGTATTCTGGCTGTCTCTGGTCATAGGAACAGTGGGGATCTGGTACTATGTGGACAAAAGCATACCGGACCGGATCAGTGTAACAGAACATGACTGGGAAGAATTTACATTTTCCCTTCCATGGCGGGCTACTGTATACAGCGAAAGCGAGGAAGTGGCACTGGGAAATGAAAGCAATATCCCGGCGGATAGTATCACCATAAGCAGCAGAGAACCTTTTTCCATGTATGCAGGGAAAAAGGGAAGTTACCAGCTGGACCTGAAATTATTCGGTGTGATCAAATTTAAGAACATACAGGTAGATGTGGTAGATACCATCAGACTGATCCCCTGCGGCAGTCCTGTGGGTATTTATTTAAAGTCAAAAGGGATCATGGTCATTGGCACCGGACGCATTACCGGTGAAAATGGGATGGAAATGGAACCGGCAGTGGGAAAATTAAAGTCAGGGGATTATATTGAGGCTTTTAACGGGCAGAAGCTTGGGTCAAAGGAAGAGCTGGCAGAGGCAGTAAGCCATTTTCAGGGGGAAAATGTTACATTAACAGTTCGCAGGAACGGGGAAGAAACAGAAGTTAGGATAAATCCGGTAAAAGGAACTGACGGTTCCTGTAAATTAGGGGTATGGGTGCGGGATGATACCCAGGGGATCGGAACCGTGACCTATATGGATCTCAATGGGAAATTCGGGGCACTGGGACATGGAATCAGTGACAGTGACACCGGGGATCTGGTGGAGACCTCTGGCGGAAATCTTTATAATACCCAGATATTAGGAATTGAAAAGGGGAAAATAGGAACGCCGGGAATGCTTTCCGGGGTGATCTATTATGGGCCGAAGTCAGAGATTGGGACTGTAGCGGAAAATACAGATTATGGGATATTTGGAACTGTAAACCAGACTTTCTTAAAAGAACACAGGACCGATTCCATGGAGGCAGCCAGACGCCAGGAAGTAAAAACAGGACCTGCTCTGGTGCGTACCAGTATTTCAGGACAGGTGAAGGATTATTCTGTGGAAATACAGCGGATCGATATGACAGGAAATAAGAAAAATAAAAGCCTGGTGATCAAGATAACAGACCCGGAACTGTTAAATTTAACAGGTGGGATCATCCAGGGAACCAGCGGTTCACCGTTAATACAAAACGGAAAGATCATCGGAGCCATTACCCATGTGTTTGTCCAGGATCCTACAAGAGGATATGGGATATTGATCGAGGATATGATTTCCCACTAAATTGAAGTCACAAATCTATAAAAATTGATAAAATTCCACAATTTCACATAATAAACGATAACTGTTAAAGAAATGTTAAGATGTCTAAAAATGCGGTGGTTTTTTATTGAAATATGACGATATTTGCTTTTATAATATCAACTATAAAAGACTTAATGCGGCAGAGTGATGAAGAATATGAATAAATGAAATCGCGTTAAAGGATGCAGGAGGTAGAAGCATGGAAAATGTAAATGTTGTGATCGTAGATGATAACCCTATGATATTAAACACGCTAGATGAAATGATAAGTTCTGAAGCCGGACTTTCAGTGATCGGCAGGGCAGATAATGGAAAAGATGCCATTGACATGATAAAAGATACCGAACCTGACGTGGTTTTACTGGATCTGGTCATGCCGAGAGTAGATGGTATTACTGTGGTTGAAAACATCAAGAAGAAAACGTCTATGTTTAAAAATCCGGCATTTATCATTTTAAGTGCTGTAGGCGGGGAACAGATGACAGAGGAATCCTTTAAGGCAGGTGCCAATTATTTCATTATGAAGCCTTTCGACAGGGATATTCTGGTAAATAAGATCCGCCGCATTGGAAAACGCCCGTCCCGCCCGGTTATGGGAAAGGTGTTAGAGGCGCCACAGAAAGCATCTACACCGGAAGAGGAAAAATATAACAAGGAAGAGTACTTAAAAGAGCATTTGGAGACAGATATTACCAAAATGCTCCATGAATTAGGTATACCGGCACACATAAAAGGTTATCAGTATCTGCGGGATGCCATCACTATGGTAGTAAAAGACCGGGAAATGATGGAAGCTGTGACCAAGATCCTGTATCCTGAGATCGCAAAGAAAAATCTCACCAGCTCCAGTCGCGTAGAGCGGGCTATCCGTCATGCGATCGAGGTTGCCTGGGGCAGAGGAAGCCTGGAAGTGATCGATGAGCTGTTCGGATATACCATCAGTACGGGAAAGGGAAAGCCGACAAATTCAGAATTTATTGCCCTGATCGCCGATAAGATATGTCTGGATTATAAAAAGATAGGTGTGGACCTAAGCGCGTAAAGATTTTGTTAAAAAAAATTTACGAATAAATTCTTTCTTATTTCCCAAAAGTACGGTATACTATAGGAGATTAAGGCAAAACGCCGCCTGTAACCCAGGAGAGGGAGGTTTGGATGAAAAGGATTTTATTTGCAGCATCTGAAGCAGTACCATTTATAAAAACAGGGGGATTGGCAGATGTAGTTGGCTCACTTCCAAAGTGTTTCGACAAGAGATACTTTGATGTAAGAGTTATTATTCCAAAGTACCTGTGCATTAAGCCGGAATGGCGGGACAAGATGCAGTATGTGGACCATTTCTATATGGACTACTTAGGACAGAGCCGTTATGTAGGTATCCTGCAGTATGTACATGAGGGGATTACATTTTACTTTATTGATAACGAAAGCTATTTTAACGGACCCAAACCATATGGGGACTGGTATTGGGATCTGGAGAAATTCTGTTTCTTTTGCAGGGCAGCGCTTTCTGCACTGCCGGTGATCGGATTCCAGCCGGATATAGTACACTGTCATGACTGGCAGACTGGTCTGATCCCGGTTCTGTTAAAGGACAGCTTCCATGGCGGGGATTTTTACCGCAATATGAAATCTGTCATTACCATCCATAACCTGAAATTCCAGGGCGTATGGGATGTAAAGACCATTCAGAGATTTACCGAACTGCCGGATTATTATTTCACACCGGATAAGCTGGAGGCATATAAAGACGGCAATCTGTTAAAGGGCGGTATCGTTTATGCAGATGCGATCACTACTGTAAGCAACACCTACGCAGAGGAGATCAAGATGCCATTTTATGGCGAAGGTCTGGATGGACTGATGCGTGCAAGGGCAAACAGCCTGCGGGGTATCGTAAATGGCATTGATTATGATGAGTTTAACCCGGAAACAGACCGTTATATTGTACAGCCGTATACAGCAAAGAATTTCCGCAAAGAAAAGGTGAAAAATAAGAAAGCCCTTCAGCAGCAGTTAGGACTTCCTGTAGATGAGAAGAAGTTCATGGTAGGCATTGTTTCCCGTCTTACCGACCAGAAGGGACTTGACCTGGTACAGGGCGTTATGGATGAGCTTTGCAGCGATGATATGCAGCTGGTAGTATTAGGCACCGGCGATGAACGTTATGAGAATATGTTCCGTCATTATGACTGGAAATACCATGACCGTGTATCTGCCCAGATCTACTATTCTGAGGAAATGTCTCATCGCATTTATGCAGGTTGTGATGCATTCCTGATGCCGTCCTTATTTGAACCATGTGGTTTAAGCCAGCTGATGGCCCTGCGTTATGGTACAGTGCCTATTGTCAGGGAGACAGGCGGTTTAAGAGATACCGTACAGCCGTATAATGAATTTGAAAGCACAGGAACAGGCTTCTCTTTTGCAAACTATAATGCACATGAGATGCTTGGAAGCGTGCGTTATGCAAAATATATTTACTACAACAAACGCCGTGAGTGGAATAAGATCATAGACCGTGATATGGCAGCTGATTTCTCCTGGGGAACTTCTGCAGCCAGGTATCAGGAACTTTATGACTGGCTCATCGGCTAAAGTATCAAGTTAGGCGCTGCCGTTTTTATGGGCAGCCATATTTAGAAAGAGGTGTGACACTCATGGAAATGCCGGAAGCAAATGAATATATAAATGATCCGGAGTACATGGAGTGTGTGTCAGATATATTGGACCATCCTGTATTCCAGTCCATGGATCAGTACATACAGCATGGAACCACAACCTGTAAATGTCATTGTATACAGGTATCCTATCTGGCCTATACATGGTGTAAGAGATTTGGAGGAAACTGGAGGAGCGCTGCAAGAGCAGGGCTTCTCCATGATCTTTTTTTATACGACTGGCATACACATGCCAGGGAGACAGGAGATCATTTCCATGGTTTTACCCATCCGCGTACTGCCATGGAAAATGCAAAGCAGTATTTTGAACTGACAGAAGAAGAAAAGGATGCGATCCTGCGTCATATGTGGCCGCTGACACCGGTTCCGCCGTCAACGAGAGCGGGGTATGCGGTCACTTTTGCCGATAAAATGTGCTGTGTGGAGGAGACAAAAGCCACTGTAAGGCGGCTGGCAGCTGTGCCGGGGCATATTTTATTTGCACAGGCGGCAGAAAGGGGAAAATTTTAAAATATGGATACATGGAAAGCAATGCTGGGAAATCAGGTTCTGGTCAGCGCTGTAGTGGGCTGGACCGTAGCACAGGTATTAAAGACCCTGATCGACTTTGCTTTAAATAAAAGTTTCAATGCAGAACGTCTGGTAGGTTCCGGCGGTATGCCAAGTTCTCATTCAGCTACTGTTTGCGGACTGACAACTGCAGCGGGGTTAAAATATGGTGCCGGTTCTTTTGAATTTGCCATATCCTTTATACTGTCCATGGTAGTCATGTATGATGCAGTAGGCGTAAGACAGGAAACAGGAAAACAGGCCAGACTGTTAAATTCCATTCTCCTTGAAAATCCTCTGAAATTAAGCGGTGAGGTGCTTCAGCAGAAGTTAAAGGAATATGTGGGCCATACACCGATCCAGGTGTTTGCAGGAGCTGTTCTGGGGATCATTTTAGCACTTGTTATTAATAACTATTATTAAATTTCCCTTTGGAGGAACCAATGAGTATTTTTAATTATGTAAACTGGTTTTTTATGTACAGCTTTCTGGGATATCTTCTGGAATGTATTGTACTCACAATCGAATATAAGAAGCCTGTGGTGGACCGTGGTTTTGGCCATGGCCCCTTTTGTATCATATATGGCTTCGGCGCAGTAGGCGCATGCCTGCTGTTGAGCCCGTTATCAGATCATCCGGTAGAACTGTATACAGCATCTATGACTATGGCAACTACCATGGAGCTGATCACAGCCAATGTGATGATCCGCCTGTTTGGAAGCTTCTGGTGGGATTACAGCCACAAGCCATTTAACTACAGGGGCATCATCTGTCTGGAGAGCAGTCTTGCATGGGGACTTTTAGGCCTGTTTTTCTTTTATTATCTGGATGGCTGGGTCCGCACTGCAGTAGGTTATATTCCGGGCCGGATCAGCGCAGTGATGGCAGTTGCCCTTACTTTATTCTATCTCTGTGACTTTGTCTGGTGCATCCGTATGCGTCTTGGTGTGCCGGAAGGCGGAGAAGATGAAGAATGCGAAGAGACAGTAGGAAGACTAAAGGTATACTGATATGGAATTAAAGGAAAGCCTGAAGGAGTGGAAGGTAGTTCTGGCTTCTGCTTCTCCAAGAAGAAAAGAACTTTTGGAACAGATCGGCATTATCCCTGATATCCGTCCAAGTGAAGTGGAAGAGGAGAAAAATGAGGAAGAACCGTCAAAGCTGGTGGAAAATCTTTCTTATATAAAGGCTGCAGATGTGGCTTCCAGATGTGAGGCTGGAACACTGGTGATCGGAGCAGATACGGTAGTTGCTGTATGCCCGAAGGGGGAAGAAAGACCTGTGATCCTTGGAAAACCGGGGAACGCAGAAAATGCAGGAAACATGATCCGCCAAATCCAGGGCCATGTACATCAGGTGTATACAGGTGTGACCGTTATCCTTTGTCAGGAAGCCGGGTCATACGCAGGAAGCACATTTTCTGAAAAGACGGATGTAGAGGTCTATGATATGGAAGATGAGGAGATCGCAGCTTATGTAAGTACAGGTGAACCACTTGATAAGGCCGGCGCTTATGGGATCCAGGGAAGCTTTGCAGCTTATATCAGGGGGATCCATGGAGATTATACCAATGTAGTGGGGCTTCCCTTAGGGCGGCTGTGCCATGAGATAAAGAAACTTCTGGAGGAACAGGAAAATGATCAAGCTGGTCGTAACTGATGTAGATGGAACTCTGGTTGAAGATGGTTCTCCCAATATCGATCCAGAATTATTTGAGACTATTTTAAAGTTAAGGGAAAAAGGTATCCAGTTTGCAGTTGCCAGCGGAAGACCGTGGGCCAGTGTAGAGCGTACCTTTGACCCGGTGAAGAAAAAGGTGTTTTATATTGCCAATAATGGCTCTTATATCGGCTGTTATGGCAGAAGCCTGTATGTATATCCCATTGACCGCCAGATCATGAAACGTCTGATCTTAGCTGTGCGCCAGATCCCAGGACTTTCCATGGTGTATGCGGCAGCAGACGGGGATTATACAGAGTCCAAAGATGAGGCGCTGTGTAACTGGCTGGTGGAAAGCTATAAATTTAATCTTCGCAGGGTAGATGATCTGTTAGAGGTTGCAGAGGACTGCACCAAGCTTTCTATTTATAAAGACAGCGGTGTGGAAACGGCTGCAAGGTCTCTTGTAGAAGAGTTTAAGGATATTTTACAGATTTCATGTGCCGGGGATATGTGGCTTGACTGTATGGCAAAAGATGTAAATAAGGGGCATGCAGTAAAGGTGATCCAGGACAGTCTGGGGATAAAACCAGAAGAGACCATGGCTTTTGGTGATCAGTTAAATGATGTGGAAATGTTAAAGCAGGCTTATTACAGCTTTGCAGTGGCAAATGCCAGGGATGAAGTGAAAAAAGCAGCCAGATTTCAGGCTGATAGCAATGTAAATAATGGGGTTTTAAAAATTTTACAGAAGCTGCTGTAAAAAGGAGTTAAGGATTGCAGAGTAATAAATACAGGATGAGACGGGGCACATTGCTGGCCGTGAGTATGCTTCTGTTTTGCATTTTACTTCTTTCCGGCTGCGGTAAACTGCCGGAGGGGATGTTAAAACAGGAAAAAGAGCTTTACACACAGGGACAGATCCGCATGATCGCGGCAACAGAGAGGAATCGTTATCAGAACTTATATACAGGACAGCTATGGTCGGTGACAGCAGATGGACAGGGAAATACCTTTGAGTCTCTTTTAAAGAGCCAGATCGGTCAGTTTTTAGAGGAGCTGGCTGTAGTGGATCGCATGGCAGATGAACAGGGCATCCAGCTTACAAGTCAGGACGAGGATGATATTAACAATCTTGCAGAAGAATATTATACAGGTCTTTCAAAAGAAGATCTGGCATATATGCAGGTGTCAAAGGATGAGGTTCTGGATCTTTACCGGAAATATTACCGGGCAGATAAGACGGTAAGCCAGATGACAGAAAGCAAGAACCTGGAAGTCAGTGATGCGGAGGCAAAGGTGATCCAGGTAGAACGGATCGAAACAGATTCCCGGGAAAAAGCAGAAGAACTTTTGCTCCAGGCAAGTGAGGAAAAATCAGATTTTACTTCTATCGCAGAGAAAAATTCCCTGAACAGCCAGATAAAGTTTCAACTGGAGTGGGGACCGGACCTGAAAGAACCGGACAGGTCGGCCTTTGCTTTAGAGGCAGATGAGATCAGTGATATTATAGAAAAAGACGGTCGTTTTTATATCCAGAAATGTGTGAATGCCTATGACCAGCAGGCAACTGCCCTGCGCAAGGAGCGGCTGGCCCAGAAAAAGAAAACAGAGGCATTTCAGGAGATATATCTGCCGTATCAGGAAAAATACAGAGTCCGCCTGGATGGGGATGTCTGGGAAAATATTGATTTTTCAGCAGGAGAAGGCTGTAACAGTGACAACTTTTTCTCCTTGTATCACAGTTATTTCAGCAAATAAGGGGGTAGATTAAATGACAAAGGATAAGAAGGTAAATCTTTTAACAGGTGCCATACTGGCAGCAGCACTGGCCATGACCGCAGCTTTTCCGGCATCAGCAAAGGAAGAGCGCACACCGGTGGGCCATATTACACTGAATTTTGATGCAGATGTGCAGGCCGGGGATGTGGATGCTTCTGTGTCTGTTTCAGTGGAAGACGGAAGCTGTTCTGTAGAAAGCGCTGATTTTGTCAATGAACAGGAATACTGGGCCGGAGGTGTAAAGCCAAAGGTAGAGGTATGGCTGTCTGCAGACAGTGACTGCTATTTTTCAAAATCCGGAAAAGCAGCATTTACTTTTAACGGGGATAAAGTAAAATACGTTTCCAGCGCTACAAAGTATGATAAAGAGCTGTTAAAGCTGGTAGTAACACTGGAGAAGCTGGATGATGAGGAGGAGGATCTGGATGTAGGTGATCTTTACTGGGATACGGCAAACGGAATTGCCCACTGGAATCACCAGAGCCTGGCAAAAAGCTATAAAGTCCGCCTGTGCAAAGGAAAAGGAAGCACGTCCAATGATAATGGTGTTGGCCCTACTTACACAGTGAAAGAAAACAGTTTTGATTTTTCTGAAAAATTCCCTAAAAGTGGAAATTATTATTTTAAGGTCCGCGCAGTGGATATAAAAGGCAACATGGGCGACTGGGAAGAGTCTCCATGGATTGAGGTTTCCAAAGAAAATATTCTTTCCTGGAAGGGAGAATGGAAAAGCGATGATACCGGCTGGTGGTATATAAACCGTGACGGGTCTTATCCAAAGAGCTGCTGGCAGGAGATCGATTCCAAATGGTATTTCTTTGATGAGAATGGTTATATGAAAACCGGCTGGATCCACTGGAATGAAAAGGATTATTTCTGCGATGAGACGGGAGCCATGCTGGTAAATACAGTAACACCGGATGGTGCATCTGTTGGGGAAGATGGAGCAAGGCTGTAACGTATGGCGCAGAAAACCAGTATAAAAGCCTTGTAATTTTAATGTGAATATGGTATCATTAATTTTGTTTAACTATAGGATGTATTCTTAGGGAATACATTAAGAAACGGAGAGGTGCAGAAAAATGGCAGTAGTTAAGGTTCTTTTATCCATTATATATGTAGTTCTTGGTATCGCTATTTCTGTAGTCATCCTGATGCAGGAAGGCAAGTCCAACGGACTGGGAAGTGCTATTGGCGGTATGGCAGACAGCTACTGGAGCAAGAATAAGGGACGTTCTATGGAAGGTGCTCTGGAGCATTTTACCAGATACGGAGCGATCGTATTTATGGTCATTACCCTTATTCTGAATATTCTTCTGAAGGTTCAGGGATAATAGAAGCAGACAGTCAAAACACCCTTCGTGCAGCTGGCGGAAGGGTGTTTTTCTTTTATAAAAGTACATTAATAAAGAAAAGAGGTTATATGGACAGAGAGTTATTGGAACAGAGAAAACAGATGCTGACGGAGCTGGTGCATGATAAGTCTTATGTGCCTATGAAGGCGAAGGAGATCGCCATGCTTTTAAATATCCCCAAGGCTATGCGGGGAGAATTGCAGGAAGTGTTAGATGAACTGGTTTTGGAAGGAAAGCTGGGCATCTCCAAAAAGGGAAAATATGGAAAGCCGGAAACCTTTGCAGTAGTGGGTATATTTTCAGGACATGCAAGAGGCTTTGGTTTTGTTACTGTGGAAGGCATGGAACAGGATGTGTTTATACCGGAGGATAAGACCGGAAGCGCCTTAAATGGTGATAAGGTGCAGATCGTCATCGAATCGGAAGGCCGTAACGGACGCAGGGCAGAAGGTACGGTCTTAAAGGTGTTAGAGCATGCTAACAGTGAGCTGGTGGGTTATTACCAGAAGAATAAGAATTTTGGCTTTGTGATCCCGGATGATCAGAAGATCGCTAAGGATATTTTTATCCCCCAGGGCTGTGACATGGGGGCTGTTACCGGACATAAGGTTGTGGTAAAGGTAACGGATTTCGGAGATGAGAGAAAGAAGCCGGAAGGACGGGTTAAGGAGATCTTAGGACATGTAAATGATCCCGGCACAGATATTTTATCTTTGGTACGTGCTTATAATCTTCCGGAAGCTTTTCCGGAGGAAGTAATGAAGGAAGTAGAGGATGTTCCGGATCAGCTGCCTACGGAAGGTTTAAAGGAATTACCGGAAGGTTTTGAGGGCAGAAGGGATTTAAGAGATCTGCAGACGGTGACTATAGATGGAGAGGACGCCAAGGATCTGGATGATGGGGTGACTCTGGAAATACTGGAAAATGGGAATTACCGTCTGGGTGTGCATATTGCAGATGTAAGCAATTACGTAAAAGAAGGAAGTGCACTGGATAAAGAGGCATTGAAGCGTGGAACCAGTGTGTATCTGGTGGACCGTGTGATCCCCATGCTGCCGCACAAGCTTTCCAATGGGATCTGCTCATTAAATCAGGGAACAGACCGTCTGGCTATGAGCTGTCTTATGGAGGTAGATGCTCAGGGAAATGTGGTGGATCATGAGATATGCGAAAGTGTGATCCGGTCTGACAGACGGATGACTTATACGGCAGTAAATGCTATTTTGTCAGAGGCTGATACACAGGAGAAGGAAGAGGAAAAGGCGGCTTTACTGGATGAGTATAAGGATTTTGTTCCTATGTTTGAGCGTATGAAGGCGCTGTCTGGTATTTTAAGGGAGAAGCGCAGTAAAAGGGGAGCTATTGATTTTGATTTCCCGGAGAGCAAGATCATTTTGGATGAGAAGGGAAAGCCGGTAGACATTCATCCTTATGAGAGAAATGTAGCTACAAAGATCATTGAGGATTTTATGCTCCTTGCAAATGAAACGGTGGCAGAGGACTATTTCTGGCAGTCTGTTCCTTTCCTGTATAGAACCCATGATGAGCCGGATCCTGAGAAGATGAAGCAGCTGGGGGTATTTATTAATAATTTTGGGTATTCTTTAAGGCTGTCTAACGGGGAAGTGCATCCGAAAGAGCTGCAGAAGCTCCTTGATAAGATTGAAGGGAAGCCGGAGGAGCCGCTGCTTGCAAGGCTGACATTACGGTCTATGAAGCAGGCAAAGTATACTACCCAGTGTACAGGACATTTTGGGCTGGCTGCAAGGTATTATACTCATTTTACATCGCCTATACGCAGATATCCGGATCTGCAGATCCACCGGATCATAAAAGAGTGTCTCCATGGGGGAATGAAAGAAAAGCGGATCGCTCATTATGATAAGGTGCTGCCACAGGTGGCAGTGCAGACTTCAGCCTTAGAACGTCGTGCGGATGAAGCGGAACGTGAGACTGAGAAGATGAAGAAGTGCGAATATATGTCTAAGTTTGTAGGACAGACCTTTGAAGGAGTGATCTCAGGAGTTACTAATTGGGGATTTTATGTGGAATTGCCTAATACAGTGGAAGGCCTGGTGCGAATTAGTGAGCTACGGGATGATTATTATATTTTCGATGAGAGCAGATATGAGCTGGTAGGAGAAATGAGCAGGAAGGTGTACAAGCTGGGGCAGCCGGTACGTGTAGTTGTGGCCGGTACAGATAAGCTTTTGCGGACTGTTGATTTTGTTCTGGAAAATCAGATGGTATAATGGTATGATAGTGTGAGAAATGAAAGAGGAGGTGTTTATCATTTCTAAGGAAAGTATTAAGCTGATCGCCAATAATAAGAAAGCGTATCATGATTATTTTATTGATGATAAATGGGAAGCCGGTATTGAACTGTTTGGTACGGAAGTTAAATCTATCCGCATGGGCAAGTGCAGTATTAAAGAGGCTTTTGTGAAGATCGATAAGGGGGAAGTGTATGTGTATGGTATGCATATCAGCCCTTATGAGAAGGGAAATATTTTTAATAAGGATCCTTTGAGAGTAAGAAAACTGCTTCTTCACAAGTGTGAGATCATGAAGTTAAATGGAAAGATCGCTGAAAAGGGATATACGCTGATGCCGCTGCAGGTTTATTTTAAGGGAAGCCTGGTGAAGGTGCAGATTGGACTTGCAAGAGGTAAGAAGCTGTATGATAAGAGAGCAGATATTGCCAAAAAGGACCAGAGGAGAGAGTTGGAGAAAGATTTTAAGGTGAAGAATCTTTATTGATCCCAGTACGCCGACAAATTGATTTCTAAAGCAATGTATTTCCAAGTCTGATTCATTTTTATGAGTCAAACTTTGAATTTAGTTCAATAGGGTCCGAAAGGGCTCCTCCATGTATAAACGCTGTCTCTTATACACATCTCCGAGCCCACGAGACGGAGCTACATCTCG
>UQJF01000078.1 GCA_900541315.1 uncultured Clostridium sp. | reverse complement strand
ACGAGATGTAGCTCCGTCTCGTGGGCTCGGAGATGTGTATAAGAGACAGTGCTTACATAATTTGAAAATCCATCCTTTAAGGTACCTGTCATATATTCTACGATCCGCTTGTACAAAGCACGTTCCACGTCGGAATACCGGTAATCATCCTCTACTGCTACAACATCTTCGCCTCCCAGCATATGGTTGATCAGTGTGATCACCATACCAGGAGTTACAAACAGCATCAGGGGAACACTCATTTTTTCTTCTCCTGCTATTGATGCATCTATCATTGTCATGCAGTCGTTTTCGTGAAGGGCATTTACATATTCGTAATACCTTCTTTCCTGTACATCCAGCACCGTTATGTCCGTCATCACGCGGAAAATACCATTGATCTGGGATGTAAGAATACGTGCATAATTCTCAAATACGCTCCTGAGGATCTTCATTTTTTCTTTTGTGAATTTCCTCGGGCTGAAAAAGTCGTATTTAATATAGTTCTTTTCTTCCGGCGACAGAGGCTGTACAGATTCGGTTTTCGTTTCCTGTGCTGGTGCATCTGCACTCATGGATTTTAAAAGTGCATCAATCTGGCTTTGTGATAAAACATCTGCCATTCTTCCTGACCTCTCTTATTCACTGGTATTTTGCATTTCCTCCACAGGCTCTGTATCTGCTGCTGTTCCTGCATCTTCTGCGCCTGCTTCTACAGTTCCTGCATCTATATCTTCTGCGCCTGCTTCTACAGTTCCTGCATCTATATCTTCTGCACCTGTATCTACAGTTCCTGCATCTGCCGGTACCTTTGTATCTGCCGGTACAGTCTCACCATCCTGGGAAGAGCTTTGTGACTGCCCTACTGTTACCACTGTAGTGTTAGCATATTCACCGCTCTTAAACTCTTTATAATACTCATCCAGATTTCTTTCTTTTGCCCCATTATCTAAAAGCAAAAATTCGATCCTGCGGTTTTTTATCCTTCCTTCTTCTGTGGAATTATCTGCTATAGGGCGATATTCACCATAACTTATATCCACCAGTTTTTCCGGCTTTATCACATTCTGGTGCTGCAGGTAAATACATACTTCTGCAGATCTCATAGCCGAAAGAATACGGTCTTTTCGTATAGTCTGGGGATTGATCTGTGAATTATCTGTTACTTTCGCAGTGTGAGACATAATGTTGACCTGTTCGATCCCGCCTGCTGCAGGAGCTATGGCTTTTGCAAAGGAATAAAGGACTTCCTGCCCTTCCCATGTAAGCACAGAGCTGTTTGCATCGAAAAATACATTATTGGTAAAAGAAACATACGTATAATCATCTCCTCTGATGACCGTAACATCCTTGACCCCCGACTGATTCAGGCTTTCAGCGATCGTAAGATACAGCTCATTTATATCTTCTACCTGAAGATCTTCCTGGGCACTCTCCTGGCCGATCACCTGGCCTATGCTATCCGCATCTGGTGTATCTGATATCTGGGAATTAATGGTAATATTCTCTGATTCCTGATTCTGTATGCTTGGAATGCTTTTCACAAAAATACTCCATTTTTGTGCGTCCAGGTTAGACATGGAATACAGCATGATAAAAAATGTAAGCAGCAATGTTACCATATCTCCATAAGTATCCATCCAGTTGCCGCCGCTGTCTGTGGGGCGATTTTTCTTACTCATTTATCTTCCTGTTCCTTCCCCTGAGAACCTCCATCTCCTGCTTTTGCAAGGATCTTCTGCTGCTGTGACTGTTTGATCGATGCAAGAAGATGTTCCCTCAGGTATTTTGGATTTTCTCCTGCCTGTATGGCAATGATCCCTTCAATGATAGTAGAACAATACAGTTCTTCCTCATCCTGACGGATCCTCAGTTTCTTTGCGATTGGATTAAAAATAACATTTGCAAGAATACATCCATAAAAGGTTGTAATCAATGCTACTGACATGTCACTGCCGATAGTAGATGAACCGCCTGCATCCATATTCATTCCCTTCAGCATGTTGATCAAACCGATCAGGGTACCTATCATGCCAAAGGACGGTGCATAAGATGCAGCTTTTTCATAAAGACCTGCCGCCTGGTCGTGACGGACCATCATATTATCCAGTTCTCTTTCCAGAAGCAGCCTTACTTTGTCCGGATCGTTTGCATCTACGATCATCAGGACACTCTGCTTAAAGAAAGGATCCTTGATCTCCGCCGCTTTATCCTCCAACGCCAGAAGGCCACTCTGCCTTGCTATGGTTCCCAGATCTACAAGCTGTTCGATCAATTTTGGGACATTATAGCGGTTTCCTCTTATGAGTACTGCAAAGTGCTTTGGGATATCCTTTAATATCCCTAATGGATAGCTGGACAAAGTTGCTGACAGAGCCCCACCAATTACAATGACCATACTGGGGATATCAATAAAGTTACCAATCTTGGCAAAACTGATTCCGTTTACAATTAAAGCAAAACCCAGGATTATACCTAGTAATGTTGTGGGATCCACCTGTTTTTCCTCCTAAATCTGCTCCTCTTTTTTTATGCTGATGCACCTTTGAAAGAACCCGGCCACCTGATCTTTGATACTTTCCACACTGTCCTTTACCAGATAGTAGTCTCCATTCATCATACGGATCTTTGTTTCCGGGATCTGTTCGATCAATTCAACCTGAAGCCAGTTCAGATATAAAATTTCTCCGTTAAGTCGTTCTACACAGATCATATTACTTACCGCTTCATGTTGATCAGGTCAGACAGGATCTCATCACTGACTGTTATGATCTTTGAATTGGCCTGAAAACCTCTTTGTGTTGTGATCATATCGGAAAATTCCTTTGCAAGATCCACATTGGAAGCCTCCAGATATCCGGTCATTAAAGAAGAGGTGCTTCCTCCGGGGATCGTAGCGGAAGCATTACCACTGTTATCGCTTTCTGCTGCCCCATAATAAAACGACCCCTTTTTGCTTAAGCCCTCCGGATTCTGGAAGGTGGCAATGGCAACCTTACCGATGCTGACGGTTTTTCCATCCTTATCCTTGTCCGTTGACTTTACTGTACCTGAAATCTCTCCCAGACTGTTGATCTTTACATTTGTCAGCTGCAGCGAATCGTTATCAAAGTCTGCGCCTGTTACCGCAGAAGGAACCTTGATAGCTACAAGTTCTCCGTCAAATTTTGTTGGAGCTTCTACCGCATCCGGACGGAAACCATAAACAAAATTTCCGTTGGCATCTGTAAGATATCCATTTCCGTCAATATTGAACTGACCAACTCTGGTATAATCAAAGTCCGTTTTCTTCATATCCGCTACTGCAACATTTCCTGTGCTCTTTGGAAATGTAATAAAGAAGCCTTCTCCGTCTACGCTTGCATTAAGGCCACCTACATAAGTTGGTGTAGAGGCACTCATATCTGTACTGATGGAACCCATCATGGAACCATATCCATACTGGGCTGCATTTACACCACCGGCATTCTCGCTTCCCTTTGTGGAAGTGGTGGAAGTCTGGTACATTGCCTCTTTAAAGCTGTAACTCTGGGACTTAAAACCAAATGTATTTACGTTTGCAATATTGTTGCCGATGACATCCAGTTTGTTCTGATGCGCCCTAAGACCTGATACTGCTGAATCCATTGCTCTTAACATATTCTTTTGCTCCTTTTTACATTTCTTCTGTTTCTATATCTTCAGATCCTGTGTCTTTCAGATCTGCATTTGCTAACTGTTCTGTAATCTTATCTGTTTTTTCAGATCCTCTGTCAGGATCTTTTTCACCTGCTGACTCTGACTTATCTGTTGTATCCTGTGGGTCCTGAAGCTTTCCTACTCCCAGGACACTGGACATCTTATAACCAGTATCATCACCTTCCAGACGTACTATCGGATCTCCCTTGGTAAAATCAACAGAAACTACCTTTCCGTATTTCACGCCATTTGCTGTCCCGGTATCAGGATCTGTAACTGCCACAGTTACCTCCTGACCGATCAGGCTGCCTGCATACGTCTGTGTTGTAACAGCAGCTGATGTATTTAATGACTCTGTCATGGCAGTAAGTGACTGGACCATTGCCATATTGGTCATCTGGGACATCATTTCACTGTTATCCATAGGGCTTGTCATATCCTGATTGGAAAGCTGTGCTGCTAACAGCTTGATAAAGCTGTTTACATCCATCGTGTTCTTGCTGTTGGATCCGGCACTGTAAACACCTGCCTGATACGGGTTTGCAGTGCTGCTGACTGTTATTTGATCTGCCATATCACTTTAATCCTCCTTCTAGGCCAGTCCCAGCCTTAGCTGTTGGGCAAAGCTGTCATCCTGCTTCTGGCGCTGCTCTTTTTGATCCTGCCTGCCGTTTCTGCCATGACCGGGATCCTGATCCATGTTTTGCCTGTTTTCAGTCTGTTCCGGTGTGTAAATAACAGTAGGAGTTCCTGTTTTTTCTTCCAGGATCTGCGCCAGATGCCCTGCTTCTTTGCTTAATATCTCCAGTGTTTTTGCACTGGTTGAAAAAATAGTGACCTCTGTTTTTCCTTTTTCATACTCCAGCCGGATAGTCAGCTTTCCAAGCCTTTCCGGCTCCAGGGAAAGCTCCAGCTTTCCTTTTTTTTCACTGATCTTTGTATCCAGGTAGTTTCCCAGATCCTCTGTCAATGTATCCTGGGCTGTTGCCAGCCGGTCTGCCGGTCCTGTATCAACAGCAGCTGGTTTTGCCGCTGTTCCAGCTGAACTTTCAACAGTTCCTGTATAACCGGACGATGCCAGGGCTGTCATTTCCTTTCCGGAAAGATGTTCCTTCTGGTCTGGTATTTCTTCTTCCCGGTTCATTTTGGCAGTTTGCTTTGACTGCCCGGTTTCTTCTGTCCGACCTGTATCTTCTGTCTCTCCGGTCTGTTCCAGCCTGTTCTGGAGTTTTAAGCTATCTGCATGGACAGCTATTTCTGAGTGGGGGGATTCTGTCTGCTGTATGGTACTGACAGCTGCCGTCTGGTCCTCCATTCCTGTTTCCGACGTTGTCTGTACAGCCAGATCTTGTATTCCATTTATTTCATTGTTGTAAACAGCAGGCGTTTTACTATTTTCTGCTGTTATCTGTACAAAGGTCCTGTAGCAAGTTTCAGAAGCATAGGCAACTGCCAGTTCCTGCTCCTGCTCTTTTTCTCCATCCTGGCTGTTCTTTTCGTCCTGTATGTCCGTTACTTTTATTTCTGCTTTTATTTCATCTGTTTTTTCGTTTTCTCCGGACTGCCTGCCATTAACCTGTTTTTCATTTCCCCTGTTTTTGGTTTCTTCTGGCTGTGTTTCTTTATTTTTTGTTTCCCCTGTTTCTGCTTTTTTTGTTTCGTCATCCTGGGCTGCTTTTTTCTTGTATTTTGTCAGCATAGATGCAAAATCTGACCCATTCCCTACTTTTTCTTCTGAGTTCGTACCTGACTTCACAGAATATCCTGTTTTTACCTGACCGGCATTTTCAATCCTGTTCAACCTAGACCACCTCCCTGTTTTGAGAATACCTGGCTGTTCTTGAAGCATATTCTTCTATAAACAGCTCCTGTGCCTTTTTTGCTGCTTTTTCATACTCACTCTGCCGCCTGTCCTTTAACTTTTCATAACGGGACGTATCTATCTTTGCAGCGATCACTTGTTCTTTTTTCTTTTCTTCCTGCTGCTGTAAAAGCTTTAACTGTTCCTGTTTTTTCCGGATCTGATCTTCCATTTCACTGATATACATACCATAAAGACAAATATCTTTTATCTGTACATCCTGTTTTTTCAAATCATCCATCTTATTCTGGGCAGATACCAGCTTGTTCTCCAGTTCCTGTATCTCTGCTTCTTTTTTTCGGATCTGTGCCAGAAGTGTACCATGTTCTGCCTTAATGCTGTCCAGAATCTGTTCCTTATAATGAAGTACATTTTCAAGACTGTATTTAAATCTCTTCATCTTAAGTATCATCTCCTATAACTGCTAACCCACGATTTTTTCCATTCTTCTTATGCTTTCCTCATAAGGGATATTTTCATTTGTTTCCTGTTCCAGAAATTTATTCATATCACCTATGCGGTCAACTGCTTCATCCAGAGCACTGTTTGCACCTTTTTTGTAAGCGCCAATGGAGATCAGGTCTGCATTTTTCTGATAAAGACTTAACATGTTCCTGAACCTTGAAGCTGCTTTCCGGTGTTCTTCCCCGGCTATATCATTCATAAGACGTGAAATACTTGCACTGATATCAATAGCCGGAAAATGGTTTGCATTAGCCAGCTGCCTGCTTAAAACAATATGACCATCCAAAATACCTCTGACTGTATCAGCCACCGGCTCATTGGTATCGTCTCCCTCCACCAGTACCGTATAAATCCCGGTAATGGAACCTTTTGCAAAATTCCCGCTTCTTTCCAGAAGCCTTGGAAATTCTGCATAAATAGAAGGTGTATAACCTCTGGCTATAGGCGGTTCTCCAATAGCAAGACCGATCTCCCTCTGTGCCATGGCATATCTGGTAAGAGAATCCATCATCAGCAGCACATCTGCTCCCTGATCCCTGAAATATTCAGCGATCGTTGTTGCAACCAGGGGACATTTCATACGCAGCATTGCCGGCTGGTCTGATGTGGCTACAATAAGGACAGAACGTTTCATGCCCTCTTCTCCCAGATCCTTTTTAACAAATTCCAGAACCTCCCTGCCTCGCTCTCCTACCAGGGCGATCACATTGATATCTGTTTTTACATTCCGGGCGATCATTCCCATCAATGTACTTTTTCCAACACCGGAGCCTGCAAAAATCCCCATTCTCTGACCTTTTCCAATGGTATTTAAACCATCAATGGCCTTAATCCCAAATTCCAGATGTTCCCTGATAGGAGGACGGTTAAGAGGGTTGATATAGGCACTGTCTACTGTATAAAGCTTCCCTGGGGGAAACTCTCCTTTTTCATCAATGGGATGCCCCAGCGCGTTGATGATACGCCCTTTCAGGAAGTCTCCCACCGGTATCTGCAAACGGCATCCGGTATTGCGGACAAAACTTCCCGCTGTGATCCCGCTGATATTTTCATAGGTCATCAGCTGTATTTTGCCATTTTTGAATCCTACCACTTCCGCAGGAACCTGACAGTTCTCAGCTTCATTGTAGATCATAACAATATCACCAACACCGGATCTGCCTCCGGAAGCTTCCATTGACATTCCCACTACATTTTCAATTTTTCCAATGCGGTCTGCTGTTTCTGCCTGCTGTATTAACTTCAGGAGATTTTCATACATGGTTTTCACCTCTGTGTACTTTATGTATCCATAAAATCTTTATGTATTGGCGTTGTCTACAAGTCTGTGTATATTTTCAAGCTGGGTATCTACACTCATATCTATGATCCCGTCCGGCATTTCGATGATACAGCTTCCGCATTTTCCGTCCTCCATTACTATAAATTTGACGTTGTCAGAGAGCCGTGACAGTTTCTCTGCCAGATGTCCATCTGCCTGAACCATGGTCTCATAGTCTTCTTTTTCCATATAGATCTTGACCCAGTCCATTTTCTGCAGTTTTTCTGTTTCAGCTTCTATCATCCTGCTTATAACAGAACCGCTGGATCTCAGGCTGATATGGATCACTTTTTCAGCCACTGCCACAGCAATATCTTTTAATTCTTCCAGATATTCTCTGAGGCATTTTTCTTTTTCTTTGTTGATCTCTATTAAGGCTTTTTCCAGGCTTTCTTTAAAAAACCGCTGATTTTCATGATGTTTCGCCTCATTTTCCTCTTCTGCCCGGATCAATCCCTCTTCATAGCCTTTTTGTCTGCCTTCTTCAAATCCTTTCATCCGGGCTTCCTCAAAGATCTGTTCTGCCTTTTCGTTTGCTTCCTGTTCAATGGCTGCCGCTTCTTTCCGGGCTTCTTCTAATATTTTTTCTTTTTCCCTGAGCACCAGCTCTATTTGTTCCTGACTGCATTCCAGACCATTGTATGTATCATTGCCCGCATTTAAAGAAGCTTCCGTTTCTTTTTTATTCTGCTTTTCTGTTTCTAGTTTCTGTGCATCCGGTGCTGTAAATACCTGTAAGGGAAGCTTCCGGACTCTGGCTTTATTTTCAAAGCCTGTATCCTGATCAGACAACAATGTTATCGTCATCTCCTCCCTTATTGATTATTACTTCTCCTGCATCTTCCAGTTTACGGATCAGATTAACAATACGCTGCTGTGCCTCTTCCACTTCCTTAAGCCTTACATTGGTAGTGATCTCCAGGTCTCCCTTGACTGTTTCTGCCATACGCTTGGACATATTTGCAAAGAATACATTCTTCATATCCTCTGATGCAGTCTTTAATGCATATACAATATCCTTGGAATCGCAATCCCTGATGAAACGCTGTACAGATCTTGGATCCATATCGATGATATTCTCGAACATGAACATCTTGTCCCTGATACTCTTTGACAGCTCCGGATTGTCTTTATCCATTTCATCAAAAATCTGTCTCTCATTTCCCCGGTCAACATGGTTCATTACATCTGCAACATAATCAATACCACCCAGGTTCATGTTATCCTCACTGGTAATGATAGTAGCGAATTTCCTCTTCATTTCCTCTTCCACAATAGCTATTGCCTCAGGAGATACACGACTCATATTTGCCATGCCTTCAAGTACCGGTATTCTTTTTTCATTTGGAAGCTGTTCCAGTATCTGTGCTGCCTGCTGAGGATCCATATAAGACATGATCAAAGCGATCACCTGGGGCCGCTCATGCTGGAGCAGGGCAAGAAGGGATTTTGGATCTCCTTTTGTAAAAAAATTAAATGGCTTAGACTGAAGAGTCTTGGATACTTTTTCCAGGAGATTTCTGGCTGTGGTTTCTCCAAATGCTTTTTCCAGTACGCTTCTGGCATAATCCAGGCCTCCGTCTGTCATCATCTTGTGGGTAAGGCACATTTTATAAAACTCATCTAATGCGTTCTCCACCTGGGTATTATTTGTTTTTCCAAGCTTTGCTACCTCATAAGTCAGGTCTTCGATTTCCTGTTCACTGAGATATTTATAAATCTGGGAAGCGCGGTCTGCTCCCAAAGACACAACTACCACTGCTGCTTTCGCCCGCGCATCCATTTTATCCAGTTCGGATCCCCCAGTAATATCTGTTATCTTACTTTCCTCTATTTCTGCCATCGTTTCCTCCACCAGTAAGCAGCCAATTCTGGATCAGTTTTGCTGCGATCTGTGGATTTTCATCCACAAAGGAACCGATCTCCTGTTTTAATTTCAGACTGTGCTGCATTTTCAGATTTAAAATTTCTTCATTTTTCTTAAGTTCATCGTCCTGTCCCTGAAGCGCCGACTGTTCCTCTTCAGTTAACAAGGATATATTCCCATCATTTTTAGTTTTATTGTCGGCGACAATGGCATTTTGAGGATTTTCAGTAATCGCACCTCCATCCGGTATCTGTTCCAACAGTGCCTGTCTTTCTTCTTCTGATGCTTTCAAATGCTGCCTGCTGAGTATCAGCAAAGCAATCAGCAATACCAGAAGCAGCCCACCTGCCCCTATGGCGATCAAAAGAGGCAATGGAAGCTTTGCTTTCTGTGCCGGTGCTGTTACCGGCGCTGTATCTGTGTTTTTACTAGCTGCTGAAAGAGCTCTTATAACCGTGATCTTTGAAGGAGCGTCCTCCTGGGTAATACCTGCTGAATTAGCTACAAGACTGACCAGATCTGCGTCTGCAATAGATGTATCATCTGTATCAATAGTAACGCCTACTGTTGTATTTTCCAGAACACCCGGATCGATCTGGCGCTGTTCTTTTGTGGAATTATACAGCCACTCTCTTACTGCGCTGTTGTTGGAATATGTATCTGAACCTGCCTGTGTGCCTGTCTGGCCCGTATAACGGGGTGTATCTGCATTAGCATCTGCGCCTGCTGCGCCTCCATTTCCCGAAGATGTACTTCCTGTATTCTCCCCTGCTGTTTCTTCTTTTTCCAACAGTCCTGTTTTATCATTCTGGTCAACCTTATCCGGAGTGGTATACTGGACTGTTTCCTGGATCAGCTTCTGCATATTCAGTGTGCCTTTTACAGAAACTGCAACTTTTCCCTGACCATACATTAATTCCAGGACACGGCGCACATTTCCTGCTATATTTTTTTCTACCTGACTGGTAAGCTCTGCTACATCTTTTCCTGTACCAGCAGTATTACCTGCCTCATCTTCACCGCCGACTTCCGTCATGGTAGCAGCATCAAATACAGAAACATTGGTAAAATTCATTCCCTTTACAGCTCTTGCGATCAGGTTTTTGATAGCAGCTGCCTTTGTATCTGTCAGATCCTGTCCGGGATTCATTGTCACCACAACAGAGGCTGATGCATCTGTCTGCTGTGCATCATCCAGTGCATATTTCTGAGTTCCGCCTTCTGCTATGGTCACTTTTGCATCACGTACCCCTTCAAATAATCCGATCTGGGCACCAAGACGGTCCTGAAGTTCATACAATGTATATTTTTCCTTATCCTTTTCAGTGCTCATGATTCCCGCATTATTACGGTACATATCATAAGTAAAGCCGCTTTTAGGATATCCTTTACTTAGCAATTCAGCCCTGGTCTTATCTACTGTATCTGACATTACCTGGACAGAGCCGTTTTTGTCATTGTATCTGTAATCAACACCTTCATCCTGAAGAAGACTTACAACTGCCTGGGCATCTTCTGAGCTCATTCCTGTAAACAAGGTACTGTATCCTTTTTTCGTGCCCATATTCAGGACCAGAAGTCCGGCTGCCGCCAGGATAATCGTCCCCGCTGCAATGACTGCGATCATTTTTTTTGTTTTCCCTGGCATCTTCTGCCATGCTTCTTTTAGATTCTGCACTGTTCCATTCATCCTTTGCATTTCCATATATAGCAAATATTAAAAATCTACTGTACCATTCCATGGTCAGCAGTATTAAACACTCATCTTTAAAATTTCGTTATACGCTTCCATTGCTTTATTTCTAAGAGAGATCATAACTTCCAGGCTCAGTTCTGCTTTTGCCTGGGCGATTGGAAGACTGTGGGCATCTTCTAACTGTCCCGTTGCCAGAAGATACTGTTTCTGTTCTACATCCTTCTGTGTGTCGTAAACATTTTGCACTGTATCTTCAAGCACTGACTGGAACACAGATTTTGTGCCAATTTTCGCACCTGTTGTTTCATCATTCTTTCCAACAGCATTCCACTCTTTCATGGGGGTAATAAAGCCATTCACCTGTTCAATCATTTTATATTTTCTCCTTAACCGTATAATTTGTATGATTTAAAAGTTTTTAGCTGCGCTGCGCAGACGCGAAAGATCGCTGCTCACAGAACTGATCATATACTGGTATTCATAAGCTGTTCTTGCCAATTCAACCTGTTCCTGATCCATATCCACATTATTCTCATCCAGTCTGGTTGATTCATTTAAGGTGGTATGGACAGAGGGTCTCATATTTTCAATCCCTCTTGCCACATTTTTCATAGAAGCCTTCTGCACAGTAAGAGCAGACCGGATCTTCTGTGCCAATTCATTCTCAAAGGTCATATATTGTGACTTAAAGCCTGGCGTATCAACATTCGCAATGTTGTTCATAGTCAGGTTCTGTCTCATCCATAAGCTGTCCAGGGTTTTTTCTCCAAGTAATAATCCATTTCCATACAAGTCCATCATAAATGTTCATCCTCCTGTGTAGCTGATATATTGGTATATTATATTTGACTTTTCTTTAAAAAAATGTACACCGATAATACCCCTTGATGGAAGGGGGTTATAATTTAATATTTCTTTATCTTTATCCTTATCGGCGTATTCTGTATAATATAATATAATATAATCTCTTTTTTTTCAAGTTCAAACTTTTTGGTACATTATCTTGCCCCTAGACATATATTGCAAACTTTTATAGCGTATTTTTTCTATGTTTTAGTTCTAATTCCTATTTACTTTTTTACTTAACTTTATATAGCCATGTTTTCTATACCCATCCCCCGTTATTTTATCTATTTATATTGATATGTTTTTATCAATATAGAGATATTATTAATTTTTTATAAATTTTTCTATTTTTAATTTTATTTTTTTTATTATTTTTTTAACGTCCATGCATTATTATGCAAATGTTTGCTATTTTCACATGTATTTGTTTTTTCCTGCCATAAACGTTATAAGAACTGTAAAAATTATTCCGTGTTTTGCATTTCCGCAGTTCTCAAAACATTTGTAATAAAAAAACCGGACCGACTATAAAGTCGTCCGGCAATTATAAAAATCCACAGATTCCTTACTTTTTTTAATAGTATGCCAGTATACTGGCACCAGCAACCCACATGCCCTTTGCGAATGCGGTCCTACAAACTTGCGCCGTAGTTTTGGGCTACATAGTTGGAAATAGCAATACCAAAAGCTGCATTCATAAGAACGGATATCTTGTCTACCTTTGTTGCTGCTGTATATCCGGCGGTTGTTTCTGTTCCCAGTGCATTAACCGCTCCCTTCATAGCCAGTTAGCCAATACACATAACTGATATTTGAAAGCCCATGGGAAAACCAATGCCTAAATGGGTTTTTACGGCCGGAGACAGAGTTGTGAAATCCTCTTTTTCCAGCCGGAGTATGAGAAATTCCGCCACAAGTTTTATTTCTGATTTTCCCTATTTTCCCCTAATCTTTCCAATATTAAATCTATTCTCCTGTCATTATTAATGCTGATTTCTGGAGCACTTCTCCGCATCGATCGCCAAGACGAACATAAGCACATAAAGTGCATTTTCCGGGTCTGCAATATCTAAGACATAAGTATCTGTCATATGGAACAGTTCCTTAGAAATAACCGCTATCTCCCGGCCTCCAGCCCCGGTAATGGTGTAGTCCCACTCCATAAAACTGCCCCTGATCTCCCAGCCGTTAAAATCAATATTATAACTGGGCTTTAAGAAAGAAATTTCCTTACTGATGCAGCCTATGTACTGTGGCCCCTCATACAGTTCAAACTTTGGCAGAAAAGTAAAAACACGTTCTTTTACTGTCCCCACTTCCCTTCCGGACACATCATATATTTTCAGGCAATGTCCCCAGGAAAGCTGGCCCTTTACTGTGTATACTGTGTTCTCATGCTCATCATAAATATCATAACTGTCAAACCAGGAAAAAAATCTCTGACGGAAAAGAAGCTTCATACTCTGATATCTCCTATAATATTAAAAAAATGTAGTTAATACGACCAGCATATGACATAGATGAACTTTAACATTTTATGCGGACCAGCTTGGCTATTGTTTCACAGTTTGCAGTTGCCGGAAACTTTATATATGCTCATACCCTATGATTTTATATAATTCCCTAATTTCCGCATAAAATAAGGATTTCTAAGGCATCCATTTTTCATTTATCACTATACATAACCCGCTGTAATATATAATAATTCGTTGACCATAGTCAAATCGTAGTCATTAACTACGGTTCATTTGTATCTACTGACTTAAGCCCGGATACTTTAAAGCTCCGTTCTGATCAGGAGTCAATACTACTGGTTTCGTAGCCATACGACCTTCTGTATCCATATAATACCATTTTCCACCTATAGTCTGCAAGCCTTTTACCATGGCACCATCGGAGCCGAGGTAATACCAGGAACCTTTGTACTGGTACCAAACATCATGGACCATCTTTCCGGCACCGTCGAACCAGTACCATTTGCCATTATCCTCATACCAGGCGTTGGTTACATGCTTGCCGCTACCATCCTTGGAATAAAAACGCCAACCACTGTCCTCCTGTTGCCAACCAGTCTTGACCTGATTCGCTACCGGAGTTAAAGTTTGATGACCTGGTGCGCTCCTGTTGCTGCCAGCCCGGATACAATACCAATAGCTGCAGCGTTGATCACATCCGTTGCTGGGAACTCCGGCATAAGGTACATACCCGCTACTCCCAGGATGCCGCCGGTCACTCCACAAATTACCGGGATAACCTCATCCTTGACCTTAGTGGTTGCCTTACAAGCCATGCCGCCCAGGTAACAAATTGCTGTGATTGCTGTTACGCTTCCAATTCCAAAATCCATATCTATACCTCCTGTTCTGCCGGCTCATATGGTAAAGCCAGACATCTGTTATAAAGATTTTCTCCGGTTCCATTTCCACCCAACGCTTTATATGGCCTGAACATATACTCCAGATTGTCTCTGTCTTCTACAGTGCAATATTTTTATTTTCTTCCATGTAGCGGTAATAATGCTACTCCTTATTACCTATTTATGTATCGATTGATGAAGACAGCGGGGTTTGATTTTTTAAATGTTCCGCCG
This sequence comes from uncultured Clostridium sp., assembly GCA_900541315.1. GTDB lineage: Bacteria > Bacillota > Clostridia > Lachnospirales > Lachnospiraceae > Enterocloster. The sequence goes on along the minus strand of UQJF01000078.1, from coordinate 752 downwards.
ACAATCGCAGGACAGATAACTGCTTTTAACTCTATTGATGATATAATAAGAGCACGGAAAGAAAACGGAGAACGTAATTCTGGAAATAATGCTACTTACATTGAAAAAATGCTCCTCATGAATATGAAATATATGGTAAAACTTACGGTGCAAACAAATATGATACAAGTCTAATTTGTTATGCCATTAGCAAATTAGCCCAACCTCAAGATCATATTGTTCTTTATGAATATAATGAAAAAGATTTAAAAGAATTACCTACTGCAAGTCTTGATGTGATTCGTTCAATGGGAAATATAGTAATTTAATTTCTTCTTATGAGAAATTAAATGATATTGTATTAATGAAATGCGGAAACATTGTTATCATTGATATTGCCATACTAAAGGCCACATTACCAGGAGGATGGACAAAGCTGTTTGACATTCCATCTGGTACAATTTCTAGCACTGCCGCCACTGGTTTAACAGTTCTTCTGTCTTCTCTTTTTTCGCATATAGGAATGTAAACAATCCAGCCAGTGCAAAAATCTTTCCACCAGTGTACTGGCTGAAACCTTTACAGGAATGGGGTCAGCCAGTATGCTTCTGTCTGATTCACGCATCAAATAGTATTTTCTTTTTAAAATGCCTGTAACAAACATCGTGTACCGCTCACCAGCAATCTCAAACTCTATTACCCGCCCCACGTTCTCACCTCCTAGTATAATAATGGTGTAGTCAATCAAGACTACTTGGTTAATAAGTTTCTAT
>UQJF01000077.1 GCA_900541315.1 uncultured Clostridium sp. | reverse complement strand
AGATTCGCAGACAAGTGAGTGGTATAGTTATTTCGAAAACGATGTACTAGTACATAAATTGATTGAAAATGTTTATAACAGCCAAACCCATTTTCGAAAAAAAGAACCCTGCAGTGTGATCACTGTGGGGTTCTTTTTCGGTATATACTATTGCTGCTTGCTTTGCACTCCCGCAATTCTAAAAACATGAGTAAAAAGGTCATAATAAATGCCTGTAATCATCAAATTCCACCAGCGTAAATCTTTCTGTTTCCGGCTCATATTCAATGGTTGTAATACTTGCATTGTGAGCTACGGTAGATGCAGCTACACTTTCATTGCCTAAAAGCTGCTCCATAAAATGAGCCAGCAAACCGCCATGGGCTACAATTGCTGCATCCCCTGTAAGCTGGGGCTTTATCTCTTTCCATGCCTTTTGGCAGCGCTCATTGACCTGGCTGATGCTTTCGCCTCCCGGAGGTGCTGTTTCTGCCGGGTGTGACCACCAGGCTTCGTACAGTGCCCTGTCCTCCTGTAAAAGCTCCTCTTCCGTTTTCCCTTCCCAGGAACCATAGTTGATCTCCATAAGATCTTTTACCGGGATCACCACAGAACCGGAAGACGAGGCCACTGCTTTGGCTGTTTCCATTGCCCGGATCTGAGGGCTGGAAAATACAGCTGTAACAGGACGGTCTTCCATTGCTTTTTTAAGGCAGCCCGCCTGGTATCTTCCCCGTTCATTTAAGGGGATATCCTGTCTGCCCTGGATCTTTTTAGCTATATTCCAATCCGTCTGCCCATGGCGTATGATATATAATTTCATTTGTTTATTCTTCCTCTTTCTGTTCCCCTGATACTGCGCCTTCTCCGTTTACTGTAATAGCATCCAGAGCCAGCTTCATAATATCCTTTACTTCATCTTCGGTCATTTTCATCTTTTCAGCCAGTTCTGTCACCGTTGCCTCTCTCCCCAGCTCTTTTGCCATTACCTGGGATACTGTCTGGAGTACATTTACCCTGGCTGCCATATTCTCTTCTATTTCAGCCTCTGTTTTCTGCTCTTCTAAGGCTGCTTCTACTGCCTGACGGACCTCCTGCTCAAAAAAGTCCTCCCACTTCTGGCTTCCGTCATAAGCAGCAGCCGCTGCTGTAAGGGCTACATTTGCCTCCTGGACTACATCTGACATTGGAAGCTCTCTTCCTTCATATTCTTTTACCATCTGGGCTGCTTTTGCCAGATAACCTTCAACCAGGCGCTTTTTTGCCTCTTTATCTCCTTCTGCAGCAAGAGCCAGTACCTTTTTTTCTTCTTCTGCCTCTAATACAGGAATCAGGGCCATTTCTTCTAAATACATTTCGTAAAAATTTACTTCCATAATAATACTTCTCTCCTTTGTTCACTGTTATAAAGATAAGTCATTCCCCATTATTAGTCAAGTACAACAGCTCTTTACAAACTTAAGTCTCCCGTGATAAAATAAAGATAATTATAAGGAGGGCTTAATAATGGATATTAATTATGAATTATATAAGGTTTTTTATCATGTAGCAGTCACTCTCAGTTTCTCGGAAGCTTCCAAGCAGCTTTTTATTTCCCAGTCTGCAGTAAGCCAGTCAATTAAGGTACTTGAAAAGAAGCTGAACCAGCCACTGTTTATCCGCAGTACAAAAAAAGTACAGCTGACACCAGAGGGAGAAATCTTATTAAAACACATTGAGCCGGCTATGAATCTGATCCAGAAGGGCGAAAACCAGCTTTTAGAGGCCCATACCTTAAATGGAGGCCAGCTGCGCATCGGGGCCAGCGATACTATCTGCCGCTACTATCTGGTGCCTTATTTAAACCAGTTCCACAAGGACTACCCCAACATTCATATTAAAGTTATAAACCACACTTCCATCGAATGTGCAAAAGCCCTGGAAAATGGCCAGACTGACTTTATCATCGCCAATTATCCAAACTCTGCATTGGTGGGAAACCTGCATACACGGGTCATCAATGACTTCCATGATGTATTCGTAGCCAGCCGTCAGGCCTTTGACTTAGAAGGAAAGGAACTGACTTTAGAAGAACTGTTAAAATACCCTATCATGATGCTGGACCGCAAAAGCACCACCAGTGAATTCCTGCATCAGATCTTCCAGAAAAGCCATTTAGACCTGGTACCGGAAATTGAACTTTCCAGTAATGATCTGCTCATTGACCTGGCCCGTATTGGTCTTGGCATTGCTTTTGTACCGGACTTCTGTATCCCTGCCAATGATAAAGACCTTTTTATCCTGGATCTTGCCGAAGAGCTTCCTACCCGCCAGATGGTAGTTGCCTATAACGAAAGTCTTCCTGTGTCCCAGGCTGCTAAACAATTTATGGATATGTTATGATTTTGGAGACAAAAGGTATTCTAAAAACATCCCTAATCCGCTCACAGCCAGATCACTATACAAATTGTTCCCAGAATCCATCCACCGCCTGTTTTACATTAAAGCGGTTCACTACTGTATAACTTTCCCATTCCCTTGGAAATAATGCCACATATTCAGGCAGCAGAAAACGGTCATCTAAAAGGGCGATCACCCCTTTATCCTTTACGGTACGGATGACCCGGCCTGCTGCCTGCATTACTTTATTCATTCCAGGATATTGGTAGGCATAGTTGAAGCCTCCCTCTCCTCTTTCATCAAAATATTCCTTTAAGATCTCCTGTTCCGGATTTACCTGAGGAAGTCCCGTTCCAATGATAATGGCTCCGATCAGCCGCTCCTCTTTCAGGTCTATCCCTTCTGAAAAAATACCACCCATAACGCACAGACCTGCAAAAGACTCTTTTGGTTCTTCTTCAAACCTTAAAAGAAATCTCTCCCGGTCTTCTTCACTCATATGAGAAGCCTGTGCCATAAAACGAAAGCCCAGTCCGCCTTCTGCCTGCCTTTTCTCAAGAATATCCTGCACAGCTTCCAGAAACTGATATGATGGAAAAAACAGGATATAATTCCCGTTTTTTCCCCTGATCACAGCCTCTATGTAATCGCTGATGCGCTCATACTGGTCTTTTCCCCGTCTGCTGTAGCGGCTGCTTACATCGGAAGCTGCCAGAACTAACCTGTTCTCCGCTTTAAAAGGAGATTTTGCGTAAACTGCATATTCCTCCTGGCTGCCGCTTAAAAGTTCTTTATAATAGCGGATGGGTAGCAGGGTAGCAGAAAAAAACACAGTGCCAACACCCTTTCCCAGACATTCCCTTAAACAAACTGACGGGTTAACGCACATAAGCTTTACCATAAAGGAACCATCTGGCAACAGGCGGCTGTATATCTTATAATTTTCATCCAGCCTGTCACTGACATAAAGAAAATCACGTATTTTAAAATACAGGTCAAGAACCGTTTCCCTGTCTTCAAATTCATTATTTTCATTTAAAAAGATTTCCATTTCCCCAAAAAGGCTCATAAGCTCCAGTGAAAGTAATTTTACATCTGAAAGCATACGGTAGGATTCACCAAGTACACTGCGAAAACCGGCATCGTAAGCCAGTTCTTCTTTTTCCTCCAAAAGGGTATCCCAATCCCCTACCCGCTTGACATCTAACAGACGACGGTTGCATCTGTCTAACAGACGGATCACGTTTCCAGCCTGAGGCACTGCTTTTAAGCTCTTCTTCACGTTCAGAAATTCTTCTTTTATAAGAGCTGCGCTGTACATCTCCCTGGCCCTTGATACAAGATTGTGTGCTTCATCTACCAGAAAAATATAATCCCCATTTTCCTCACCTTCTGCAAAGTACCGCTTCAGGCGTACATTAGGATCAAATACATAATTATAATCACAGATGATCCCATCCACCCAGCTGCTGATATCCAGACACAGTTCAAAAGGACATACCTGGTATTTATCTGCATATTCCAGTATCTTTTCCCTGGTGATTCCCTGTTCCTCCTGTATCACCTCATACACCGCGTCATTGACCCGGTCAAAATGGCCTTTGGCTCTCGGACAGCTTTCCGGGTTACAATCGGCTTTCTCTAATACGCACAGTTTTTCTTTTGCTGTAATGGTCACTGTACTAAAATACAGGTGTTCCCTCTCACGAAGCAGACTGAACGTTTCCTCTGCTACGCTTCGGGTAATAGTCTTAGCTGTAAGATAAAACAGTTTATCACCCAGACCTTCTCCTATAGCTTTTAAGCTGGGGAATATACAGGATAATGTCTTTCCTATCCCAGTAGGAGCCTGGATATAAAGATTTCTGCCCCTTGAAATGCTCTTGTATACAGATACAGCCAGTTCTTTCTGCCCCTCTCTGTATTCATAAGGAAATTCCAGTTCTTTTAAACATTCTGTTCTGCGCAGACTATGGTGGTAAAGATACCGGGCCCATTTAATATATTCATGGATAAGCCCCTGAAACCAGTTTTCCAGATCTTCAAAGGATTTTACCTCTCTAAAACGGCGTATCTGCTCATTTTCTATATTACAATAGGTAAGCTGTATTCCTATATTGTCCAGGCCTCTGTCAAAAGCATAAATATATCCATAGCACATAGCCTGGGCCAGATGGACCGGATCCGGCCCTTCTAAGCGTTCTACATCCATATAGATACATTTGATCTCATCAATAGTAACTCCTGCAGCCTCAGTGATAATACCGTCTGCCCGGCCCTCTAAAAGGATGGAAAAAACATCTTCCTTTACCAGATGTTTTAAGGCTGCTTCTGCCCGGTAATCAGCTCCCATACGCTTTTGTATCTTTCTGTGCAGTCTGCTTCCCGCCTGCATTGCCTCTTTCTTCGCCCCCTGGCTCCTGCGGTTGTCCAGATCCCCGGACCGCATAACAAATTCCACCAGATTCCGGACAGAAATACGGATCGTTTCCAACTGTGCTTCCTCCTATTTACAGTGTCCCTTGTTTTTCCCTGCGCTCATCTTATACTCAGATCCTCGCACTGGCGTGCTTTACTACCTGCTTTCACAGGCGGGATCCTCGTTAATAACCCTAGAAAAACAAATGTCTGCTGCGCAGCCGCTTGTTTTTCCCTGCACTCATTATATCTTATACTCGGATCCTCGCACTGGCGTGCTCTATTGCCTGCTTTCGCAGGCGGGATCCTCGTTAATAGCTTGCGAAAAACAAATGTCTGCTGCGCAGCCGCTTGTTTTTCCCTGCGCTCATTATATCTACACGGAGGGGCAATACCAGTACCCTGTTTAAAAAATAACCAGCTCATCCCCTTGTATGCAGATTGAGCCGGTTATTTATGAAACAATATACTAATTGATTTATCTTTGCACTAAGAAGTTTATTCCCATATACTACCCTTATTTCTTTTCCAATGCCTTAACAGCTGCCTGCACCTGGTTATCTTCCTCCGGTGTGACTACTGCCTGGCTCTTTAAATTCTCATCTAACTCTACTTCCACATCTGGGGCAATACCCTTTCCATGAAGGTCAAAACCACTTGGAGTATAATAATGGGCAGTGGTGATCTTAATGGCAGATCCATCTCCCAACGGGATCAGGTTCTGTACAATGCCTTTGCCATAGCTGGTAGTTCCCACAACAACAGCTTTTTTATAATCCTTTAAAGCACCGGTAAATACTTCTGAAGCACTGGCAGAGTTTTCATTGACCAAAATAGCGATCGGCATATCAACCTCATGGCTGTCTGATGCAGTGTAAGTATCTCCATCCCCGTTCTTATCCGCTGTATACACGATCAGTGTCTTTCCATTGCCTTTTTCAAAATTTTTCATATCATCCGGCAGAATATAATCTACCATGGCAACAGCACTGTCTAAGATACCACCTGGATTGCTCCTAAGGTCAATAACCAGCTGCTTCATTCCCTGTTTTTCCAGCTCATCAATGGATTTTTCAAACTGTTCTACTGTAATGGCATCAAACTCGCTTACCGCCACATATCCTACATTGTCAGCCAGCATCCTGGACTCTACAGTAGGGACCTCTATCTTTCGTCTGGTAAGAGTCATATCTACATAGGTATCAGAATCTGCACGGTATACTGTGATCTGCAGCTGTGTACCTTCCTTACCCTTAATATAATTGCTTACCAGCACATCCAGACTTTCTCCTGCTACTAACGTATCACCTACTTTGTATACAATGTCTCCAGGTTTCATACCAGCTTCCAGGGCTGGTGAACCTTCAAATACTTTCACGATCGTGCAAAGTCCTGTAGTCTTATTCTGACTAATCATGGCACCAATACCAGAATAACTTCCATTTGTGCTGTCCTGAAGTGCTTTATAGTCATTTGCATTATAATATACAGAATAAGGATCATTTAAACCTGCCATCATGCCCCGGTAAATATAATCTTCCACTTCTGTTGCATCTTCATCATATAAAAACACCTGATCAATGATACTCTGTATCATCTGCATTTTTGAAGATACTTTTTTCAGATCTGGCTTCGTGGCCTTTTCTCCCTCTGTAATACCCGGAGCACCATTTCCACCACCTGAAGACTGCTCTGTGTGGATCACCTTTCTGCCTGTAATATATATCCCGGCAGATACACCTACTACTAAAAGAACAGCTAATGCCATGATCAGGGCGCCAGTTAAAACACCGGCCCAGAAATGACCGCCCTTTCCCTCTTTCTTTTTATCTAAACTATCCTGGATTTCTTCTTTATCCTGCTCTCCCACTGCTTTTTTGTCTCCTATCTGCCTGTACACCAGGTGCCTTTTTCTTATTCACAGCCTATGCTGCCCTTTTCAATAAAATACCATATCATGGCTGAACTATAAATACTACCATGGCCAAAAATGCTGTCATCTATGGACTTACATAATTGCTTGGATTTACATAGCTCCCACCGGAACGGATACCAAAATGCAGATGGGGACCGGTAGAATACCCAGTAGATCCCACTCTTGCAATCGTCTGTCCCTTTTTCACCTTCTGCCCCTTGCTTGCAAGAAGCTGGGAACAATGCATGTATACTGTGCTGACACCGCCGCCATGGTCGATCATGATATAATTTCCCGCTGAATAACTGTATGTAGCGATCACTACCTCACCATCGGCAGCCGCCACAATGGGGGCACCGGTACTGGCTGAAATATCTATCCCCTTGTGATTGGTAGAGGCCCCCTCTGTAGGTGAGGTTCTTCCTCCAAAGCCAGAGGTGATACGTCCACTGGATGGGCATGGCCATTTAAAGCTAATATTCCCCAGATTTGTCACCTTATACGTCTTTTTCTGGGCTTCTGCTTTCTTTCTGGCTTCTTCTTCCCTGCGCTTCATCTCCGCCTCAATAGCCTTCATCTGGTTTTCCTGGGCTTTAATATCTGCATCATACTGGTCAATACTGCTCTGGGCAGAACTGATCTGGCTGTTATAAGAAGAAAGCTCTTTCTGCTTTGAACTCATCAGTTCCTGCACCGACGCCTGTTTGGCCTCGGTAGTATCCTGAAGCTCTAACAGGTTGGCATGCTCTGCCTCCAGATCCTGTTCCTTCTGGTTTACCTTTTCCTTTGCAGCCTGATACTCTTTTAACATTTTCCGGTCGTAGGAAGCAATCTGGCTTGCATACTCCGCCCGGTTTAACAGCTGGGATGCATCTTTAGAAGTCATGATGCTGTCTGCAAAGCTGACATTTCCATTTTCATACATATACTGGATACGCAGCTTCATAGAAGCATACTGTTCTTTTTCCACTGCTTTTGCTTCTTCCAGTTCCGCTTTTGTATCCTTAATCTGGCTTTCCTTTGCCGAAATATCCTTCTCCAACTGGCTCAATTCTGCATCCAGGGAAGTCAATTTCTTATCCAGCTCTTTTACATAAGCCGCTGCATCGGATTTCAGGCCTTCTAACTGTTTTAAGGTATCCTGTACCTTTTTCTTTTCTTCCTGAAGAGAGGACATTTTATTTTTTGCATCCTTCAGATCAGCATTGGTCGCATACGAAGAAAAAACACAGCTAAAGCCAAGGACGCAGCCCATTCCAAAAGCCAGAAATCTGTTTTTTCGGTTCTTCATCCTGTTTCTTCCTCCTATACGCGCAGATGTCTCTGAATGGTCAGGAAACTGACGATCACACCGATCCCTACACCTAAGCCCATGGCAGAAGCTGCCATAAACGGAAAAATCTGTCCAAGAGGCAGAAGTTCAAATAATCCTGTTATCATCTCATAATTGGTATTCAGATACATCAGTCCTTTTTTATAGAGAACCGCCATAGCCGCCAGTGGGATCAATGCGCCAAAAAAGCCTAAAAGCAGGCCTTCTACAATAAAAGGAGCACGGATCATAAAATTGGTAGCACCAATATAACGCATGATCTCATTTTCCCGTCTTCTGAAAGCAGCTGCTACAGAAATGGTATTACTGATCAGGAAAACTGCAACTGCCAGAAGCACTCCGATGATAACTGCCGATAAAGCACCTATCATCTTTCCTGCACTGGTAAAGCCGGCTACCAGCGCACTGGAATAGCGGACCTTACGTACACCTTCTATGGCTTCCAGACGTTTTGCGATCATATCCTGGTTTGAAATATCCTTTAAATATATCTCATAAGAGGCAGAATTAGCCAGGGGATTGTCCGCCTCAAAACCATCTGCTAGTTCTTCCATTCCTTCAAAATATTCCTTTTTAAAAGATTCCCAGGCTTCACTGGCAGATATATACTTTGCCTCCCGCACTTCACTCCAACCACGGATCTGCTCTCCTATAGCCTGTATCTTTCCTTCTTCCATTCCCTCATCAAAAAATACAGAAATACCTACAGTCTCTTCAGCAGTCCTGGCTCCATGCTGCACATTGGCTACCATGGAAAAAAACAGACAAAATAAAAAAATACATGCAGAAATGGTTGCCACAGACGCCAGGGAAAACCATATATTCCTGCATATATTAATAACGCCCTGTTTCAGGCAATATAAAAATGTACTCATTTACTCTTATGCCTTTCCAGCGGTTCCAGACGGTTTCTAAATCCCGGACCCGCCCTCATCTCTGACGACTTCCCCACGATCCATGGTAATGACTCTTTTATTCATCTCCGCTACCATTTCCTGACTGTGGGTCACTACAATAACAGTCGTTCCCCTCTGATTGATCTGGTCCAAAAGATTCATGATCTCATGGGTATTAAAGCTGTCCAGGTTTCCTGTAGGCTCATCTGCCAAAAGCACCTCCGGTTTATTAATAAGCGCTCTTGCAATGGCAACTCTCTGCTGTTCCCCGCCTGACAACTGACCCGGGTATGCCTTATATTTTGAAGAAAGACCTACAAGGCGCAGCATCTGGGGCACTGTCTCACGGATCGTTTTTGGTGGGACACCAATGACTCTCTGGGCAAAAGCCACATTTTCAAATACAGTACGGTCTTTTAAAAGGCGGAAATCCTGAAAAACAACACCTAGCTTTCTCCTGTATTTGGGGATATATCTGCGGGGCATCTTTCCCAAATCCATATCATTGACCACAATACGTCCCTTAGTAGGATCAAGCTCCTTCATCAGGAGCTTGATCAATGTACTCTTTCCAGAACCGCTCCGGCCTGTGATAAACACAAACTCCCCATCCTCAATGGTTAAAGAAAGGTCGCGGATGGCCTTGCCGCCGGTTCCATAAGATTTACTTACATGACTTAATTCTATCATTTTCTAATTTTCTCTAACTTTCCTCTTATGGGTAATGCCATTTATCATTAATAATCCAGGCTTTCCATGTACTTCATGTACTTTGCAACCATAAGGGCGATCTTAAAGGTAATTGCATCCTCAAAAACGCGCAGATCAAGTCCGGTACTCTTCTGCAGCTTGTCCAAACGGTAAACCAGAGTATTTCTGTGGATATACAGCTGTCTGGAAGTCTCTGATACGTTCAGACTGTTCTCAAAGAACTTGTTGATCGTAGTTAAGGTCTCCTCATCAAATTCATCTGGGGATTTGCCGTCAAATACTTCACGGATGAACATCTTGCACAGCGGGATCGGGAGCTGATAGATCAGACGGCCAATACCTAAGTTGCTGTATGCGATCACGTTCTTGCTTGCATAGAAAATCTTGCCTACATCCAGAGCCATCTTTGCCTCTTTGTAAGAACGTGAAACTTCCTTGATATCATTAATTACAGTGCCGTAAGCTACCCGTACCTTGGTCATAGCTTCTGTATTTAACATATCTAAGATCATGTTTGCAGTCTTGTCCAGTTCCGCATAAGACTCGCCCTGACGTACTTCCTTTACAAGGATGATATTCTTCTCATCTACAGCTGTGATGAAATCCTTTGTCTTGGAAGCAAACAGGCTGCGTACAGTTTCTAATGCATTTACATCTTTTTCATTATGTGTCTCAATAATGTATACAACACGCTTTACATCGGTATCAATATGCAGTTTCTTTGCACGGTTATAAATATCAACTAACAGCAGGTTGTCAAGAAGCAGGTTCTTGATAAAATTATCTTTATCAAAACGCTCCTTGTATGCAACAAGCAGGTTCTGGATCTGGAATGCTGCCAACTTTCCTACCATATATACATCATCACTGGCACCTTTTGCCAGTAAAATGTACTCTAACTGATGCTCATCAAACACCTTAAAGAACTGATATCCCTGAATCACCTGACTGTCTGCCGGTGAATCCACAAATACCAGAATAGAGTTTTCAGACTCTTCTGCATCTGTAAAAGTAGAAGCAAGTACCTTTCCTTCGGTATCACATATTCCTAAATCAACTCTGGTAATTCCCTTTAATCCATCTAATGTGGTCTGAAGTATCTGATTTGAGATCATTCCACTCTCTCCTTTTCATCTTATTGATTTGATATCCTCTCGGAATCCTTTTATGAACATTGCCATAAAAATCCATGGCGGAGTTACTGTTTTCCCTATTTTCATATTTTAATGCAAAATAACAAAAAAAGCAAGAGAGTTGTAAACTCTCCTGCTTCTTTTTACTGTCGTTTTTAACAGAGGTTTTTCATTATCTTCTCTGATATTCGTTATAATTAGTTAATGATAACGCTTTCTGTTTCTTTGTCAAAAATATGAACCTTATCCAGATCCATAGCCAGCTTTACAGTATCGCCAGGTCTTGCAGTCGTACGTGGATTAACCTTTGCTGTAAAGTTAGCATCATCAATATCAAAGTACAGAAGTACTTCAGAACCTAACATTTCGTATACACGGATCTCTACCTGGAATGTGCTCTTTGGATTTTCTGCCAGGAATGCTTCTTCATCATGAAGATCTTCTGGACGGATACCAAGAGTAACCACCTTGCCTACATAGCCAGCTTCTTCCAGAGCTTTGCCCTTTGCCTGTGGAAGTGTTAATGTATGTCCGCCAAATGCTAATGTTACATCTGCACCATTTTTTGCCACCTGGGCATCGATCATATTCATCTGTGGTGCTCCGATAAATCCTGCAACGAACTTATTGCATGGCTTGTCATACAGATTCTGTGGGCTGTCTACCTGCTGTACTACACCGTCCTTCATAACAACGATCCTGGTACCCAGTGTCATAGCCTCAGTCTGGTCATGTGTAACGTAGATAATAGTTGTTTCCAGTCTCTGATGTAATTTAGAGATCTCAACTCGCATCTGGCCTCTTAATTTTGCATCCAGGTTTGACAGAGGCTCGTCCATAAGGAATACCTTAGGACTGCGGACAATAGCACGTCCCATAGCAACTCGCTGTCTCTGACCACCGGATAATGCCTTTGGCTTACGGTCTAACAGATGCTCCAGATCCAGGATCTTGGCTGCATCATGTACTTTCTTGTCAATCTCATCCTTTGGAGTCTTTCTTAATTTCAGTCCGAATGCCATGTTATCGTATACAGACATATGTGGATACAGAGCGTAGTTCTGGAATACCATTGCAATATCTCTGTCCTTTGGCTCTACATCATTTACCAGTTTTCCGTCAATATACAGTTCACCGGAAGAGATATCCTCCAGACCTGCGATCATACGAAGAGTGGTTGATTTTCCACATCCTGAAGGTCCTACGAAGATGATAAATTCCTTATCAGCGATCTCCAGATTGAAATCCTTAACTGCCACAAATCCATTAGGATATTTCTTGGTTACATTCTTCAGTGATAAACTAGCCATTTACTTTTTCCTCCTATTAGATAGATGTCTTTCTGCCCCGGTTCCCCTCTTTCAGAAAGATCCGTAACTCTTTTGTAACTGTCTTTATCATACAGGAAAGCGTATTTTTATTCCATACTGTAAATCCACAAAATCCAAATTTGTTATTTAGTTAAAATGTATATTCAATTTACAAAATGCTGTATCTGTCAAATTTTTGCTTGATTATCACCAAAAACTTTGGTTATTATGTTAGCTGGTTTTTATCTTCAATAAACCCCTCGCCAAAAACTTCACGGGCATCACTGACAATAAAAAATGCTCTTGGATCGTATTCTGATACAATTTCTTTTATTTCTACGATCTCTTTTCTGGAAACAACACAAAAAAGCATATTTTTGATCTCATCTGAGTACATTCCTTTTGCTGCAATTCCTGTTACTCCTCTGTTCATACGTGTCATAATGGTATCTGAAATTTCTTTATATTTATCCGAAATAATATAGACCTGCTTGGAAAACTTCATTCCTTCGATCAAGCTGTCTGCTACTTTTCCCAAACAGAAAATAGCGATCAATGCATAAAGAGCTGTCCGGATGCCAAATACAGTAGCACCGGCTACCACAATAATACCATCTAACAGCTGCATGATCTGCGCAACGGAATAATGAGGAAATTTTGCCCGGATCAGAGCTGCCAGCATATCAGTTCCCCCTGTGGTGCAGCCTCCTGCCAGTACAAAGCCGGTTCCTACACCCGTGATGATACCGCCAAAAAGAGCGGACAGCAGCAGGTCATCTTCTATATACATGCCTTCCGGCAGAATATAAAAGACAACTGACAACAATACCGTGGCATACAGTGTACGCTTAATAAATTTCCACCCCATGATCTTAAAACCTGCTAAAAACAACGGGATATTTAAAACAGTATTAGTCACCCACAGCGGCAGACCCCAAAGTTCCTTCCCAATAATAGCTACACCGGAAACACCTCCTGTTACCATATTGGCGGGATCAAAAATATTTTTGGTGGCCAGACCAATAAGAATGGTTCCCAAAGTGATAGCGCCATAATCTTTCCATACTTTCTGCATTTTATGCTTCCTCCTTATCCAAATAAAAAGACAGCTGTAATAAACACAACTGTCTTTCTGCTACCCATATAATACCGCAGGATCTGCTCCTGCAAAGGTTTTTATACCCTTTCTATGGTCTTTTCTGTAATTCTTACTTTTCCTTCTTTTAAAAGACGTCCAACAGCTCTTTTAAATGCATTCTTGCTCATGTTGAACTCTCTTAAAATAGTCTCCGGTCTTGCCTTATCATTAAAAGGAAGAACTCCGTCAAACTCATCAATAACCTTTAATACCAGCTCTGCATCTGATCCCATCTGCACATAGGAACGCTCTCTCACGCAAAGGTCAAGCTTTCCATCCTCACGGACTCTCATGACTCTCGCCTTAACAGTATCTCCCTCACGGAATTTTCCATACATCTCTTTTTTCGGGATCAGGCCATAATATTTATTATCTACTGCAACAAAAGCACCGATAGTCTCATTGATCTCATAGATGGTTCCATTTACCCAGTCTTCTGCTTTATATGGGGACTCGCTGCTCATGTGGGAGTAAACTTTCATGGTAGCTGCCAGTCTGTGACTCTTATCCACATAGAGACATACCAGACATTTCTCTCCTTTTCTCACAGGATGGGTCTGTTCTTTAAATGGAAGGAGCAGATCTTTTTCCAGTCCCATATCAAGGAAAGCTCCGATCTTTGCCACATCCTTTACTTCCAGGATCTCACACTGACCTACCTCCAGCTTCGGTGTGCCGGTTGTTGCGATCAGACGGTCAGAGGAATCTTTATAAATAAATACCTTTACCTTATCTCCGATCTTTGCTCCGGCCGGAACCTGTTTCTTTGGCAGAAGGACTGCTGCTTCATCTCCTGCTTTTTCACTTAAATATACGCCGAATTCTTTTGTGCGGACAATTTCTAATTCCTGTGTCTTTCCTAATTCCATCATGATCCATACTCCTTATTACTCTTATGTTCTCCATACTGAAGCCATACAACTGCCCTGACCTCGCAAACTTCATCTGCCAGTACAACAGTCCACTCATCTTCACCTGTTTTTGTCACTCTCGGCACAAGGATTTCTCCTAAAACTGCTGCTTTTTTATAATCAGCCCTGATGCCCTTTATCATTTTCGTACACGGCACTGCTTCTCTTGCAATATCCACATACTGGGCGTTATTTACATGATGATTGGTATCCAGATGATGAGTCGCAATGGTAACAGGTATTCCTTCTTCGTATTCTTCCGGAATGAGGATCTTCCTGGGCGCTTTTCCCAGATCAAGTGCCTCCTCGTTTCCATAAGCAGCTACGTCTTCCGGCATCACTCGCACCGGCACCATTTTCTCTGTATCGCAGAAAAACCATATGGATTCTGCCCGTACCAGATAGTTTCCATCCTGGTCCATGATCACAAAATCACGATATCCGTAAATTCCTTTAGATGAAGTAGCCCAGGTTCCTATCTTTATCCTTTCACCCAGTACCGGATACCGGTCAATAACGATCCTCCAGGAAGACAAAAGCCAGGCCCTCTTCTTTTCTTCCAAATACTCTACTCCAAGCCCAATATCTTCAGACTGGAACGTACTGCAGTCCTGGAGATAATTGATTACGCCCAACAAGCTTAACGCACCTGTTTCATCAGTCTCACTGTAACGGATCCTACTGTCAAATGTATACATTCATTTCCTCTGTTTCTTCTTATTACTATTTCTTATAAATACATCATCATAGATAACCACTTTTCTCCACAAGTATAACACGGTAAAATTTGCTGTGCAACAAAAAAGTCTTTCATTTCCAACAACTCAGAAATCAAAGACTCTCTAGCTGGGCTACAAGGATTCGAACCTTGAAAATGACGGAGTCAGAGTCCGTTGCCTTACCATTTGGCGATAGCCCATTATTTTATGAAGTTTAAAAGCGTTTCCGCTTAACTGGGCTACAAGGATTCGAACCTTGAAAATGACGGAGTCAGAGTCCGTTGCCTTA
>UQJF01000076.1 GCA_900541315.1 uncultured Clostridium sp. | reverse complement strand
ACGCTGAAGGCATCTAAGCGTGAAGCCCCCCTCAAGATGAGATATCCCATACGCAGGTAGTAAGACCCCTTGAAGACGACAAGGTAGATAGGTCAGAGGTGGAAGTGTGGTGACACATGGAGCTGACTGATACTAATCGGTCGAGGGCTTGACCAAAAGGTCTGAGAGAGCGACACAAGATTTGCGGAGGAAGCCGTTGAAAGCTTGCTTTCATAAGGCTGGATCCGAAAAGCTTCAGTCATTGGCGAAGCCAATGACATGAATAAAACCGTCAGGTTTTATGAATGAGTCGCTAAGTTGTGGAATAAAATAAGTTGTAGGTATTCGGTAGTTCAATATGTGGTTTTGAAGGTATGTATAGATTTAAGGGAACCGTCGGTTAGTATCTGATGGTTCCTTTTTTGTCTATAAACATACTAGTATATCGTTTTCGAAATGACTATACCATTCGCTTGTCTGCGAACCTGATTGCACAGTCCTAAAAGCCTCAGCGTAGCCCGCTATGCCTGCGTTTTTAGAACCGCACACTCAAATTCGCATTCTCCGCGGTTAGTACAGTTATTTACGAAACAATGTACTAAAAGGTATATAGATCACTAATTGGTTGTATACTGGAAATACTATTCCCTGTTATGTTACAGGGAAGGGGAGTTTCAAAGAGAAAAATACCTAGAGTACACTCTCCTGTGCTTAGGTAGGATTGGAGGAAATAATGGAGAAGAAAAAGTTTCAGATGCCTCATACTTATATCATCATTTTTGGGGTTATCCTGGTAGCCGCATTGCTGACCTGTTTCATTCCGTTAGGAAAGTATGATACAAAAGAGATCACCTATACAGTTAATGGGTCAGAAAAAACAAGAACTGTTGTAGATCCGGACAGTTTCCAGTATATTCTGGATGAGGACGGCAACAAAGTGACACAGGCGGCACCGCTTTTTGGTACAGAAGATTTTGGCGGCCGCGGTGGTATAGTCAATTATGTATTTGAAGGTATGACTGCGGGAAGCAGAGGAGGCGGAGCAGTTGCTATTATCGCGTTCACTCTGGTAGTTGGCGGAGCTTTTGGTATTGTTCTCAGAACCGGAGCAGTTGAAAGTGGTATTATGCGTGTTATCAGCCTGACAAACGGTAAAGAGATCATCCTGATCCCGATTCTGATCACACTGTTTTCACTGGGGGGTGCTGTATTTGGAATGGGTGAAGAGGCAATTCCGTTTGTTATGATCCTGGTTCCTATGTTTATTGCTATGGGATATGACGCAGTTGTAGGCATCATGTGTAGTTATGTAGCAACACAGGTTGGTTTTGGCAGTTCATGGCAGAATCCTTTTGGACTGGCAGTTGCCCAGGGCATTGCAGGTATCCCTGTTATGTCAGGTGCATGGTTTCGTATTCCATTATGGATCTTCTTTACTGTTTTAACCATTGTATTTACCATGCGCTATGCAGTAAAGATTAAAAAGAATCCAACCATGTCTGTTGCATATGAATCTGATCGTGAATACAGAGAAGATTTTAAAAATAATAAAAATGAAGACAAACCATTTACTTTAGGCCATAAACTGGTTCTTATAGATATCCTTGTATGTGTTATCTGGACGGTTTGGGGCGTTGTAAAAAACGGTTATTATATTCCGGAGATTGCTTCACAGTTCTTTGTAATGGGGTTGGTTGCAGGTATTATTGGACTGATCTTCCATTTAAATGATATGCACTTAAATGATATTCCAGCGTCCTTTAATCAGGGTGCAGCTGATCTGTTAGGTGCAGCAATGTGCATAGGTATGGCACAGGGGATCATCATTATTTTAGGTGGAACAGATGCTTCTTCCGGAACTGTATTAAACACCATTCTCCACAGTATCAGTGGTGCAATGCAGGATCTTCCACCAGTTGTTTCAGCATGGTTTATGTATGTATTCCAGTCTGTATTTAACTTCTTTGTTGTATCTGGTTCCGGACAGGCAGCTCTTACAATGCCGATCATGGCACCTTTAGCTGATCTGGTAGGTGTAGAACGTCAGATAGCAGTTCTTGCGTTCCAGCTGGGTGATGCATTTACAAACTTTATCGTACCTACTTCCGGCTGTCTGTTAGGCGCACTGGCTGCAGCAAAACTGGAGTGGGGGAGTTGGGCAAAGTTCCAGATCAAGTTCCAGGCAGTCCTGGTTGTATTTGCTTCCCTGGCAGTGGTCCTTGGCGTTGTCATCGGACTGTCATAATGTTACAGTTCAACTGTAACGTCATAATTGCCATAACAAAAGCTTAACTTGCTTATCCATTTTGTCCGGATTATAATGTTCCTCAAACGTCTGTGAGATAACAGGGTGTGAAAGGAGTGCAGCAAAATGGAATTAATGATCATTATCGTTCAGGAGCCGGATTATCCAAAGCTTTCAGGTACTTTTATCCATAATCGTGTAATGGCAACGAAGTTCAGTACAGAGGGATTGTATCTGAATAAGAAAAATATTACATTAATGGTATGCATTGAAAAAGAGAGAGAAGAGGAAATCCTGAATTATATCCGTCAAAGCTGTACAGAACGAATGGAAGAACGTCAGGTCTGTGAATATAATGGAATGACTATGGTAGACATTACCAAAGGTGTAAAAGTAGGCGGTGCCATTGTATTTTTTCTGGATGTTGACCGGATGATGAAGTTTTAAATTTATAAATAGATATAAAGAAATCCATTTTGCAAGAATGTTGCAGGGTGGATTTTTTTTGTGATGTTTGCTGCCGTTTGCTTCATTCGCAGCCCAAAGTTTCTTTGCTCTATTATCTGTTGCCCCAGACAGGCTGTTCGTTAATGCTGCAAGAAAAACAAATGTCGCCTTTGGTGCTGCTTGTTTTTATTTTTTACTTATTATATAATAGATACAGTTAAAAGGTTGTAAAAACAACAAAATCACAAGTGATGAGGAAAAAACACATGGAAGAAGCATTAAGCTGTATTGGACGGATGCCTATTTTTAATGGGATTGAGGAAGAGGAATTATATACATTGATCAAATGCTGCGATGGACAGATGGCGATGTTTGAAAACGATCAGTGGATTTTTCAGGCAGGAGAAGAGCTGGGGTATATCATGGTAGTTTTAAAGGGACGACTGGCAGTTGTTCAGGAAGATTTCTGGCATCAGCAAAAGGAGGTGATCTATATTATGCCGGGAGAGATATTTGGTGAAAATTATGCCAGTGCAGGTAATAAAACACTGCCTGTAAGCATCAAAGCAGCAGAAAAAAGTGAGGTACTGTTTTTAGATTACAAGCGTTCTCTTACCTTCTGTACCATGGCATGTTCATTTCACAGCATGATGGTCCATAACCTGATCAGTATCATGAGTACAAACAAAGGCCGCGCAGAGGAAAAATTAGAACATATATCCCAGAAAACAACCAGAGATAAACTACGATCCTATTTATCCTGTAGAGCTTTACAGGAAGGCAGCGGCAGTTTCGATATTCCATATAACCGCCAGGAGCTGGCTGACTACCTGGGTGTAGACCGCAGCGCCATGTCCAGTGAGCTTGGAAAGATGAAAGCAGATGGGATCCTGGAATTTAAGAAAAACCATTTTACATTAAAAAGATATTGACCCTGGTAGCATTAAAATAAAACTCCGGAGCACGATCTTGATGATCCAATGCTCCGGGGGTTTTTATTTCAATATCGGGTTTTATCAGGTTTTAATTTGCACTTTGCAGGATTACTTCTGGTTATTCTCTTTCTTCATTTCAGCTAACTTCATAGCACGAACCTTTAATGGAAGTCCGAACAGAGTGATGAAACCGTCTGCATCATGGTGGTCGTAAAGATCACCAGTTGTAAAGGATGCTAAGGACTCACTGTATAAGGAGTATGGAGAAGTGGTTCCGGCTTTGATGATGTTGCCCTTGTAAAGTTTGAACTTAACTTCACCGGTTACATATTCCTGAGTGGACTCTACGAATGCTTTTACAGCGTCACAAAGTGGGGTGAACCATTTTCCTTCGTAAACGATCTGAGCCAGCTTGTTGCCCATATCCTTCTTAACTTCCATGGTAGCACGGTCAAGAACCAGTTCTTCCAGCTGTTTGTGGGCAGCCATTAAAATGGTTCCGCCTGGAGTTTCATAAACGCCACGGGACTTCATACCTACTACACGGTTCTCAACGATATCTACAATACCGATACCATGCTTTCCACCCAGCTCATTTAACTTGCGGATAATATCAGAAACTTTCATCTTAACGCCGTTTACGCTGGTAGGAACACCCTTTTCAAAGGTCATAGTAACATATTCATCTTCATCTGGTGCCTGCTCTGGGGTAACACCCATAACCAGCATGTTGGAGAAGTTTGGCTCTAAGGAAGGATCTTCCAGTTCCAGACCTTCGTGGCTTACATGCCAGATGTTGCTGTCACGGCTGTAGCTGTGGCTGTGGTCAAATGGAAGATCAATACCATGCTGCTTGCAGTATTCGATCTCATCCTCACGGGACTGCATGGTCCATACGTCAGTCATACGCCATGGAGCGATGATCTTGATGTCTGGGGCAAGAGCTTTAATAGACAGCTCAAAACGGATCTGGTCATTTCCCTTACCGGTAGCACCGTGGCAGATGGCAACAGCGCCTTCTTTACGTGCGATGTCAACCAGTCTTTTGGCAATAGCCGGACGAGCCATGGAAGTACCTAATAAGTATTCATTTTCATAAACTGCATTTGCCTTTACACATGGCATAATGTAGTTGTCGCAGAAATCATCTACTAAATCTTCAATATATAATTTAGAAGCGCCTGACAGCTTTGCTCTCTCTTCCAGTCCCTCTAACTCTTTTCCCTGTCCACAGTCGATACAGCAGCAGACAACATCATAATTGAAGTGCTCCTTTAACCATGGAATAATAGCGGTGGTATCCAGACCGCCTGAATATGCTAAAACTACTTTCTCTTTCATAAGTACATCCTCCTGAAAATTATTTTGATATTTGCTTTGATATTTGTCCTGATCATGTTTTGCTTGATAAGCTTTCATAAATATACAACACAATGCAGAAAAATGCAAGCATAAAAATAGAAAATTAAAAAAGGTATTGCATATTATGCATTGCAGATGTATAATTATGAAATCTTATGCAGATGAAAAATATAAAACCTTATGAAAACACACTTTTCAATTAAAGAAAAAGTAACTATAATAAGGTCGCAGGCTTTCATACTGTAGTCTGCTGCAGTTTATAAAAATAATTAAATAATGGAAATATATACAGAGGAGAGTAAAGATATGATAAAAGCAGGTATTATCGGATCTACAGGTTATGCAGGCGGAGAACTGGCAAGACTGCTGCTGCAAAGAGATGACGTAGAGATCAAATGGTATGGTTCCAGAAGTTATATCGATCAGAAATATGCTTCCATTTACCAGAACATGTTCAAGATTGTAGATGACAAATGTATGGATGATAATATGAAGGAACTGGCTGATCAGGTAGATGTAATATTTACGGCAACTCCCCAGGGCCTTTGCTCCACACTGGTAAACGAAGAAATCCTTTCTAAAGTAAAGATCATCGACTTAAGCGCTGATTTTCGTATTAAAGATGTAGCAGTTTATGAAAAATGGTACAAACTGACCCACGGATCACCGGAATATATTAAGGAAGCTGTATATGGACTTCCGGAAGTAAACAGAGATAAAATTAAGAATGCAAGGATCATTGCAAATCCGGGATGTTTCCCCACCTGCTCCTTCTTATCTACATACCCGTTAGTGAAAGAGGGACTGATCGATCCGAACACTATTATCATTGACGCTAAATCAGGTACTTCCGGTGCAGGCAGAAGCGCTAAAGTTGACAGTCTTTTCTGCGAGGTCAATGAAAATATCAAGGCATACGGCGTGGCTTCCCACAGACACACACCGGAGATCGAGGAGCAGCTGTCCTATGCAGCAGGAAAGCCGGTGGTCATCAGCTTTACACCTCATCTGGTTCCAATGAACAGAGGTATCCTGGTAACTGCTTATGCTTCCCTTACAAAAGAAGTGACCTGGGAAGAGGTAAGAGCTGCTTACGATAAATATTATAAAGATGAATATTTTGTACGTGTTCTGGATAAGGATGTAGTTCCCCAGACACGCTGGGTAGAAGGAAGTAACTTTGCAGATGTAAACTTCAAGATCGACCCAAGAACTAACCGCATTGTTATGATGGGTGCAATTGACAATATGGTAAAAGGTGCTGCAGGACAGGCCATCCAGAACATGAACTTAATGTTTGGCCTTCCGGAGAATACAGGATTAAAGCAGATCCCGATGTTCCCATAAATGTGCTTTCGGGAGTACATAATAGATAAGCAGCCGGAAAGGAATAAAAATGGCAGGGACAATGGATATCCTGGTTCGGGAAATGACCATGGAAGATTATGATCAGGTATATAAATTATGGACGAAGATATCAGGCTTCCGTATCAGGAGCATTGATGATTCAAGAGAAGGGGTGGAACGCTTTTTAAAGCGGAATCCAACCACCAGCGTAGTGGCAGTCCAGAACGGGCATATCATTGGAAATATCCTTTGCGGACATGACGGACGTACCGGGTGTTTTTATCATGTATGTGTAGAAGACAGCTATCGTCATCATGGGGTCGGTTATAAAATGGTACGTGCAGCCATTAAAGCCATGCAGAAAGAGGGCGTGAGCAAGATTTCACTGGTGGCATTTAAAGATAACCACATTGGAAATGCGTTCTGGCAGGGGATTGGCTGGACAGAACGTGAAGATTTTAACAGCTATGAGTTCATTTTAAATGAAGAAAATATTATCAGATTTGTAAAGTAAAGAGCGCAGGGAAAAACAAGCGGCTGCGAAGCAGACATTTGTTTTTCACAAGCCTTTAACGAGCAAATAGTCTGCGATAGCAGACAGTAGAGCGCGATAGCGCGGGTTTGCGAGTTTGAAAAGAAAGGAATTAAATCATGAACGAAAAGATAAAAGTGATCGAAGGCGGCGTTACCGCAGCCAAGGGCTTTATGGCAGCATCTACAGCAGCAGGTATTAAATACAAAAATCGTCAGGATATGGCGATGATCTACAGCAAGCAGCCTTGTAAAAGTGCAGGAACCTTTACCACAAACCTGGTAAAAGCAGCTCCTGTAAAATGGGACAAGAACCAGGTAACAAGCGGTGCTGATGCCCAGGCAGTGATCATCAATGCAGGTATTGCAAATGCATGTACAGGTGAAGAAGGAATGGGCTACTGTGCACAGACTGCAAAGGCTGCTGCAGAAGTCTTAGGAGTTGCAGAGAATGGCGTTTTAGTTGCTTCTACCGGTGTTATTGGCATGCAGCTTCCTATTGACAAGATCGCAGCAGGGGTAAAGACTATGGCCCCCCTTCTCGGTGACAGCCTGGAGAAAGGTACAGAAGCATCTAGGGCCATTATGACTACAGATACAAAAAACAAGCAGGTAGCCGTACAGATCGACATGAATGGAACGATGGTTACTATTGGTGGTATGTGCAAAGGCTCTGGAATGATCCACCCAAATATGTGTACAATGTTAAGCTTTGTTACAACTGATGCAGCCATCAGCAAGGAACTGCTTCAGGAAGCATTAAGTGAGGATATTAAAGATACTTATAACATGATCTCTGTAGATGGCGATACTTCTACCAACGATACCGTTCTCCTTTTGGCAAATGGTCTTGCAGGCAACAGGGAAATTACAGAGAAGAATGAAGATTACGCATTATTCTGTGAAGCATTAAACTACATCAACGAAACTCTGGCTAAGAAAATGGCAGGTGATGGAGAAGGCTGCACAGCATTATTTGAAGTAAAGATCATAGGTGCACAGACAAAGGATCAGGCAAAAGTTTTAGCAAAGTCTGTTATCACTTCCAGCCTGACTAAGGCAGCTATTTTCGGACATGACGCAAACTGGGGCCGTATTCTTTGCGCAATGGGCTACTCAGGGGCTCAGTTTGATCCGGAAAAGGTAGATCTGTTTTTTGAAAGTGCAGCAGGCCATATGCAGATCATCAAAGACGGCGTTGCAGTAGATTACAGCGAAGAAGAGGCAACCAGGATCCTTTCTGAGCCGGAGGTTACTGCCATTGCAGATATTAAAATGGGTGATGCCCAGGCAACTGCGTGGGGCTGTGACCTGACCTTTGATTATGTAAAGATCAACGCAGATTACCGCTCATGATCATTATCCCATAAAGACACTATAAAAATATAAAAAGCATCCCCAAAGCATTCTCACAAAATCAGGCACAACTGACAAAAAATCTTCTCACAAAATCAGGCGCAGAAAGATTCCGGGAGAACATTAAATATATCAGGAGGAACCAGACATGAACCTTGAACCAATGCAAAAAGCAGCAGTACTTATTGAGGCACTGCCGTACATTCAGCGTTTTAACCGTAAGATCGTTGTTATTAAATACGGCGGCAGCGCCATGGTAGACGAAGAATTAAAGAAAAAAGTCATCCAGGACGTGGTATTGCTTAAATTAGTAGGATTTAAGCCAATTATCGTACACGGCGGCGGCAAGGAGATCAGCCGCTGGGTTGGAAAAGTAGGCATGGAGCCACATTTTATCAATGGCTTGCGTGTAACTGACGAGCCGACCATGGAAATAGCAGAGATGGTATTAAATAAAGTAAATAAGAGCCTGGTACAGCTGGTAAATGAACTGGGCATCAAGGCAGTAGGCATCAGCGGCAAGGACGGCATGATGTTAAAATGCCATAAAAAGCTTTCCAAAGGCGAAGATATCGGCTTTGTAGGCGAAGTTGACAAGGTAGATCCACAGGTCATTTATGACCTTTTAGAGAAAGACTTTTTACCGATCATCTGTCCTATTGGATATGATGAGAATTTCTTAAGCTATAACATCAACGCAGATGATGCAGCCTGTGCCATTGCAAGAGCTGTAAAGGCAGAGAAGCTGGCTTTTTTAACAGATGTAGAAGGCGTATACAAGGATTTTGAGGATAAGAGTTCCCTTATTTCTGAAATGACCGTAGAAGAAGCCCAGGTCTTTGTAGACAGCGGAAGCTTAGGGGGCGGTATGCTTCCGAAGCTGCAGAACTGTATTGATGCTATTGAAAATGGTGTTTCCAGAGTACATATCCTGGACGGGCGTATTCCACATTGCCTGCTTCTGGAGATCTTTACAGATAAAGGTATTGGTACTGCTATTTATAATTCCAAGGAAGATGTGAGGTATTATCATGGCTGATGAGAAAATGATCGATCGGGCAGAACATGTCCTGTATAAAACATATAACCGTTTTCCTGTAGTATTTGACCATGGAAAAGGTGTAACCTTATGGGATACAGAAGGAAATGAATATCTGGATTTTGGCGCAGGCATTGCTGTTATGGGTCTTGGATACTGTGACGAAGAGTATACAAATGCAGTGAAGGCCCAGATGGATAAGCTGACCCATATTTCCAACCTGTTTTACAATCAGCCATCTGTTGATTCTGGTGAAAAGCTGTTGAAGGTATCTGGAATGGATAAAGTATTTTTCACTAACAGCGGTACTGAGGCTATTGAAGGTGCATTAAAGATCGCAAAGAGATATCATTACAATAAGCTTCATGAGACTATGGGAGACGGCTGTGATGGCTGTGAGGAAAAAGAAGTGGATATGACCGGCGAGATTATTGCCATGAACCATTCTTTCCACGGAAGAAGCTTAGGCGCTTTGTCTGTAACTGGAAATGCACATTACAGAACTCCCTTTAATCCGCTGATCCCAGGCGTGCGTTTTGCTGATTTCAATGATCTGGAAAGCATAAAGGCACAAATCACAGACAAGACATGTGCCATTATCATGGAAACTATCCAGGGAGAAGGCGGCATTTATCCTGCAACAGAGGAATTTTTAAAGGGTGTCCGTGCACTTTGCGATGAGCACGATCTGCTGCTTATCTTAGATGAGATCCAGTGCGGTATGGGACGTTCCGGAGAAATGTTTGCATGGCAGAAATATGGTGTAAAACCAGACGTGATGACGGTTGCAAAAGCTTTGGGAAATGGTGTACCTATCGGTGCATTCTTAGCCTGCGGCAAAGCAGCAGCTGCTATGGTGCCTGGTGATCACGGAACTACCTATGGTGGAAATCCACTGGTAACAGCCGCTGCAGACGCAGTTCTGGATATTTTTGAAAAACGTCACATTGTAGATCATGTAAAAGAAATCGGAGCATATTTGTACGAAAAGCTGGAAGGCTTAAAAGATAAGTATGAGGTGGTAAAAGACCATCGCGGCACAGGTCTGATCCAGGGGATGGAATTTACAGTTCCGGTAGGTCCCATCGTATTTAAGGCATTGTTAGAGCAGAAACTGGTACTTATCAGTGCCGGCGCCAACATTATCCGTTTTGTTCCTCCGCTGATCATTGAAAAGAGCGATGTAGATGAAATGGTTAAGAGACTGGAAGCAGTTATTGAGAAATAGTTACAACTAAATGACATTGGTCCAGCCATGACACTTTCTTGTTTCCATATTTATGAAAATCGCAACAAAATGTGGAAAAAGTGCATGAATAATGAACTGCATAGTTCAGAAAACACGACAAAATAACAAAAAATACAGTTTTTTCCCCTCCTGATTTCTGGTAGACTTAAGTCAACAGAAAAGACAGGAGGGTTTTTATTATGAAGAAAAAACTTGCATTGTTACTGGCTTGTACCATGGCGTTAAGTCTGACAGCATGTGGCGGTTCAAAACCGGCTGCAACAACAGCAGCTCTGGAAACAACCACAGCAGCAGCTGCAGAAAGCAGCGCAGAGAGCAAAGCTGATGAGAAAACAGAAGCAGCCGGCGGGGATATGGATGCTCTGATCGAAGCAGCTAAGGCTGAAGGCGAATTAACTGTATATGGTTCCTGCGAAGAGGAATACTTATCAGCTGCCTGCCAGAACTTTGAAAAACTCTATGGAATTAAGACAAAATACCAGAGACTTTCTACTTCAGAAGTTTATACCAAGGTTTCCGAAGAAGCAGGAAAGCCTTCAGCAGATGTATGGTTTGGCGGAACAACTGATCCTTATAATGAGGCAGTTGCAGCAGATCTGTTAGAGCCGTATGATGCCATGAATGCAGTAAACCTGATCAGTGATGATTATAAGGATCCTACTAATTGCTGGTATGGTATCTACAAGGGCATTCTGGGATTCATGGTTAATACAGAAGAGCTGGAGCGTTTAGGTCTGGAAGCACCTAAGACATGGGATGATCTGACAAAGGAAGAGTACAAGGGACTGATCATGATGTCCAACCCAAATACAGCTGGTACTGCTAAACTGGTCATCAATACAATGATCCAGATGAAGGGGCATGATGAAGCTATGGAATACTTCAAGGCTCTGGACAAAAACATTGCACAGTATACCAAGTCCGGTTCTGGTCCTTCCAAGATGGTTGGCCCTGGTGAGTGTGTGATTGCTATTGGTTTCTTACATGATGGTATTTATCAGATCCTTCAGGGATATGACAATATCCAGTTAGTTGTTCCGGAAGATGGAACTTCCTTTGAAGTTGGCGCAACCGCTATCTTTAAGGGAGCAACTCATCCAAATGCAGCAAAATTATGGATCGAGTATGCATTATCTCCTGACTGTGTAGACCATGCAAAAGAGAATGGTTCTTATCAGTTCCTGGTATTAAAGAATGCAACACAGCCAGAAGAAGCTGAGAAATTTGGTCTTGATATGAACAATACCATTGACTATGATTTTGCAGATGCAAAAGAGAACAGTGCGAAGTATGTAGAAGACTTCTTCGAAGCATTAGGAGGCACATCTGATGGCGCAGACTCCAGCCGTTTCTTAACTGAGTAATAAAGAGGCTGCGAAAGTCATTATTAAAAAGAAAGTAAAGCTTATGTAAGTTAAGCTAAGCAGAAAATGCTGCGTGATGGAATAAACATTGCGCAGCATTTTCAAATCAAAGGTATACTAAGGATTTAAAGTTTAGAAAAGGGGGTCTTACAATGGCCGGAAAACAAAGTGCACAGCTGGAACGGAAGAAATTTTTTGCTGACCCGATCATGGTTTCAATGATCGTTGTCCTTCTGGTTTTTCTGGCGCTGTTTATCCTGTATCCGCTGTTAATGCTGTTAGTGGACAGCTTTTATGCAGAGGGAACCATTACACTGGATGTATTTAAACGTGTTTTAAATCTGGAACGTTTCCGCAATGCATTTAAAAACACACTTACACTTGGATTTATCGTAGGTTTTGCTTCTACAGCCATTGGTTTATTATTTGCTTATGTAGAAGTATATGTGAAGTTGAAAACAAAAATACTGGAAAAGTTATTTGGTCTGGTATCCATGCTTCCTGTAGTATCCCCGCCATTTGTGCTGTCTTTGTCCATGATCATGCTGTTTGGGCGAAGCGGTATCATCACCCGTTCCCTGTTAGGAATTTATGATTCTAATATTTACGGGCTTTTAGGCATCTCCGTAGTCCAGACACTTACATTTTTCCCTGTATGTTATCTGATGTTAAAGGGACTGTTAAAGAACATTGACCCGTCACTGGAAGAAGCGACCAGAGATATGGGAGCTACCCGCTGGAAAGTGTTTACAAGCGTAACTTTCCCACTTCTGCTTCCAGGTCTTGGAAATGCATTCCTGGTAACATTTATTGAGTCTGTAGCAGACTTTGCAAACCCGATGCTGATCGGTGGTTCCTATGATACTCTGGCAACTACCATTTATCTGCAGGTAACAGGTGCTTACGACTCCACAGGTGCAGCAGCCATGTCTGTGGTCCTGCTTTCACTGACTGTTATCCTGTTCCTGATCCAGAAATATTACCTGGAAAAGAAAACAGCAGCTACTCTTACTGGCAAAGCTTCCCGTATGAGAATGCTTATTGAAGATAAGAGCGTAACTGTTCCGCTGACTATTTTCTGCGGCCTGGTAGCAGCTTTCGTGCTTTTAATGTATATCATGGTTCCGTTTGGCGCACTGTTCACCCTTTGGGGAAGAGATTACAGCTTAAGCCTTAAATGGTTCCAGTACATGTTTAAGACCAGTGGACTAAAGGCATTTAAGGATTCCTTTATACTGTCCCTGATCGCAGCTCCTCTTACAGCACTTTTATCCATGGTCATTTCCTATCTGGTTGTTAAAAAACGCTTTAAAGGAAGAAACTTTATTGAATTCGTATCTATGTTAGCAATGGCAGTACCTGGTACTGTTCTTGGTATTGGATATATCCGTGGTTATGCAAATGGTCTGTTCCGCAGCGGCTTTATGAGCGGTCTTTATGGAACCGGTGCTATCCTGATCATCGTATTTATCGTTCGAAGCCTTCCTACCGGTACACGAAGCGGTATCTCCGCTCTGCGCCAGATCGATAAATCCATTGAAGAGTCCGCCTACGACATGGGTGCAAATTCAGCAAGAGTATTTATGACCGTTACGTTACCGCTTATTAAGGATTCCTTCTTCAGCGGCCTGGTAACTGCATTTGTCCGCAGTATTACCGCTATTTCAGCAATTATCCTGTTAGTAACTCCTGACTTCCTGCTGATCACCTGTCAGATCAATGAGCAGGCAGAAAAAGGAAACTACGGTGTTGCCTGTGCTTATGCAACCGTATTGATCATCATTACCTACGGTGCAGTGCTGATCATGAATACGCTGATGAAATTCTTCGGAGTCAGCAGAAAAATCAAAACGGAGGAATAGGTTATGGAAAAGCAGAAAAAAGGTGTTCGTCTGGAACATATTTCCAAAATATATAATGATCCGAAAACAGGAAAAGAATTTTATGCGGTACAGGATACTACACTGGATATTGAACCAGGTACGTTTGTTACCTTACTGGGACCTTCCGGCTGTGGAAAGACTACCACACTGCGTATGATCGCAGGTTTTGAAAGCCCGGATGAAGGTGAGATCTACTTAGGTGATGAGGCTATTAACAGCCTGACGCCAAATAAACGTGATACAGCAATGGTATTCCAGAGCTATGCCCTGCTGCCACATTATAATGTATTTGACAACGTAGCTTATGGCTTAAAGATCCGTAAGCTGCCTAAGGAAGAGATAAAAGAGCGAGTTTTAAACATCCTGAAGCTGGTAGAAATGGATGGAATGGAATCCCGTATGACCAACCAGCTTTCCGGTGGACAGCAGCAGCGAGTTGCTTTAGCCCGGGCTCTGGTTATTGAACCAAGTGTCCTGCTTTTTGATGAGCCATTAAGTAACCTGGATGCAAAGCTGCGTGTGACAATGCGTACTGAGATACGTAAGATCCAGCAGAAGGTAGGAATTACTGCGATCTATGTAACTCATGACCAGTCAGAGGCGATGAGCATTTCTGATAAGATCATTATCATGAGCAAAGGTAAAGTAGAGCAGATCGGTACTCCAAGAGAAATCTACTATCATCCAAAGAGCCGTTTCGTAGCTGACTTTATTGGTGAAGCAAACTTCTTAAAGGCGAAGGTTAAATCTGCTCAGGGTGAAAAGGCTGTGATCGATGTTATTGGTGAAGAGATAGAGGTCAATAATTATGGTGAGAAGGCAGCCGGTGATGATGCCAGTCTGGTTCTTCGTCCGGAAGCAGTTGTTCTTTCTGAAAAAGGACTTCTGGAAGGAACGGTTATCCTGTCAACCTTCATGGGTTCCTATCAGTATTATCAGGTAATGGTAGGTGATATGGAGATCCAGATCACAGACTACAATCCTGTAAACCGCCGGATTTATGAAGTAGGCGAAAAGGCATATCTGGACTTTGATCCTCATGGGGTTTATATCCTGTAAGAGCAGTTGTTTTGTAAAGAGTATACAAGTGACTTGTAAAAGCGTATCCAGAAAAGAAAAAAGCTTTGGATACGCTTTTTTACGGTTATACGCATTTGCGTGCAGGCACGAAGACCCTATAGCCGCCTGACAATGCTTTTATAGTAAAAAATGATAAATCTGATATATATTAAAACAGATGCTTTTCCTGTATAATAAGAAATATCAAAGAAATATAAAGGCACAGTTAAATTTTTATAAAGAAACAGCGAGAAAGACTCGAGAGGACATAAATCTGAAAAGGAGAAAAGTATGTATTACGTTGATGAATATAAGGCAGACAGAAACCGATATGAGACTATGCCTGTCTCTTATACACATCTCCGAGCCCACGAGACGGAGCTACATCTCG
>UQJF01000075.1 GCA_900541315.1 uncultured Clostridium sp. | reverse complement strand
ACTGACAAAAAATCTTCTCACAAAATCAGGTACAGAAAGATTCCGAGAGAACATAACACAAATAAGGAGGACCAAGACTATGAAATTAGTATACGCCATTGTACGTAATGATAATGAAGATGATGTAGTAAGCCTTTTAAACCAGAATCACTACAGTGTGACCAGATTGTCTACTACCGGTGGTTTCTTAAAAAAGGGAAATACAACATTAATGATCGGTGTAGAAGATGAGAAAGTAGAAGAGGTGATCTCCCTGATCAAGCAGGAGTGTGGACAGCATCAGAAGCTGACTGTAAATATGCCTTATATTTCCGGTACTGCTATGGTAAATTATGCTACTATGCCTATGACCGTAGAAGTAGGCGGTGCTACGATTTTTGTTATCAATGTAGACCACTACGAGAAAATATAGCCATATAACTGGAAAAGTATGAAAAAAAGTGCAAGATTTCGTTAATTTCAGCTTGTTTCCGCAAGGGGCTACGTATATAATAAGGTTATATGCTTCAACATAAGGAAAGGGGTAAATAAGATTATGGCAGTAATCGACATTATCAAAGAAAAAGCAAAAGCAGACAAAAAAACTATCGTTCTTCCAGAGTCCATGGACCGCAGAACATGGGAAGCTGCTGAGAAAATTTTAAAAGAAGGACTTGCTAACCTGATCATCATCGGTACACCAGAGGATATCGGCGAACACAGCAAGGGCTTAGATGTTTCTGGCGCAACCATCATCAATCCACAGACTTATGAGAAGACCCAGGAATATATCGATCTTTTCGTTGAGTTAAGAAAATCAAAAGGCATGACTTCAGAGAAAGCAAAGGAGACCATCTTAGGAGACTATGCTTACTATGGCTGTTTAATGATCAAGAACGGTGATGCAGACGGCATGGTATCTGGTGCCTGCCATTCTACAGCAAATACCTTAAGACCTTGCTTACAGGTTATCAAGACCAAACCAGGAACCAAGCTGGTTTCCGCATTCTTCTTAATGGAAGTTCCGGACTGCGATCTTGGCGATAATGGTACATTTGTATTCGCTGACTGTGGTCTGAACCAGAACCCAACTCCAGAAGAATTAGCAGCAATTGCTGTTTCTTCCGCTGAGAGCTTCAAGATGTTAGTAGGACATGAGCCTAAGGTTGCTATGCTGTCCCATTCTTCCAAGGGAAGCGCAAAGCATGCTGATGTAGACAAAGTAGTAGAAGCTACCAGATTAGCTAAGGAAATGGCTCCTGAATTAGCACTTGACGGTGAACTGCAGTTAGATGCAGCTATCGTTCCTGAGATCGGCGCTTCCAAGGCTCCAGATTCCAAGGTTGCCGGACATGCCAATGTACTGGTATTCCCAGACCTGGATGCTGGTAATATTGGTTATAAGCTGGTTCAGAGACTTGGTAAAGCAGCTGCTTACGGTCCAATGTGCCAGGGTATTGCCAAGCCAGTAAACGATCTGTCCAGAGGATGCTCTGCTGACGATATCGTAGGTGTTGTTGCTATTACAGCTGTACAGTGCCAGAACAACTAATTATTAATAAATATACAGGAGAATCACCTATTATGAAGATTTTAGTTATCAACTGCGGAAGCTCTTCTTTAAAGTATCAGCTGATCGATATGGACAACGAAAGCATTGTTGCTAAGGGTCTTTGCGAAAGAATCGGTATTGAAGGCTCCAAGCTGACCCATCAGCCGGCAGGCAAAGATAAATATGTGGTTGAAAGCCCAATGCCAAACCACACTGTAGCCATCAATATGGTTATGGAGGCTTTACAGGACAAAGACCACGGAGTTATCACAAATACAGATGAAATTTCCGCTATCGGACACCGCGTACTGCACGCTGGCATTGTTTACAGTGAGTCTGTAGTAGTAAACGAGGATGTTAAGAGAGTTATCCGTGAGTGCTTTGACTTAGGACCTCTGCACAACCCGGCTAACTTAATGGGTATTGAGGCTTGTGAAGAAGCTATGCCTGGTAAGCCAAACGTAGCAGTATGGGATACCGGATTCGGTATGTCCATGCCAGAGAAGGCTTATATGTACGCTATTCCTCATGAATACTATGAGAAATACAGCATCCGCCGTTACGGATTCCACGGAACAAGCCATATGTTTGTATCCGGCGAGGCTATCAAGTTCGGCAACTTAGATCCAGAGAAGGCAAAAGTTATTGTTTGCCACTTAGGAAATGGTGCCAGCGTATCTGCTTCTATTGGCGGCAAGTGCGTAGATACCAGTATGGGACTTACTCCTCTTGAAGGCCTGATCATGGGTACCAGAAGTGGTGACGTTGATCCTGCTGTTGTTCAGTTCATCTGCAACAAGGAAGGAAAAGATGTAAATGAAGTTCTGAACATCTTAAATAAGAAGTCTGGCGTATTAGGTATGAGCGGTGGCATCTCCAGCGACTTCCGTGATATTGAGAAGGCAAAGGAAAGCGGAAATCATCTGGCAGCAGTAGCTCTGGATGCATTTGTATACCGTGTTGCTAAATATGTAGGTGCTTACACAGCAGCTATGAACGGCGTAGATGCTATTGCATTCACTGCTGGAGTTGGTGAGAATGATAAGGTTACCAGAAAGAATGTTTGCGAATACTTAGGTTACTTAGGCGTTAAGATCGATGATGAAGCTAACAACGTAAGAGGAGAGAGAAGAATCATTTCTGCTCCGGATTCCAAGGTAAAAGTTATGCTGATCCCAACCAACGAAGAGCTTGCGATCGCAAGAGAAACTTTAAGACTGGTAAAATAATACTTTGTAATAGTTTATCCATACTTTCTCTTTTCCTGAATATGGAAACAAGAAGATGCTATGAATGAGATGTTATGAATGAACTGCAACAAATGTTACAATTTTTTTAGAAAAATTTGTTGACAAACCCGGTGCGCCTATGTATAATAGCATAGGTGCATATCAAGGAGTTATGATATGCTGATTAATTTATCAGAGCTGTTCCCTGTTGAAGGGAAATCCAAAACCTATACTGTTCCATTGGAAATGACACATTTTAAAGGATCTGACTGTTCTTATAAAATTGTGGAAAAAGAGCCGGTGACTCTGGTTGTCACTAACCAGGGAGAGCGGGTATTGACTGTGGCAGGAAAGGCTGTTTTAAGTCTTGAAATGCCATGTGCCAGATGCTTAGATCCGGTAATAGTTCCTTTTGAACTGGAGATCGACCAGGAGCTGGATATGAATCAGACGAAGGAAGACCGCATAGAAGCTTTGGATGAGCAGTTCTATATTAATGGTTATAATCTGGATGTCGACCAGCTGGTTGGTAATGAGTTAACCCTAAACCTGCCTATGAGAGTTCTCTGCAGTGATAACTGTAAGGGAATTTGCAATAGATGTGGCACAAATCTCAACCGAGGGACTTGTGACTGCGACAACAGGTCACTGGACCCAAGAATGTCAGTTATCCAGGATATTTTTAAACAGTTGAAGGAGGTGTAAACCATGTCTATTTGTCCAAAGAATAAATCTTCTAAAGCTAGAAGAGACAGCCGTAGAGCAAACTGGAAGATGAGCGCACCAAACCTGGTTAAGTGCAGCAAGTGCGGAGCCCTTATGATGCCTCACAGAGTATGCAAGGCTTGCGGAAGCTACAACAAGCGCGAAATCGTTAATACAGCTGAATAATCTGTAAAAACAAAGATTAGAGGATTCTGAGAGTGATTTCAGGATCCTCTTTTATTATATCCAAAAGAGCTTGCGCCCCGCCCTTTCGCAGATAGGGTGAAATTCACAGAAAAACGTATTGATTTATGATACGACATCTAGTATATTAATAACTGTATTGCGAAACCGAAAGGAGAGTCTTTTATGATCAAAATCGCTGTAGACGCTATGGGCGGCGATCTGGCGCCAGTTGAAATGGTTGCAGGAGCCATAGAGGCGGTACAGGCAAAACCAGGGATCCAGGTGCTTTTAGTAGGTCAGGAAACTGTAGTAAATGCAGAACTTTCAAAATATACTTACAATAAAGAACAGATCCAGGTGGTGAACGCCACAGAAGTGATCACCACAGAAGAACCGCCGGTAAATGCCATTCGCAAAAAGAAGGACTCCTCCATTGTGGTAGGCATGAATCTTGTAAAGAATAAAGAAGCAGATGCTTTTGTATCCGCGGGAAGCTCAGGTGCCATCTTAGTAGGCGGACAGGTGATCGTAGGAAGAATAAAAGGTGTGGAACGTCCACCTTTAGCACCTCTTATCCCTACTGAAAAAGGTGTATCACTGCTTATCGACTGTGGTGCTAATGTAGATGCCAGACCTTCTCATCTGGTACAGTTTGCGCAGATGGGTTCCATCTATATGGAACATGTAGTCGGCATCAAAAATCCGAGAGTTGCCATTGTAAATATCGGAGCAGAAGAAGAAAAGGGAAATGCCCTTGTAAAAGAGACATTCCCTCTTTTGAAGGAATGTCCGGATATCAACTTTATTGGCAGCATTGAAGCCAGAGAAATCCCACATGGCGGAGCAGATGTGATCGTCTGCGAGGCATTTACAGGCAATGTGATACTTAAGCTTTACGAGGGCGTGGGGGCTACACTGATCCACATGGTAAAACAGGGAATGATGGCTACATTAAGAAGCAAGATCGGTGCACTTTTAGTCAAACCGGCTTTAAAAACCACATTAAAGGCATTTGATGCCAGCCAGTACGGCGGAGCACCATTGTTAGGTTTAAAGGGCTTAGTAGTAAAAACCCACGGAAGTTCAAAGCGTACAGAGGTACGCAATTCCATCATCCAATGTGTAACTTTCAAGGAACAGCAGATCAATGAAAAGATAAAAGAGTCCTTGACAGTTGGAAACGGAAAAACAGAAGAAATCAAAGAATAAAGATCTAAGAAAGAGGAGCTAAGAAATGGAATTTGAGAAATTACAGGGAATTATCGCAGAAGTGTTGAACATTGAGCCGGAGGATGTGACAATGGCAGCTACGTTTGTAGATGACCTGGGCGCGGACTCTCTGGACATTTTCCAGATCATCATGGGAATTGAAGAAGAGTTTGACATTGAGATTCCAAATGAGGCTGCAGAACAGATCGTTACCGTTGGGGACGCAGTTGAACAGATTAAGAATGCACTGAACTAGATGGCAGGAATCCAGGGCTGTTATATAACAGCCCTTTTGTGTTGCTATACAATGTCCTTTCGGCATAAAATTTCCGGGAGAACATTACATCCGCAAGGAGGATACAATATTATGAATATACGGTTAAAAGAACTGGAAGATAAAATTTCTTATCACTTTCAGGACAAAAATTTACTGGCACAGGCGCTGACCCATAGTTCCTATGCAAACGAACACCGCCTGGACCACAATCACTGTAACGAACGTTTAGAATTTTTAGGCGATGCAGTCCTTGAAATCGTTACCAGCGATTTTCTCTATCATAAATATACTGATAAACCAGAAGGCGATCTGACCAAGATCAGAGCCAGCATCGTATGTGAACCTACACTGGCATATTGCGCTGAAGATATCCAGCTGGGAAGCTATCTGTTTTTAGGCAAAGGTGAAGATGCTACCGGAGGAAGGAACCGCAATTCTGTTGTTTCAGACGCTATGGAAGCTGTTATCGGAGCCATTTACCTGGACGGTGGTTTTGCTAGTGCAAAAGAGTACATTCACAGGTTCATCTTAAATGATATTGAACATAAGCAGCTCTTTTATGATAGCAAGACTATCTTACAGGAGATCGTACAGGGGCGTCAGGACGGGGAACTGACCTATGAAATACTGAAAGAAGAAGGTCCTGATCACAATAAGTCCTTTGAGGTACGTGCTCTTGTAGGTCCTAAAGAAGTCGGCCGCGGAAAAGGCCGTACAAAGAAAGCAGCAGAGCAGTTAGCTGCCTACAATGGTATTTTAAAACTTAAGGCGGGTGAAGCATGTATTTAAAAAGCATTGAGATACAGGGATTTAAATCCTTTGCCAATAAACTGCTTTTTGAATTTCATAATGGTATCACCGGCATTGTAGGCCCAAACGGAAGCGGAAAGAGCAATGTCGCAGATGCAGTCCGCTGGGTACTAGGTGAACAGCGTATTAAGCAGCTGCGCGGTGCCAGTATGCAGGATGTTATCTTTTCCGGTACAGAGCTTAGAAAACCCCAGGGTTTTGCCTATGTGGCCATAACTCTGGACAATGCAGATCATCAGCTGGCTATTGATTACGATGAAGTAACAGTTTCCAGGCGTTTATACCGTTCCGGTGAAAGTGAGTATATGATCAATGGCAGTGCCTGCCGGCTGAAGGATATCAATGAGCTGTTTTATGATACAGGTATCGGCAAAGAAGGCTATTCCATTATCGGACAGGGACAGATCGACAAGATATTAAGCGGCAAACCGGAAGATCGCCGTGAACTTTTTGACGAGGCTGCAGGCATTGTAAAATATAAGAGACGTAAATCCATTGCCCAGAAAAAGTTAGAAGATGAGCAGGCCAATCTGGTGCGGGTAAATGACATATTATCAGAGCTGGAAAAACAGGTGGGGCCCTTGGAACGCCAGTCAAAATCTGCAAGAGAGTATCTTCAGTTAAAAGAAGAATTAAAGCTTTGTGAAGCAAACCAGTTCCTTTTAGATACAGAAAATACTCAGGGGCAGTTAAAAGCAGTAGAAAACCGCAGACTCTTTCTTTCAGGAGACGTGGAAGAAACCCAGAAAAAAGCTGATGATCTGCGAAAAGAATATGATGCATTAGAGGAAAAGCTGTCTAAACTGGATGAAACACTGACTGCCAACCGAAATGCCTTAAATGAGGCCGCTATGGCAAAAAGCACCAACGAAGGACAGATCAACGTTCTCCGGGAACAGATCCATACAGAAGAGGCTAACGAAGAGCATTATAAAAGCCGTAAAGATGCTATTGCTAAAGACCTGGCTCATTATGAAGAGCAGCTGGCATCTTACAAGAAAGACCGGCAGAATGCACAGGAAAAGGCAAATGATACTGGAAACCGGCTAGAAGCTGCTAAAGAACAGCTGTTAAAAGCAGATCACACGATCCAGGATTTAGAAAATGTCATCGAACAGGCAAAAAGTGGCATTATCCAGGCATTAAATGAAAAAGCAGGTCTTACTGCCAGACAGCAGCGCTATGAAACTATGCTGGAGCAGGTAAATTTGCGGCGCAGTGAGGTTTCACAGAAGCTTCTCCGCTTTAAAAGTGATGAATCTGTCCAGGATGAAAAGATAAATCAGGAAAAAGCTTCTTTAAACATGATACAGGAGCAGTTAGAAACTGTACAGTTTGCAGCCGAAGAGGCAGAAGGAGCTATGAACACTGCCCAGAAAGAAGTCCAGCGGTTAAATAAAAACTTAAACAACACCCAGCAGGAATACCATATGGCACATACTAAACTGGAATCCCTGAAAAATCTTGCAGAGCGCTATGACGGCTATGGAAACAGTATCCGCCGTGTGATGGAAGTAAAGGACCGCATTCACGGCATACGGGGCATTGTTGCTGATATCATCAGCACAGAAAAAAAGTATGAAACTGCCATTGAGACAGCTTTAGGCGGCAGTATCCAAAATATTGTCACTGATTCTGAAGAAACAGCGAAAAGGCTGATCGAATACTTAAAAAAGAATAAATACGGTCGTGCCACCTTCCTTCCCCTTACCAGTGCAGGAAAGAACCAGTCACCGTTTCCAAAACCGGAAGCATTAAAAGAACCTGGTGTTTTAGGACTTGCAAGCAGTCTTGTGCAGGCATCCGGGGAGTACGAAGGCCTGATCCGCTATCTTTTAGGTCGCGTAGTAGTAGCTGATACCATTGACCATGCTATTAGTATTGCCAGAAAATATCATTATAGCCTGCGCATTGTCACACTGGAAGGCGAACTTTTAAATGCAGGTGGATCCATGACCGGTGGCGCTTTTAAAAATACCAGCAATCTTCTGGGAAGACGCAGAGAGATCGAGGAACTGGAAAACTCCTGCAACAGATATTTAAAACAGGCAGACAGTATCCAACAGGAATTAAGCCTTCAGGAAGCAGAAGCTTCCGAAAAAAAAGAAGAGGCAGACCGACTTAGAAAAGAAATACAGCAGCTAGCATTACAGGAAAATACCATCCACATAAACATTTCAGCACTTGAAAACAAAAAAAATGAGATTGCTGATTCGTCTACAGATCTGGTAAATGAACATGCCCAGTTAGAGGAACAGATCCGTGAGATCAACCAGAGCCGTTCGTCCTTAACAGAAGAAGCCGATAAACTAGAAAAGCGTAACAAAGAGTCGGAAGCTCTGATCAGTGAAAAAACAACTGTTTTAGAGCAGGAAAAAACAAACAGGGAAACCTATTCTTCTCATTTATCCAGTCTGCAGTTAGAATGTGCTGCTTTAGACCAGCAGCTGGCATTTACCAGTGAAAATGAAAAGCGTGTAAATGGTGAGATACAAAAGTTAAAAGAAGAGGATTCTTCCCTGGAAGAGGGAAAAAAAGACTCCAGACGTGCTATTGAAGAAAAAGAGGCAAGGATCAAAGAGATACAGGAACAGATCCATACAAGCAGCGAAGACAACAGCCGGTTAGAAGAGAGGATCCTCAAAATCTCTGAAGAAAAAGATGCCGTTTCAAAGCAGCAAAAAAATCTGTTCCAGACAAGAGAAGATATCTCTGCCCGGCTTTCTGATCTTGATAAGGACTTATTCCGTGTACAGGCACAGGCAGAAAAACTGGAAGAGCATCTGGAAAATCTGGCTGCCTATATGTGGTCTGAATATGAAATGACCTTAAGCCAGGCAAAAGAGCTTAAAAAAGACGATTTTTCCTCTCTCCCTGAGATCCGCAGGCAGATTGAAGAATTAAAAGGGAAGATAAAGGCCCTTGGAAATATCAATGTAAATGCCATTGAAGATTACAAGGAAGTGTCAGAGCGCTACGAG
This sequence comes from uncultured Clostridium sp., assembly GCA_900541315.1. Taxonomy (GTDB): domain Bacteria; phylum Bacillota; class Clostridia; order Lachnospirales; family Lachnospiraceae; genus Enterocloster. Next base: position 6,267 of record UQJF01000075.1, on the reverse strand, counting down.
TTTATGCGTACCCAGCATGAAGACCTGGTAATGGCACAGGCAGAATTGGAAAAGATCATAGAAGAGCTGGATACAGGTATGCGTCGTCAGTTTGACGAGAAATTCCGCGAGATCCGTGCTGAGTTTGACAAGGTATTTAAGGAGCTTTTCGGCGGTGGCCGCGGTACCTTAGAGCTTTTGGAAGGAGAAGATATCCTGGAAGCAGGTATCCAGATCATTGCGCAGCCACCTGGCAAGAAGCTTCAGAATATGATGCAGCTTTCCGGCGGTGAAAAGGCACTGACTGCTATTTCCCTGCTGTTTGCTATCCAGAATTTAAAACCGTCCCCATTCTGCCTTTTAGACGAAATAGAGGCGGCGTTAGATGACTCAAACGTAGACCGTTTTGCAGGATATCTGCATAAGCTGACCAAAAGCACGCAGTTTATCGTGATCACCCACCGACGAGGTACCATGATGGCTGCTGACCGTCTTTATGGTATCACCATGCAGGAGAAGGGTATTTCCACCCTTGTTTCTGTTAATCTTATAGAAGACAGTCTGACAAATTAGAAAAACGGGAGAACATATCAATATGAAGGAGGAGTTGACTTATGGCAGAAGGTAAGAAAGGATTTTTTGGCCGACTGGTAGAAGGACTTACAAAGACCCGAAACAATATTGTGTCCGGGATTGATTCTATTTTCAGCGGATTTTCCGCTATTGATGATGATTTTTATGAGGAGATCGAGGAGACACTGATCATGGGAGATCTGGGGATCCAGACTACCATGGCCATTGTAGAAGATCTGCGAAATAAAGTAAAAGAGCAGCATATCAAGGATCCTGAGCAGTGCAAAGAGATCCTGATCAACAGTATTAAATCCCAGATGGATCTGGGTGAAAATGCCTATGAATTTGAAAACAGAAAATCAGTTGTCCTGGTGATCGGTGTCAATGGTGTTGGAAAGACTACTTCTGTAGGAAAACTGGCCGGACAGTTAAAAGACCAGGGCAAAAAAGTTATTTTAGCTGCAGCAGACACTTTCCGTGCTGCCGCTATTGAACAGCTGACAGAATGGTCCACCAGAGCCGGTGTTGATATTATCGCCCAGCAGGAAGGCTCTGACCCGGCAGCTGTTATCTACGATGCTGTAGCTGCTGCAAAATCCAGAAAAGCGGATGTGCTGATCTGCGATACAGCAGGCCGTCTTCATAACAAGAAAAATCTGATGGAAGAGTTGAAGAAGATCAACCGCATTATCGATAAGGAATATCCAGATGCTTATCGGGAGACTTTAGTTGTTTTAGACGGAACCACCGGACAGAATGCACTGGCACAGGCAAAACAGTTTATGGAGGTCGCTGATATCACAGGTATCATCCTTACCAAGCTTGACGGTACTGCAAAAGGAGGTATTGCCGTTGCCATCCAGTCTGAACTGGGAATCCCTGTTAAATATATCGGTATTGGCGAGAAGATCGATGATCTGCAGAAATTCGATGCAAATGATTTCGTCAACGCACTGTTTCATGTACAATCTTGAATTTAACAGGATAAAGTGTTATAGTTATACATGATAATCAATTTTAGGAGAATACTAGCATGGAAGAACTCACATTAGAAAAATTTGAAGAGGCCTCTGAAATCGTTAAAGAGGTCACCCTGGAAACCAAACTGGTCTATAGCGAATATTTTTCTGCACAAACCGGAAATAAAGTATATTTCAAGCCGGAAAACATGCAGTATACCGGTGCTTATAAAGTAAGAGGTGCTTACTACAAGATCAGCACGCTGACAGAAGAAGAGAAGGCAAAAGGGTTGATCACCGCTTCTGCTGGAAACCATGCACAGGGTGTTGCATATGCAGCAAAACTGGCTGGCGTTAAGGCAACCGTAGTCATGCCTACAACAACTCCCCTGATCAAGGTAAACCGCACCAAGGGCTACGGGGCAGAGGTTGTTCTTGCAGGTGATGTATTTGATGAGGCATGTGCATATGCTTATAAGCTGGCAGATGAGCATGGTTATACTTTTGTACATCCATTTGATGACCTGGCAGTTGCAACAGGCCAGGGATCCATTGCCATGGAGATCATCAAAGAGCTTCCTACAGTAGATTATATTTTAGTCCCCATCGGCGGCGGCGGTCTCTGTACCGGCGTTTCCACTCTGGCAAAACTGTTAAATCCAAAGATCAAGGTCATTGGTGTAGAACCTGCAGGTGCTAATTGCATGCAGGAATCTTTAAAAGAGGGACATGTATTGACCCTTCCCCAGGTAAATACCATTGCAGATGGTACTGCAGTAAAACGTCCTGGTGAGAAACTCTTCCCATACATCCAGCAGAATGTAGATGACATCATTACCATTGAAGACAGCGAATTGATCGTTGCTTTCCTGGATATGGTAGAAAATCATAAGATGATCGTAGAAAATTCAGGACTTCTTACTGTAGCTGCCTTAAAGCACTTAAATGTGGAAAAAAAGAAAATAGTTTCTATACTAAGCGGTGGAAATATGGACGTGATCACTATGTCTTCTATCGTTCAGCATGGCCTGATCCAGAGAGACAGGATCTTCACTGTATCTGTTCTCCTTCCTGATAAACCAGGCGAACTGGCAAAGGTAGCAGAACTTCTTGCAAAAGAACATGGCAATATCATCAAGCTGGAGCATAACCAGTTTATCAGCATCAACAGAAACGCTGCTGTAGAGCTTCGTATCACCATGGAAGCATTTGGTACCGACCACAAGAACCAGATCGTTACCGCTCTTACAGATGCGGGATATCGTCCAAAACTTGTAAAATTTAAAGGCGCTTACAACGAGATGTAAGCAATTTTGTGAGCAAAAGCGTGTCTGATGGACGAAATAGAAGTCAGATGCGCTTATGTCCGTTTACAAAGGAAGTATTAGGGGGATCTGTACAAATGAATCATTCTGCTGATGAAACAAAGGCTTCTTTAGCCGCTAATCTGCGCTATTTTGCAAAATGGAGTCTGATTGCACTTTTGATCGGAGGTATAGGAGGACTGATCGGAAGCCTGTTTTCCATGGGAGTCAGTTTTGCTACAAACTATCGTCTGGCCCATCCATGGATGCTTTATCTTCTCCCTGTTTCCGGTATCCTCATCGTCTGGCTCTACCATACCTTTCACGAAGAGGGCAACCGGGGCACTAATATGGTCATTGAGTCTATTTCTTCCAATGAGCATGTTACACCGGCCACAGGACCATTGATCTTTATTTCTACCATACTGACCCACATTGCAGGCGGTTCTTCCGGCCGTGAGGGGGCAGCCCTTCAGCTTGGTGGAAGCCTTGGAAGCCTGATTGGAAATGTAATACATTTGGATGAAAAGGATAAAAAGATCGCAATTATGTGTGGCATGAGCGCTGTATTTTCTGCATTATTCGGAACACCGGTGGCAGCTGCCATTTTTTCACTGGAAGTGATCAGTATTGGCGTTCTGTATTATGCTGCCTTAGTTCCCTGTATCTTTTCTTCTTTTATAGGAGTGGGGATTGCCAGGTGTATGGGCCTTCCAGGGGAACATTTTACTGTATTGTCTATTCCGCCTGTACATATTTCAAGTGTAGGCTGGATCATTTTATTAAGTGCCGTCTGTGCTGTGGTAAGTATTGTATTTTGTCTAATGCTTCACGGTGCAGAGCATACATACAAAAAACTCCTTCCCAATCCCTATGTGCGTATTCTTGCAGCCAGTGCCATTTTTATCCTTCTGACATTGCTTATAGGTACCAGAGATTACTGTGGCAGCAGTATGCCTCTCATTGAGCGCAGCATGGAAGGTGAGATCAGATATGAGGCTTTTATCTTAAAAATGCTTTTTACTGCCATTGCCCTTGGTGCCGGCTTTAAGGGCGGTGAGATCGTGCCTACTTTGTGTGTAGGTGCTACTCTCGGCTGTGCTTTTGGTGAGATCACCGGTTTTGCCCCCTCTCTATGTGCAGCCTGCGCTATGACTGCTATGTTTGCAGGTGTGACCAACTGCCCGATCACTTCTTTAGTGATCGCACTGGAACTGTTTGGGTATGAAGGAATGGAATATTTTTCTATTGCCATTGCTGTTTCTTTTGCTTTATCCGGCTATTATGGACTATATGCCAGCCAGAAATTCGTATATTCCAAAACAAAAACAGAATTTGTCAACCGCAGGTCTAATAAATAATCGATCCTTAGCAGTCCGGTTGAATAGAAAACAGGAGATGATAAACGTGAAAAAACGAAATTATATAATTTTTGTAAGCCTTACAGCAGGTCTTGTTCTTACCCAGCTTTCCGGTTGTTCTTCTTCCAAAGTGAAAGAGACCTCAGCCCAGGAAACCACAGTCGCCCCAACAGAAGCCGAAACAGCATCTATCCCGAATCCAATAGAAGAGGTGGGGAATGAGCAGGATTTTGAAGCTATGGGTGTCCATATGGTCGCTCCGGCAGACGGGGAAAATAAGCAGTTTTTTATTATAAACGGCGAGGTGGCTGAGATTTCTTTTAGTGAAAATGGAGTTTCTTATTGTTACCGTGCTTCCAACACTGCTGAAGATTTTGCCGGTATTTTTGAGCGCTTCAAAGATGATATTCTGGTTGTAAGCTGGAAATCCGGGGATGCAGCAGGTGAAGCCCAGGTAAAAACCACAGAAAGCGGCGGAAGACTGGCATTCTGGTCCTGGGGCAGCACAGGTTATACTTTGTATACTGCATCTGATATTTCCGATGAGGACTGCACAAATATCGTGACCAATTTAATGGAATTAAGTTATCACGAATAATGGGGCTAAATCACACCTGTAGGAGATTATTTTATGCTTCAGTTAAAGGATTTTATGCCTGTGAATTTCTTAAAAAAAGAAAAATACACAGGCAGTTGCAAAGGCATGCGTTTTCGCATGGAAAAATTTGAAAAAGAAGGAGCGGACGCCCCCATTCTCCGGGTCAGCGTATGGCCGGAGCCTTATAGTTTTGACTGCACACCAGAGGAAGAAAAAGAATTTTTAGAATGTTCTTTTGATGCAGATGGCATTGCAAAGGGAGTAGACTGGATCAATGAACGGTATGAGTCAGAGCTTCCACGATGGAAAAAGGTCAGCCGTCTGTAAAAATGCCAAAGTCCAGGAAAAGTTTTTTGAAAATTTCTGCTTTATTAACAAAATTTCAATTTTCTGTTGACATTCTATTTTTTTGCCCATATAATGAGCCACATAGAAAGCGCCGGTGCTTAATCCCCGGTGCTTTTTGCGCATTAAAATTAGTTTTTACGTAAGAACAGTTTTGCACAAAGAGGTGCATTGCCAAAGCCAGGTACCGGCGGGCAATGCGCCTTTTTGCATTAATATGTTCTATCGGAGTCCCACAAGATCAGACACAGAAAGATTCCGGAAGAACATGTATGTATGAGAAGGCAATATTATGGAATTTTCAGCAGTTAACACAATATGGGTCCTTGTAGGCGCAGCTCTGGTATTTTTCATGCAGGCTGGTTTTGCCATGGTTGAGACTGGATTTACAAGGGCGAAAAATGCAGGCAACATCATTATGAAGAACCTTATGGACTTTGCCATTGGAACCCCACTTTACTGGATCACCGGTTTTGGTATCATGTTTGCAGGCAGCGGTGCCCTGATCGGTGGCTTCGATCCTTTTGTAAGAGGTGACTACAGTGCCATCCTTCCTGCAGGCGTTCCCCTTCCTGCATATCTGATCTTCCAGACTGTATTCTGTGCCACAGCAGCAACCATTGTTTCCGGTGCTATGGCAGAGCGTACAAAATTCATTTCTTACTGTATTTACAGTGCAGTGATCAGTGCAGTTGTTTATCCTATCTCCGGTCACTGGATCTGGGGAGGTGGCTGGCTGGCCCAGTTAGGCTTCCATGATTTTGCAGGTTCTACCGCTGTTCATATGTGTGGTGGTGTTGCAGCTTTTATTGGTGCAAAGATCCTGGGACCGAGGATCGGAAAATACGATAAAAACGGAAAGCCAAAAGCAATCCTTGGACATAACTTAACTCTTGGCGCTTTAGGCGTATTTATCCTCTGGTTCTGCAGCTGCTGCTTCCACAAATACAGCCGGTGCCAAGCTTACTAAAGTGGTCATGATCTTTAACCAGAGCCGTTTTGTAGCTTTAAAAGAAGCCCTGACAGAGCTTGGAGTAACCGGTATGACTATAACACAGGTCATGGGCTGTGGAACCCAGAAAGGACATACCAATTATTATAGAGGTATTAAAGTAGAAGAAGCAGCCCCTGTCTCTTATACACATCTC
>UQJF01000074.1 GCA_900541315.1 uncultured Clostridium sp. | reverse complement strand
CAGGGCGGCTTCCAGAACCGTGGAGATAGACCACAGGGCGGCTTCCAGAACCGTGACAGAAACCAGGGCGGTTTCGGCTCCCGTTTCGGAGAAGATAAGGACAGAGATAATACAAACAGAAATGGCAGCAGAGACAGCCGCCGTTCTTCTGGCAGCAGAGATAACCGTACATCTTCTTTTGACAGCCCGATCCAGACAAAGCCAAGCAGCACCCGCCAGGCAAACAAGAACGCTCATAAGAATGACCGTTTTGACAAGAGAGACAGAGAAGAAGATGGCAAGAAGAAAGCACCAAAGACAGGAAAAGGAGCTTTCATCATGCCGCAGCCTAAGAAAGAAGAAGCTAAGGTTGAGGATGTTAAGACCATTACTCTTCCAGAGCGCTTAACCATCAAGGAACTTGCTGATAAGATGAAGCTGCAGCCATCTGTTATTGTTAAGAAGCTGTTCTTAAAGGGGCAGATGGTTACATTAAACCAGGAGATTGACTATGAGCAGGCAGAAGAGATCGCAATGGAATTTGATGTTCTCTGTGAGCAGGAAGAAAAGGTTGATGTTATTGCTGAACTTCTGAAAGAAGATGATGAAAACGAAGCAGATATGGTTTCCAGACCACCTGTAGTCTGTGTAATGGGTCACGTTGACCATGGTAAAACATCCCTTCTGGATGCTATCCGCCAGACCAATGTAACTTCCAGAGAGGCCGGCGGTATCACACAGCACATTGGTGCTTCTGTTATTGAGATCAACGGAAGAAAGATCACTTTCCTTGATACACCTGGACATGAGGCATTTACCGCTATGCGTATGAGAGGTGCCCAGTCTACTGATATTGCTATCCTGGTAGTAGCAGCAGATGATGGTGTTATGCCACAGACTGTGGAAGCTATCAATCATGCAAAAGCAGCTGGCGTAGAGATCATTGTTGCTATCAATAAGATCGATAAGCCAAGTGCAAACATTGACAAGGTAAAACAGGAACTGGCTGAATATGAGCTGATCCCGGAAGACTGGGGCGGCAGCACTATTTTCGTCCCTGTATCCGCACATACAAAGGAAGGTATCACAGATCTTCTGGAAATGGTACTTTTAACAGCAGATGTCCTTGAATTAAAAGCAAATCCAAACCGTAAGGGCCGTGGTCTTGTGATCGAGGCTGAGCTGGATAAGGGCAAAGGACCTGTTGCAACTGTACTGGTACAGAAGGGTACCTTAAAAGTTGGCGAAACCATTGCAGCAGGTGCATGTTATGGTAAGATCCGTGCAATGATGGATGACAAGGGCCGCAGAGTAAAAGAAGCTGGTCCGTCCACTCCTGTAGAGATCTTAGGCTTAAATGATGTACCACAGGCTGGTGAGGTATTTGTAGCAACTGACAACGAAAAAGAGGCACGAAGCTTTGCTGAGACCTTCATTTCTGAGAGCAAGAATAAGCTTCTGGAAGACACTAAGGCAAAACTGTCCCTGGATGACCTGTTCAGCCAGATCAAGGCAGGAAATGTAAAGGAACTTCCTCTGATCATCAAGGCAGATGTCCAGGGTTCTGTAGAAGCAGTAAAGCAGAGCTTGACCAAGCTGTCTAATGAAGAAGTAGTAGTAAAGGTGATCCATGGTGGTGTTGGTGCCATCAATGAATCTGACGTTTCCCTGGCTTCTGCTTCCAATGCGATCATCATTGGTTTTAATGTACGTCCTGATGCGACTGCAAAATCTATTGCAGAGCGTGAGAAGGTAGATGTACGTCTGTATAAAGTTATCTATCAGGCGATTGAAGATGTAGAAGCTGCTATGAAGGGCATGCTGGATCCTGTATTTGAGGAAAAGGTGATCGGTCATGCAGTGATCCGTCAGCTGTTCAAGGCTTCCGGTGTTGGTACGATTGCCGGTTCCTATGTACTGGACGGCAAGTTCCAGAGAGGCTGCAGCTGCCGCATTACCAGAGAAGGAGAACAGATCTACGAAGGACCTTTAGCTTCCTTAAAACGTTTCAAAGACGATGTAAAGGAAGTTGCTGCAGGATATGAGTGCGGTCTTGTATTCGAGAAGTTTAATGACCTTCAGGAAGATGACCAGATCGAAGCTTATATGATGGTAGAGGTTCCAAGATAGTCTGCTGGTGCAAAGTTTCGTTTTTGAAAGAAAGGGATCATAATGCGTAAAAACAGCATTAAAAATACAAGGATCAATATGGAGGTCCAAAGGGAATTAAGCCAGATCATCCGTTCTGAAATCAAAGACCCGCGGATCCATCCGCTGACCAGTGTTGTAGCCGTAGAGGTGACTCCGGATTTAAAATACTGTAAAGCATATATCAGTGTGTTAGGCGATGAAGAAGCCGGCAAGGCAACCATCGAAGGGCTGCGCAGCGCAGCCTCCTTCGTACGCCGGGAACTGGCTCACAGAGTAAATTTACGTAACACTCCTGAAATTAAATTTATACTGGATCAGTCCATTGAATATGGTGTAAACATGTCAAAACTGATCGATGAAGTGACAAAAGATCTTCATGACAATGAGGAGGAGGGACTGGAATGACGGTTCTTGAACAGGCGTTAGAAGGAACAAAGTCTGTGGCGATTTTGGGTCATGTAAGGCCGGATGGTGACTGCCTCGGCTCTACTCTGGGTCTGTATAATTATCTTCTTGCTTCTTATCCGGATATACAGGCAGCTGTATATCTGGAGGAAGCTTCCTCAAAATTTGCCTATTTAAAGGGCTATGATGAGATCCATCATGAAACAGATGACAGGGAGTATGAGCTTTGCATATGTCTTGACAGCAGTGATGAAGAACGCTTGGGTGATTTTAAAGTGTATCTGAAGAGAGCAAAAAAAAGCCTTTGCATTGATCATCACATTACAAACACCCGTTACTGTGAAATTAATTTAGTGGCAGCTGATGCAAGCTCTGCCAGTGAAGTCCTTTTTGAGCAGTTAAATCCGGACAGCATTGATAAAAATGCAGCAGAGTGCCTGTATACAGGATTGATACATGATACTGGTGTGTTCAAATATTCCTGCACTTCTGCAAGAACCATGGAGATCGCCGGTTTTCTCATGGAAAAGGGTGTTGACTTTGGAAGTATCATCGATAACAGCTTCTATAAAAAGACTTATGTGCAGAACCAGATCATGGGAAGAGCGCTTCTTGAAAGCATTACATTCCTTGATGGAAAGGCCATTTTCAGTGCCCTGCGCCAGTCTGATCTGGATTTTTACGGCGTGACCGGAAAAGACCTTGATGGCATCATTGACCAGCTGCGTCTTACAGAAGGAGTTGAGGTTGCTATTTTCCTGTATGAGACTGGACCTCAGCAGTACAAAGTAAGCCTGCGTTCCCAGAAAATCGTAGATGTAAGTCAGGTAGCTGCTTATTTTGGCGGCGGCGGCCATGTGCGTGCAGCAGGCTGCACCATGTCAGGAAGTATTCATGATGTGATCAATAATCTGTCCCTTCACATTGCGAAGCAGTTAGATGCTGCGGCGGCAGGGGAGGTTTAAATGTATCACGGAATCATTAATGTATATAAAGAGCCGGGCTATACATCCCATGATGTTGTAGCCCGGCTTCGAGGGATTTTAAGACAGAAAAAGATCGGGCATACCGGAACCCTTGATCCGGCGGCCCAAGGCGTACTTCCGGTATGCCTGGGAAACGGAACAAGGCTTTGTGATATGCTTACAGACCGGTCAAAGACCTATGAGGCAGTGCTTCTTCTGGGACAGACCACAGATACCCAGGATACCACAGGAACTGTGCTTACAGAAAATCATGAAAAATCACTGGAACTGGATAAAGAGCAGGTTCGTCAGGTGATCTTGGGATTTAAGGGGGATTATGACCAGATCCCACCTATGTATTCCGCTTTAAAAGTAGACGGGAAGAAGCTTTGCGACCTTGCCAGAGCAGGAAAAAAAGTAGAGCGCAAGGCAAGAAGAGTGCAGATCTTAGACATTTCTGTTGAAAAAATAGAACTGCCCAGAGTCTGGATGAGAGTCAGCTGCTCCAAGGGAACGTATATACGTACTCTTTGTGAGGATATCGGAGCAAAACTACAGGTGGGTGGATGTATGGAATCTCTCCTGCGCACCCGCGTAGATCGTTTTCTGGTAAAGGACAGTTTAAAACTGGACCAGATCGAAGCCTTAAGAGATGAAGGAAAAGTAGGGGAACATATCTGTTCTCTGGAAGAAGCTTTGGAAAGCTATCTGCCTGTATACACTACCGCAGATGGGGATAAGGCTTTAAAAAATGGCAATCCCTGCTTTAAACAGCAGCTGGACCTGGAAAAAAGTACATCGTTAGAGAACCGGGAAAGCGGGAACAGATACCGTATGTACAGCAGCCAGGGGATTTTTATGGGGGTTTATGAATACCAGGAAGAAAAGCACTGGTGGAAGCCCTGGAAAATGTTTATGCCGGATGGAGAAAGAAACTAATGAGATATATAGCAGATACAGTGGATTTTGAACTGAAAGAGCCTACAGTTGTGACTCTTGGGAAATTTGATGGAAGACACAGGGGACACCAGAAGCTCCTTCGTACAATGGAAGAAGTAAAAGAAAGCCTGGGCTATGCAACTGCTATTTTTACATTCAGTACTGCTCCTCTTACTCTTGTAACAGGAGAAATAGCCACTGTGATCACTACAAGTGAAGAACGCCGGCACAATATGGAAAAAATGGGGATTGATTATCTGGTGGAATATCCTTTTACAGATGATGTGCGGAAAATGGATCCGGCTGTATTTGTAAAGGATATCCTGGTAAAGAGAATGAAAGCAAAGGCTGTGGTAGTGGGGCCGGATTGCAGCTTTGGCTACAAAGGTGCCGGAAATGTAGGGCTTCTCAGGACTTTAAGCAGGGAACTGGATTTTCGTCTTTATGTGATCGAAAAAGAAAAGGATCACAGAAGAGATATCAGCAGTACCTATATCAGGGAAGAACTTTCCAGGGGAAATGTGGCAAAGGCAAATGAATTGTTGGGAGAACCTTATGCTATACATGGCATTGTAGTTCACGGCAATCATATCGGAGGGCCGAGACTGGGATTTCCTACAGCAAATATCATTCCCCCGGCAAATAAGCGTCTGCCCAAATTTGGGGTCTATGTATCCAGAGTCCTTGCAGAAGGAAACTATTACAAGGGAGTTACCAATATTGGCAGAAAACCTACGATCCATGGAGATAATCCAGTAGGGGTAGAAACGTTTATCTTTGATTTTAACGGGGACATTTACGGCAAGATGATCGAGGTCCAGCTTTTAGAGTTTGACCGGGGAGAACAGAAATTTGCTTCCCTAGAAGAGTTAAAAGAACGGATTGAAAAAGATAAAGAATTTGCCATCAGGTATTTTGCGGAAAATCCCCTTTACAACCCGGTTAAAATATGATACAGTAACCTGGTATGAAAAAACGCCGAAGCCCCGTTGCCTGGTGACTCCAGCCGGCAGCCTGGTTTAAGGTGAGAAAATTAATTTATTTTAGGAGGAATTACCATGATTTCTAAGGAAAAGAAAGCAGAGATTATCGCACAGTACGGACGTAAAGCAGGAGATACCGGTTCACCAGAAGTTCAGATCGCTATCCTTACAGAGAGAATCACAGAACTGACCGCTCATCTTCAGCAGAATCCAAAGGATCATCATTCCAGAAGAGGACTTCTGATGATGGTTGGACACAGAAGAGGACTTCTTGATTACCTGAAGAAGACTGATCTGGAAGGCTACCGTGCTCTGATCGAAAAGCTTGGAATCAGAAAGTAATTATGAAGGTGTTGCCGACGGCTATGCGGACTGCGTGTTTGCACATGAGGGACGCATAGGCATTTGGCAACTTTCATTCATGCTAGGGTGGAGGTTACTCCACCCTATATTTGCATGAAGACAGTCGCAAAAGGAAAACTCCGGGACCGCTGATGTGTCCCAAACAGAAGGTTTGGGATAGATCAGTAGTTTCGGCGTCTTTTGCCCTGTGAAAAACTTATTTGTTGCAGAACGTTACAAGTTACATTAAGAGAATGTGCTCCCGGAAGGGAAGTACGCAAAGAGAAAAGGAGACACCCATGTTTAAGAGTTTCAGTATGGACCTGGCTGGACGTAAGCTGACTGTAGAAGTTGGCCGTGTAGCAGCCCAGGCAAATGGTGCAGCATTTATGCATTATGGCGATACCGTAGTACTTTCTACAGCAACTGCATCTGCAAAGCCGAGAGAAGGCATTGATTTCTTCCCTTTAAGTGTAGAATATGAGGAGAAATTTTATTCTGTAGGAAAGATTCCAGGCGGTTTTAACAAAAGAGAGGGAAAGGCATCTGAAAACGCTATCCTGACATCCCGTGTTATCGACCGTCCTATGCGTCCGCTGTTCCCAAAGGATTACCGCAATGATGTAACCTTAGACAATGTAGTTATGTCTGTAGATCCAGACTGCAGCCCGGAGCTGACTGCTATGCTTGGTTCTGCCATTGCTACCAGCATTTCCGATATCCCATTTGACGGTCCTTGCGCTACCACCCAGGTAGGTCTTATTGATGGTGAGTTTATTATCAACCCGACTTCTGCCCAGAGACAGGTATCTGAAATGGCCCTGACTGTAGCTTCTACCAGAGAGAAAGTTATCATGATTGAAGCAGGCGCTAAGGAAGTTCCTGAGCAGAAGATGGTCGAGGCTATATTTAAAGCTCATGAAGTAAATCAGGAGATCATCCGCTTTATCGATACCATTGTAGCTGAGTGCGGAAAAGAAAAGCACACCTATGAAAGCTGCGCAGTTCCGGAAGAATTATTTGCAGCGATTAAAGAGATCGTTCCGTCTGAAGAGATGGAAACAGCTGTATTTACAGATGACAAGCAGACCCGCGAAGCAAATATTGCTGCTATTACTGAGCGTCTGGAAGAAGCATTTGCTGAGAATGAAGAGTGGCTGCCATTATTAGGTGATGCTATTTACCAGTATGAGAAGAAGACTGTCCGCAAGATGATTTTAAAGGACCACAAGCGTCCAGACGGCCGTGCTATTACACAGATCCGTCCATTAGCAGCTGAGGTCGATATCCTTCCAAGAGTCCATGGCTCAGGCATGTTCACCCGTGGACAGACCCAGATCTTAAATGCCTGCACTCTGGCACCATTATCTGAGGCACAGAAGATTGATGGATTAGATGCAAATGAGACCACAAAGCGTTACATGCATCATTACAACTTCCCGTCATTCTCAGTAGGCGAGACAAAGCCAAGCAGAGGACCGGGCCGTCGTGAGATCGGACATGGTGCACTGGCTGAACGTGCATTAGTTCCTGTACTTCCAAGTGAAGAAGAGTTCCCATATGCAATCCGTACTGTATCAGAGACTATGGAATCCAATGGTTCTACCTCTCAGGCAAGTATCTGTGCATCTACTCTGTCCTTAATGGCAGCTGGTGTACCGATCAAGAGCATGGTAGCAGGTATTTCCTGTGGTCTGGTAACAGGTGAGACTGATGATGATTATATCGTTCTGACTGATATCCAGGGACTGGAAGACTTCTTTGGCGATATGGACTTTAAGGTAGGCGGTACTGAAAAGGGTATTACTGCTATCCAGATGGATATTAAGATCCATGGTCTGACCCGTCCGATCATTGAAGAGGCTATCGCAAGAACCCGTGAAGCGAGAATGTACATCTTAGACAATGTTATGAAGCCTGTTATCAGCGAGCCTAGAAAGCACTTAAGCCAGTACGCTCCAAAGATCAAGCAGATCACCATTGATCCTCAGAAGATCGGCGATGTAGTCGGCAAGCAGGGCAAAGTGATCAACAAGATCATTGAAGAGACCGGCGTTAAGATCGACATCAGTGATGAAGGTATTGTAAATGTTTGCGGTACTGACGAGGCTATGATCGACCGTGCGATTGCGATCATTACCGGAATCGTTACTGATATCGAAGCAGGAATGGTATTTACCGGCAAGGTAGTACGTATTATGAACTTCGGGGCATTTGTACAGTTAGCACCAAATAAAGACGGTATGGTACACATTTCCAAACTGTCTGACAAGCGTGTTGCAAAGGTAGAAGATGTTGTAAACATCGGTGACGAAGTAACTGTTAAGGTTGCAGAAGTTGACAAGATGGGAAGGATCAACCTGACCATGAGACCAAGCGATCTGGCAGAGAAGAAAGAAGAAAACTAAGATCAGAGGGTGAGAAAATGAAAGTAAGAACAAGATATGCACCAAGCCCTACAGGAAGAATGCATGTTGGAAATTTAAGAACAGCACTGTATGCGTACCTGATCGCTAAACATGAGGGAGGCGACTTCCTTTTAAGAATAGAAGATACTGACCAGGAGCGTTATGTAGAAGGCGCTGTGGATATCATTTACAGAACCCTGGAAGAAACCGGTCTGGTCCACGATGAGGGACCGGACAAGGACGGCGGCTGCGGTCCTTATGTCCAGAGTGAGCGTCAGGCTTCTGGAATCTATATGGAATATGCGAAGAAACTGGTAGAAAAGGGAGAAGCATATTACTGCTTCTGTACACCAGAGCGTCTGGAAACCTTAAGAAAGACTGTAAACGGTGAGGAAATCATGACTTATGATAAGCACTGTCTGCATCTTTCTAAAGAGGAAGTGGAAGCAAATCTGGCTGCCGGTAAGCCATTTGTTATCCGTCAGAATAACCCGACTGAGGGAACCACTACTTTCCATGATGAGATCTATGGGGATATTACTGTAGATAACTCTGAACTGGATGATATGGTCCTGATCAAATCTGATGGTTATCCTACCTACAACTTTGCAAACGTAGTAGACGATCATCTGATGGGCATTACCCATGTAGTAAGAGGAAATGAGTATCTTTCTTCTTCTCCAAAATATAACCGTCTTTATGATGCTTTTGGCTGGGAAGTTCCGGTCTATGTACACTGCCCGCTGATCACTGATGAAAGTCATCACAAGTTAAGCAAGCGCTGTGGACATTCCTCTTTTGAAGACCTGGTAGAACAGGGCTTTGTTCCGGAAGCTATCGTAAATTATGTAGCACTTCTTGGATGGTCTCCAGAAGGTAATAATGAGATTTTTTCACTTGAAGAGATGGTAAAGGAATTTGACTATCATCGTATGAATAAGTCTCCGTCTGTATTTGATATGACTAAGCTTCGCTGGATGAATGGCGAGTACATTAAGGCAATGGATTTTGAGCGTTTCTATAAGCTGGCTGAGCCATATTTAAAAGAAGTGATCAAGAAAGATTTAGATCTTAAGAAGATCGCAAATATGGTAAAGACAAGGATTGAAGTTTTCCCGGAGATCAGGGATCACATTGATTTCTTTGAGACACTGCCTGAGTACGACATTGCTATGTATACTCACAAGAAGATGAAGACAAATGCAGAGACTTCCCTTAAAGTATTAAAAGATGTACTCCCTATTCTGGAAGCACAGGAAGATTTCAGTAATGATGCCCTGTTTGCAGCGCTTTCTGCTTATGTAAGTGAAACTGGCGTAAAGACCGGATTTGTTATGTGGTCGGTCCGTACTGCTGTTTCCGGCAAGCAGATGACTCCTGCAGGCGCAACTGAGATCATGGAAGTTCTTGGAAAAGAAGAATCATTAAAACGTATCCGCAAAGGCATTGAAATGCTGGAGGCTTAATACATGGCTTTTAATGAAGCGCAGAAAAGGGCGATCCGTCACACTGACGGACCTGCCCTTGTACTTGCAGGGCCCGGTTCAGGTAAGACTACGGTCATTACCAACCGGGTCCGTTATTTAACGGAAAAAGTGGGCGTGGAGCCTGGAAATATCCTGGTGATCACTTTTACCAGGGCAGCAGCCCGTGAAATGAAAGAACGATATGAACGGATAACCGGGACAGGATGCAGCAGAGTCTCTTTTGGGACTTTTCATTCTGTCTTTTTTATGATATTAAAACTGGCATACCGGTATCAGGCGTCCAATATCGTAAAAGAAGAGCAGCGCATCCAGTTTATCAGGGAGCAGTTAGACCACACAGATCTGGAGATCGAGGACGAAGGGGAGTTTATTGCCTCGGTGCTGTCAGAGATCAGTCTTATTAAAGGGGAACTAATGTCCCTTGATAATTATTATGCGAAAAGCTGCTCCCAGACAGTTTTTAAAGAGCTGTATGAGGGGTATGAAGGTTGTCTTCGCAAACAGGGACTTCTGGACTTTGATGACATGCTTGCCATGTGCTATGAGCTTTTTAAAGAACGTAAGGATATTTTACTGGCGTGGCAGAGAAAATATAAATACATACTTATCGATGAATTTCAGGATATCAACCGGATCCAGTATGAGATCATAAAAATGCTGGCACTGCCGGAAAATAACCTGTTTATTGTGGGAGATGATGACCAGTCTATTTACCGTTTTCGGGGGGCAAGACCGGAGCTGATGCTGGGATTTGAAAAGGATTATTCAGACGCTGAGCGTATTTTGCTGGATGTAAATTACCGCTGTGTGGACCCGGTGATCGAAAGTGCGGGGAAGCTGATCGCCTGTAATAAAACACGTTTCCCGAAAGAAATCCGTGGAAACCGGGGAAAAGGCTGTCCTGTATTTATAAAAGAATGGCCGGACCCATTAACTGAGACAAAGGCCATTACAGAAGAACTGCGGGATTATCACAAGATGGGCATCGCTTATGAGGATATGACGGTTTTATACCGCACCAATCAGGGACCAAGGCTTCTTATTGAGCGGATGATGGAGTATAATATCCCTTTTCATATGCGGGATACAGTACCAAATCTTTATGAACACTGGATTTCCAGAAACGTGTTCTGCTATATTTATGCAGCATTGGGAGATTTAAGCAGGTCAAATATACTCCAGATCATTAACCGGCCCGCCAGATACATCAGCCGTGATGCATTAGACAGCAAAGTGATCCGGTGGGAGCAGCTGCGTTCCTTCTATCAGGATAAAAACTGGATGTTAGACCGTATTGATCAACTGGTATACGACCTGGAAATGCTTCGG
Organism: uncultured Clostridium sp.; assembly: GCA_900541315.1. Taxonomy (GTDB): domain Bacteria; phylum Bacillota; class Clostridia; order Lachnospirales; family Lachnospiraceae; genus Enterocloster. The sequence continues at coordinate 4,235 of UQJF01000074.1, read as the reverse complement.
GATATGGCTCCTGCAGGTGCAGTAAACTACATCCGGAAAGCCATTGGATATGACGATTATCTGAGACAGTATGCAAATGAACGACGATTAAAGCCGGAGGATCTGTTTGAGGTTTTAGATGCCCTTCAGGAAAGCTCTATGCCATTTAAAACCTATGAGGAATGGTTTAACCATATGGACGAGTACAAAGAGCAGCTAAAGGAGCAGTTGGCCCTTCGGGAAGCAGAAAAAGAAGGCGTCAGCCTGATGACTATGCACAGCTGCAAAGGTTTGGAATTTAAAGTAGTATATATACTGGATGCAAATGAGGGCATAACTCCCCATCATAAGGCGGTCTTAGAACCTGATATGGAAGAAGAACGGCGTATGTTCTATGTGGCTATGACCAGGGCAAAGGACCGGCTGCATATTTTTTATGTGAAAGAACGGTATCACAAGAGGCAGACTGTATCACGGTTTGTTGTAGAGGCAGGACTTCTTGGCGACAAGGGAGATATGGAAAAAAATGGAAATTCAAATAAAAAAACAAATGGACAGCAGGGAAGAAAATAAAGAGATGGAAGCTGTTAAAAGGACAAGTGGCCTGGTGCATATTTACTGCGGGAACGGAAAAGGCAAAACGACAGCTTCTGTAGGTGCTGCAGTCCGTGCAGCAGGAAACGGGAAGACCGTATTGATAAAGCGATTCCTGAAAAATGATCATTCCGGGGAAGTGGAAGCTTTAAAGCAGATTCCGGGGATAACAGTCCTTCCATGCACAAGACAGTTTGGATTTTCATGGAAAATGAAACAGGAAGAAAAAGAAGAGGCAAAGGAATATTACGGAAAAGAGCTGGAAAAAGCCTGGAAAATGGCTTTGGACCAGGAGATAGATATGCTGGTCTTAGATGAGGCAGTAGGGGCCTGCACCCTTGGCTTTATAGAGGAAGAACGCTTATTAGAACTGATAGGCAGTAAGCCGGAAAAATTAGAAGTGATCCTGACTGGGAGAAATCCTTCAGAGACTCTTTTGGCAGCCGCAGATTATGTAACAGAAATGGTCATGCGTGCCCACCCTTACACGAGGGGGATCCCCGCCAGAAAAGGGATTGAATATTAGCTTGCAATTTTACAGGCAGTCTGATAAAGTGTAAGTGGACAGCGAAAGGCTGTAACATTTAACCGGATTGGATATGAAAGGAATAAAATATGGCAGACGAGAAGAATTTAAATGAAGAAGAGGAAATGACTGTTACCCTGACATTAGATGATGATTCTGAGATCGAGTGCGTAGTTCTTAACATCTTCTCTGCAGGAGACCGTGAATATATTGCCCTTCTTCCTATGGAAGGAGCAGAGTCAGAAGAAGGAGAAGTTTATCTGTACCGTTACAGCGAGACAGAAGATGGAACTCCTGTTCTGGATAACATTGTGGATGATGATGAATACGAGATCGTTGCAGATGCATTTGACGAAATGTTAGACGATCAGGAATACGACGAGCTGGTAAGTGAAGAAGATTTAGACGACTGATGCTAAATATTTGATGAAGTAGGCCGGGATATGTAAATGAACATGTCCCGGCTGTTTTTATATTTTGGCTTTGATGATCCTGTTTTGATCTCATTTTGCCTTGAAACTTTTCTTGCGTACTGACAAGTTGTGAAACTTGTGTGAAAGCGTAGAAAAACCGGATTTTTTTGTTATAATAAGGACGAAAGCAGGTAAAACAGGCAGGAGGAGCAGGAAATGGATGCTTTGAAAATATTAATGGTTGATGATGAAGCGAGAATGCGGAAGCTGGTAAAGGATTTCCTCACAAATAAGGGATTTTCCGTAGTAGAAGCAGGAGATGGGGAAGAGGCGCTTGAGATCTTTTTTGCACAGAAAGACATTGCACTGATCTTATTGGACGTAATGATGCCTAAAATGGACGGCTGGGAAGTACTTAAGACTATCCGGAAATATTCTAAAGTACCGGTGATCATGCTGACAGCCAGAAGCGAGGAGCGGGATGAGCTTCAGGGATTTTCTTTAGGAGTAGATGAATATATTTCGAAGCCATTTAGTCCTAAGATCCTGGTTGCAAGGGTAGAAGCTCTTCTTCGCAGGACCAATGCAGTTTCTGCAGATATAATGAATATTGGCGGTATCTGCATTGATAAGGCAGCACATAGAGTGACCATTGATGGGAAAGAGATTGAATTAAGCTTCAAGGAATTTGAACTTCTTACTTATTTTGCGGAAAATCAGGGAATCGCCCTTTCAAGAGAGAAAATCTTAAATAATGTCTGGAATTACGATTATTTCGGCGATGCCAGAACCATAGACACACATGTAAAGAAGCTGCGCAGTAAAATGGGAGAAAAAGGCGAATATATCAAGACTATCTGGGGAATGGGTTATAAATTCGAGGTGTGTGAAGAATGAAACGTTCAGTCCGAACTACATTTATAGGTCTGTTTATAGGTCTGATGGCAATTGTCCTGTTAGCCGTATGGGCTATGAACAGCTTTTTTCTGGAAAAATATTATCTGAATGATAAATTAAATATCCTCCAGGATACGTATACCCAGATCAATGCATACGCAATGGAAAAAGCTGCTGCCGGAGAAGACATTATGGATGATCTCCAAAGCCTTTATTCCAAAGATGGAGAGCAAAATGAAATTACCAGGCTGATCCGCAATATAAATGAGAAATATAATATTACCATCGTGGTCGTAGACAGTACTAATGGTGAAACATATCCTTCTTTCTGGGATGGAAGATTTCTGGCAGATCGCGTGCAGCAGTATATCCTGGGAAGGCGGGGACCAAAAACAGAAACACTGGTACAGGAAGAAAACTATACCATTGAAAAAAGCTTTGACAAACACGCAAAAAGCTTTTATCTGCAGAATTGGGGGTTCTTTGAGGATAATAAGACCATCTTTATCATGTCCATGCCTATTGCAAGCATTCATGAAAGTGTGGATCTGTCTAACCGTTTTATGGTATATATTGGTCTTATTGCTCTGGCAGCAGGAAGCGTTATCATGTATTTTGCAGGAAAGAAGATCACTTCTCCCATTCTTTCCCTTGCGGCACTTTCTGAACGTATGTCAGAACTGGATTTTGATGCCCGATATACAGGAGATTCTGAAGATGAGATCGGTGTACTGGGAAAGAGCATGAATACCCTTTCGGAAAAGCTGAAGGAAACCATTGGAGAACTGAAAACAGCGAATAATGAACTGCAAAAAGATATTGAAGAGAAGATACGTATTGATGAGGCACGTAAGGAATTTATCGCAAATGTATCCCATGAGCTGAAAACGCCTATTGCACTGATCCAGGGGTACGCAGAAGGACTTACAGAAGGAATGGCAGAGGACCCGGAAAGCAGGGACTATTACTGTGAGGTCATCCAGGATGAAGCAGGAAAGATGAATAAAATGGTAAAACAGCTTCTTACCCTTACTGCCCTTGAATTCGGTAATGACAAGCCGGTCATGGAACAGTTTGATCTGGTTACATTAATAAACGGAGTCCTTTCGTCTGCAAAGATACTTCTCCAGCAGAAAGGCGCCCAGGTATTTTTTGATGCCAGTGAACCAGTCATGGTATGGGCAGATGAGTTTAAAATAGAGGAGGTAGTGACTAACTATCTGAATAATGCCATGAACCATTTAGATGGGGAAAAATGGATTGAGATCCGTCTGGAGAAAAATGACAAAGAGGTAAAAGTAACTGTATTTAATACAGGTCAGAATATACCGGAAGAAGATCTGGGAAAACTCTGGACTAAGTTCTATAAAGTAGATAAGGCGCGCACCAGGGCTTATGGTGGAAGTGGTATCGGTCTTTCTATTGTAAAAGCGATCATGGATTCCCATAATAAAGCCTGTGGTGTACAGAATGTAAAAGATGGTGTGGAATTCTGGTTTACACTGGATTGCAGCGTTTAGGACACATGAGTCATGAGTATATAGTATAAAGGGGTGCCTGATGGCGCCCTTTTATAGCGTAAAAATATACAATAAAAGAGTTCGAAAAAATGTTAAAAAAGTTGTTGACATTCTGTTGGACATCTGATAATATATATTTCGCTGTCGCAAGACAGAAAAATAAAAAGAAAAATAAATTAAAAAAGTTGTTGACAAAAGAAAATACTCATGATATTATATCAGAGTTGCTTCTGAAAAAAGTTAGCAACAACGAACCTTGATAATTGAAGATTAAACAGTATGTAAAACCCTGAAAATTCAGAAAAT
>UQJF01000073.1 GCA_900541315.1 uncultured Clostridium sp. | reverse complement strand
CGAGATGTAGCTCCGTCTCGTGGGCTCGGAGATGTGTATAAGAGACAGCTGTAAGTCTTGCCATTTCACCAAGATGGGGGGTGATAATGATATTTTCCGTATAATAAGAAGTCAGGTAAGGGTGGGAAGCAACTGTATTTAAACCGTCAGCATCCAGGATCACCGGAACATAGGCACTGGTAAGGATATCTTCTACCAGATATTCTACATAAGGCTCACTTCCTAAACCTGGGCCTAAAACAACTACGCTGGCCCATTTCATCTGCTCTTCGATCATTTCTTTAAACTCTTCCCGGCCCTGGATGAGCTGGTCCGGTGTATAAGTTACCATGATTGCTTCTGGAAGCAGTCCCTGAAGGATGGGACGGTTTTCTTCTACTGTCAGTATTTTTACAAGTCCGGCACCTGCTTTATAAGCAGTAAGGGCGCTTAAATAGGCAGCACCGCACATGCCTGCACTTCCCGCTGCGATCAGTACTTTTCCAAACGTTCCTTTATTGGAATCTGCTTTTCTCCCAGGAATATGGCAGAGATCTTCTTTTTCATAGGCAAAGGCCCGTTCCGGTCTGCCACTCTCTTCCTCTTCCCCTTCTAATGCCATTTCAGGAAAACCGATGTCTTCAACCAGCACCTTTCCCCCATAGCCTCTTCCCGGATAAAGAGCTGTTCCCATTTTTTCCCAGCCAAACGTCACTGTTACATCTGCTTTTAAAGCAGTTCCCATAACCTCACCTGTATCGGCATGAATGCCAGAGGGGATATCCACTGCCACGCAGTAAGCATGCTCCTGCTCTCTTATCTGGTTTAATTCATCTAAGCATTTTTTATAAACGCCTTCTACCGGACGTCCAAGACCTACGCCAAATACAGCATCAATGATAACACCGCAGCGCTTTTCTTTTTTGTCTGTTTCTGCTTCCTGCCATGTTCTTACAGAAATCCCCAATTTTCTGGCAATAGAAAGCTGGGTCTTTAATTCCTGTGTGCCTTTGTTTTCATCTCCTGCCATATAAATACATACCAGATATCCCTTTAAATAAAGCATTCTGGCCGCTGCCACACCGTCAGCGCCATTATTTCCACTGCCACATACAGACCAGATATATTTATCTTTTTTCGCTTTTTTCTCTGCCTGTGCAACCACTGCCATAGCAGCCCGTTCCATTAATACCATAGAGGGAATCCCTATTTCCTGTATGGTTCTAGCATCTGCTGCCTTCATTTTTCTTCCTGACAAAAGAGTCCTCATTTTTCCTGTGATCCTTTCCCTTCTCCTACTGCAAAAGCCATTGCCAGTCCATTTGTATTGGAAATAGAAACATGGATCTGCTCCATTCCCATTTTTTCAAACTGTTCTAAAGCCCCGCCATAAAGACGCACATAGGGCTTTCCCAGCTCATCCCGCAAAACTTCAATATCTCCCGGCATAAAGGTACGAAAACCTGTCCCGAACACTTTGGCTACCGCCTCTTTTACAGCAAAAGAGCCGGCAAGTTTAGAGGCAGACCCTCCTGCTTGCCGGCTTTCCGCCTCTGTAAATGTGCGTGACACAAAATATTCTTTTTCGCAGGCCTTTCTCATACGGTCAATTTCTACCAGATCCGTTCCTACTCCCAGTATCATCACGTTTACTCTCTTTATTCCTTTTTAGTCTCTTCTGCATCAGTCTTCTCCTGCATGTTGCATACGCGGTAAGACAGACGCATCAGGCTCTCTGATAAATGTACGTTTTCTACTACTACATCATCCGGCACTACCAGATCTGTGTGTGCAAAATTCCAGATAGCCTTAATACCGGCTTTGATCAGACGGTCAGCAATCTCCGGAGCCTTTGTCTTTGGAATGGTAAGTGCTGCGATCTGGATATTATTTTCCCTGATAAAGGTTTCCAGATCATCCACAGAACGAATCTCGATACCGCGGATCACCAATCCGATCAGCTTTGGATTGATATCAAACATTCCTCTGATAACAAATCCTCTCCGTTCAAAATTCGTATAATTGGCAATAGCCTGTCCCAGATTACCTGCACCAATGATGATCACATTGTGCTGACGGTCAATGCCAAGGATCTTTGCGATCTCTGAATAAAGATATTTTACGTTATATCCGTACCCTTGCTGGCCAAAGCCACCAAAATTATTAAGGTCCTGACGGATCTGAGACGCCGTTACCTTCATTCTGCTGCTCAGTTCATTAGAAGAAATACGCTCTACTCCTTCCTCGATCAGCTCACCAAGGTAGCGATAATATCTGGGCAGTCTGGAAATTACTGCTTTTGATATCTCTTTGCGTTCCATTTTAACCCTCTCCTTCTTGTATATAATTCTCTCCCCCTGCATTATAGGGGTATGATAACTCTAGTATCCATTATAATCAGACGTTAAATAAATGTCAAATCTGTTTTTCAGTATGTTCTTGAAAAAAGTTTTTTCCTATATTATACTGTTTGGTACAAACCGGCTTATTATGCCGTAAAAAACTACATTTTTATCACGTTTTAAGGAGTTTATCATGATATTATCCTGCAGTAATATCTGCAAGTCATTTGGGGAAAATGACATTTTAAGGCAGGTTTCTTTCCATATAGAAGATCACGAAAAAGCGGCGATCGTAGGCATCAATGGCGCCGGAAAATCCACTCTTTTAAAGGTACTTATCGGGAAACTGGCCGCAGATGACGGCGTTGTTACCTGGGCAAAGGGTGCTTCCATTGGTTACCTGGCCCAGCATCAGGACCTTGTGGGGGCTGAAACTATTTACGATGCCCTTTTAGAGGTGAAAAAACCAGTGATCCAGATGGAGGCCCGCATCCGCAGCCTGGAACTGGAAATGAAATCCGCTTCCGGTGATGAATTAGAGGCCAAGCTTTCTGAATACAGCCGGTTAAACCATGAATTTGAAATGGCAGACGGTTATTCCTACCAAAGCGAGATCACCGGTGTTTTAAAGGGTCTCGGATTTACAGAGGATGAATTTTCCAAACCCATCACTGCTCTCTCAGGCGGCCAGAAGACCCGCGTTTCCTTAGGCAAGCTGCTGCTTACCAAACCAGATATCCTGCTTCTGGACGAGCCTACCAACCACCTGGATATGGAGTCTATCGCATGGTTAGAAACTTATCTGAGAAACTACAGCGGTGCTGTGATCATCGTTGCCCATGACCGGTATTTCCTGGACCGTGTGGTAACAAAGATCATTGAACTGGACATGGGGCATTGTACTGTATTTTCAGGCAATTATTCTGCCTACAGCGATAAAAAGGCCATGCTCCGCGATGCTGCCATCCGTGCCTATTTAAACCAGCAGCAGGAGATTCGTCACCAGGAAGCTGTTATTGCCAAATTAAAGTCCTTTAACCGTGAGAAGTCCATTAAGCGGGCAGAAAGCCGTGAAAAGATGCTGGATAAGATCGATCGTCTGGAAAAACCTGTACAGACAAACGATTCCATGGATATCCGCCTGGAACCGGATGTAGTCAGTGGAAATGATGTTCTGACAGTTACTGATCTAAGCAAATCCTTTGACACACAGACACTGTTTACCAATGTGGATTTTGAGATCAAACGGGGAGAACGGGTTGCTGTTATTGGAAATAACGGTACTGGCAAGACCACTCTTTTAAAGATCATCAATGGCATCATTCCTGCAGATTCCGGTCAGATCCGTTTGGGTTCCAAAGTGCATATTGGCTACTACGATCAGGAACACCAGGTACTTCACATGGACAAGACCCTGTTCCAGGAAATACAGGACACCTATCCAAACATGAACAATACCCAGATCCGCAATACACTGGCAGCTTTCCTTTTTACAGGAGATGACGTATTTAAGCTGATCCGGGATTTAAGCGGTGGGGAACGAGGCCGTGTTTCCCTTGCGAAATTAATGCTCTCTGATGCTAATTTCCTGCTTCTGGACGAGCCTACCAACCACCTGGACATCACCTCCAAGGAGATCCTTGAAAGTGCTTTAAACCGCTATACAGGAACAGTATTGTATGTGTCCCATGACCGTTATTTTATCAACCGTACTGCTACCCGTATCCTGGATCTGACAAATGGTTCATTTATCAACTATATCGGCAATTATGACTATTATCTGGAGAAAAAAGAAGATGTAGAAGCTGCCTTTGCCGCAAGACAGATGGCCCAGACTGCAGCTAACCATCCAACCGGTACAAACAGCCCGCAGGCAACCAGTACTGCCTCCGGCATATCTTCAAGCCGTACTTCCCAGACAGCTATGACCGCCTCCTCTGCCGGCTCTCCTGCTGACGGAAAAATAGACTGGAAAGCCCAGAAAGAAGAACAGGCCCGTCTTCGCAAACGCCAGAATGAACTTAAAAAAATTGAGGATAAGATCCATGAGCTTGAAACAAGGGATGGCGAGATCGATGAGCTCCTCTCCCAGGAAGATGTATATACCGATGTTTCCCGCCTTATGGAGCTGAACAAAGAGAAAGAATCCATTCAGAAAGAACTGGAAGTTCTCTATGAGAAATGGGAAGAACTGGCAGAATAAAAAGGAGTTATAGAAATTCATGAAGAAATTAAAACGGATATCAGCTGCCCTTATGGTAATATTATTAGCAGGCCTTTTTATTGCAGCCATTGTACTTGCAATAACCGGTGCCCCGGTCAATCAGCTGATGGCAGTTATTTTCTCTATCGTGTTTATTTCCGTGCTGTTTTATGCTATGGGACTGATGACACGGGTGTTAAAAAAAGATGACAGTAACGATACATCATTAAAAAAATAACCAGCCATCCCCTTGTCTGCAATGCCGGCCAGTTATTTATGAAACAGTGTACCAGATCCTGAATTTGTTTATAATTTTTAATGCAAAAGGTCTGCTTTTGATAGAATATCATCAGCAGACCTTTTTTATATTTTTTAACTTTTTTGATAATATCAACCTTGATATTATCAACCTTTAATACCACTGGTAGAAATTCCCTGTACATAATATTTCTGTAAAAACAGGAACATAATGATCATAGGCACAGATGCAATGGACAGTGCAGCCATGATAGGACCATAATAAACCGGAGGTTCTGTAAAGAATGTCTGGATACCAAGCTGTACCGTTCTTTTTCCTGCATCAGTGATAACAAGCAGCGGCCACATAAAGTCGGACCAGTAAGCCACATAATCCAGAATAAAGACAGTAGCAAAAACAGGCTTGGATACCGGTATGATGACCTGTAAAAAGGTTTTAAATGGTCCGGCTCCGTCAATCTCTGCTGCTTCGATCAGATCATCCGGCACATCCAGGAAAAACTGCCTGAACAGGTATACGTCAAAACATTTTACAATAAAAGGAATGATCAGTGCCAGATAGGAATCCACCCATCCCAGCTTATTTACAATGAAAAACAAAGATAGCAAAATACTTTCCAACGGCAGTACCAACAAAGATAATACCACTGTAAGGATCACATTTTTACCCTTAAATTCAAATTTTGCAAGTGCATAACCAAAGGCAGAGTTTACTGCCATGCTTAAAAACACAAGGATCGTAACATAAGTAACACTGTTCAGGATATAGCGGGGCATGTTGCTTCGTACAAAGACTTCTTTAAAATTATCTAAGGTCGCTCCTGCAGGCCAGAAGGCTGCCAGTCCTTTGGACATATCTGCAAAAATACGGTTTTCCGGTTTAAATGCAGATACCACCATCCAGATCAGGGGAGAAATATACAAAAGTCCCAGAAGGATATTGACTACATAGATCAGAAAATATTTTTTATTCTTATTCATCTGTTTATCCTCCTATCTTGCTTTCATAAGCTTCTTTACTACAACTGAAATACCTACTACTACAATAAAGAAAATAACTGAAACTGCAGAAGCATATCCCATATTGCGGTACTGGAAGCCCTGACGATACAGATAATAGGTCAGTGTCATAGTAGACTCTTTTGGACCGCCGTTAGTCATGATGTAAGGCTGTGTAAACAGCTTCATAGCAGCAATCGTCGTCATCATAACTACGAAGATCAGCACATTTTTAATACCCGGAATAGTGATATAAAGAAACTTTTTAAATGCACCGGCCCCATCAATGGAAGCTGCTTCATAAAGATCTTCCGGGATTGCCTGAAGACCTGCCAAAAGGATCATCATCTGATGTCCTGCTGCATGCCAGCCTGACATAAAGATAATGGAATTCATGGCTGTATCAGCACTTCGCAGGAAATCGCAGGCCGGAAGACCGAATTTTGTTAAAATAGCATTTAAAAGGCCCTGTGTTGGATTGGGATTGTAAATAAAGGTCCACAGGATAGCGATAACACTCATGGATGTTACTAACGGTGAAAAATAGGCAGACCGGAAAATCCCAATGCCTTTAATATTTTCACGTACTAAAAGTGCCAGACCAAATGCCAGTGTAACCTGATAAGGAACTACAACAACTGCAAAATACAGTGTATTTTTCATTGCCTTTAAAAAACTGGCATCCTGAAACAGGCGGATGTAATTTTCAAATCCTACAAAGGCTGCATCCTTTGGCCGCAGCAGGTTAAAATCCATAAAACTAAATCCAAATGCCAGAGCCGCTGCCAGGATGGTAAACATCAGCAGGATCAGACAGCCTGGAAGGATGAAAAAGTAAGCATAGCTTTTTCTTCTGCCCCTCATTATAATATCTCCCTTCTTTTACCGAATGGAATCACCAGATGGATCTCATTCCCTTTATATCAATACTCCATGCACCTGTATTTTCTGCTACAGGTCTTAAAACTGCTTTTGGAAGATAAAATCTTCTTGTACATGCCTGTTCACCGCCATTGATAAATAGCTCTATGATCGCTTTATCTACATATGCAGTTATTTCTTCTACCGGATGATCTGTCTGTATCTGGCATACAAATGGAAGTGCCTGCTCTTTTGCATCTGCATCTTCTTTTTCAAGAGTTAGTTTTAAAGCAGTTTCACCAATATACAGATTTACCTTTCCTGCCGGTGATCCAGCCAGAGAAAGAACCATACTTTCCTTTATTTCTTTTGTCTTTCTCATTGAAAGGAAATACGGCCCCTTTTCTACTTTTTCTGTAAAAAGTTCCTGGATCTGTGGGATTACCTGTGAGTATAGTTTTCCATTTTTTACTGCTAATTTTCTTGGAAGACTTAAGCTACCGTTGGCACTTCCCGGCTGTGCTATATGCTGCCCCAGCCTGTGACAGTTCCATCCGGCACTTATACGCTCTCCTTCCACTTCAAAGCTTTGCGGAGCATAATAATCTTTTCCTTCATCTAATAGGCCCTTGTTTTCCGGATCAAATTTTCCATCTTTATAAGTTCCTGTATACCATACTACATCTCGTCCATCCTTACGCCCGTCTGCATAAATATAACTGACGATCAAAACCCATGTTCCATCTAAATAGAAGAAATCCGGACACTCTGCAATACCGTACTGGGGATCTGTTTCCCCATATAAGATCCCGGCATATTTCCAGCTTTTAAGATCATCTGATTCATAACGGAATACTGCTGGACGGTCGTAACAGCTACCTGCAATGATCATATTCCACTTATCCTCTATCTGAACAACCTTAGGATCCCTGAAATGCCATGTAACACCTTCTGGTGTTCCCCACACAGCACATTCTTCATGAGTAAAATGAACGCCGTCCTTGCTTTGTTTTGTTACCTGCCACTGTCTTTGCCAGCTGCGGTCTGTTTTTCCGAAATGCCTGGTGTAAAATAAATGTATCACATCTTTTTCGATCACTGCACTTCCAGAAAAAGCTCCGCCCCTGTATTCTCCTTCACAGCCATTTAACTCGATCTGCGGATAAGCTGCAACCGGCTGATGTACCCAGTGAAGAAGATCTTTACTCACTGCATGACCCCAGTGCATATTTCCCCATTCCTGACCATTAGGGTTGTACTGATAAAACAGGTGATAATATCCCTTAAACCAGCAAAGACCGTTTGGATCATTCATCCAGTTTTTATAAGGAGAAAAATGGAAAGTATTTCTGTAATCCTGCGTCAGCGCATCTTTTAAATTATCTTTTGTATAAAAATACGCCTTATCTTTAAATTCTATAAATCTTACTCCCTGCTCCAGCACACAGTCCGGGCAGTAAGAATAGGCTAAAGAAACCTCCAGTTCACAGATCTCCAACTCATATTCCTGATTTTTTTCCCAGGTAAATAAAAAAGTTTCAAAACCGGAAAATTTGTAATATGCTCCCTCTGACAGCTGTCCCTTGTGGAAGATACGAACACAGCCTGGCTGCTCCCCTGTTCTCCTTCCTGTAATGTTGATCCTGGTACTGTTTTCGGAATCGATCTTATATCTCACAATACTCCTCCTTTACAAATGCCCTTTACCAGAATGGGATGTCTTCTTTGTTAGAAGGCATCCCATTTACTGCTATTTCATACTTGCTATTTCATAGAATCCTGCACTCTTGCATATTCATCATCTACATAAGATGCCACTGCATCCAGAGATTCCTTTGCGTCAGAACCGGTAAAAATATCTAACATTGCCTCTGCAAACTTGGAAGTCAATACAGTATAAACTGGTGTCTTTGGTCTTGGAACAGCCGCCTCAAAAAGCTGCTCTTTTGCAAGACTGTATGGATATTCATCCCACTGGGTATTATTTTCATAAGCAGACTTTCTTGCAGGCGGATATCCTCCTACCTCACCGTAAAGTCTGGTAGATTCAGAATTAGTCATGAATTCCAGTGCCACATAAGCTGCATCCGGATCCTTGCAGTCTTTAGAAATTCCCAATGTCCAGCTTCCGCAGTTGGAAACTACATGATCGCCTGTTTTTGGCAGATAGGTTGCTCCCCAATGCAGATCCGGGAAATCATCAAACTGAACGACCTGATTGATGTTTCCGGCGATCCACATTGCTGCCTTCTGATCCTGGAATTCAGTAGGTGTAGGATCAATATTGGCAAGCTTATCATCAAAGAATTTCTGAAGCTTAACAGCAGTCTCCACGCTCTTTTCACTGTTGATGTAGCCATCTGCCTTTGAACCATCTTCACTGACTAACGGTGCACCTGCTGAATCAAATAATGGGGATAAACCGTAGATCAGGCCTTCGCCCTTATTCATGATGATCTTAATACCTACCATTTCAGGAGTGGAAACTTCTTTTGCCATTTCATACACTTCATCCAGTGTGTAAGCATCATCAATTCCCTCTGGAATGCGGAAGCCATGTTCCTCAAATACATCTTTGTTGTAATAGAACAGGCTGACTGCTTCATTGAAGCTGACTGCATACATGTCATTCTGGTATGTATTCTGTAATACTGTAGACGGAAGCATGTCGTTTTTGCTTTCCTCTGATACATAGCTGGTGATCGGAACAATAATTCCGTTTGCTGCATAGTTAGAAACATTTGGACCGTCTAAAGAAAGAAGATCCGGAAGTATCCCTGCTGCAGCTGCTGAGTTTACCTTATCCTCATAAGCATAAGAAGAACCTCTTGGAATATACTCAATGGTCAGATGATATTTCCCTTCATATTTCTTGTTAAAATCTTCTACTCTCTGGTCAAAAGCAGGTATCATGGTCTTATTTTCCTGATACCACATAGTGATCTCCTTTACCCCATCAGCAGAAGCCCCATCTTTACTTCCACCTGCATTTTCCACCTTGGCAGTTGTTTCTCCCCCATTCTGTGAAGAGCATCCGGTCACGCTTGCCATAGCAAGAGCCGCTGCTGACATCATGATCACCCAATTCCTTTTTTTCATAACTTCTTCTCCTTCCTGTTTTCCTTTCGTTTTTGCTTTTTTACTTCATTTTTTCTTTTATTTGCTTCATTTCTGATGACTTTATGGTATCATATCCATGGATTTAAAAACAATATAAAGAATCTGATATAATATGGGTAATATGACACGTTATGAAAAACCTGCATACTTTTTTTCTTGTTTGTGCTATTCTTAAATTGGAATTTTTCTATGACTATGACAGGAGGGCATAAAATGAAAAACCGCAAAATCCAGGAACAGCTTTTAATCTGGTTTCTTATTTTTACTGTGATCCCGCTTTCTGTGATCTCCTTCTGGTGTTATCTGTTAGCTTCCCGGATCATCAACCAGAAATCCAGTTCCTATGCAGCAGAATCCATCCAGCAGTTGTCTGACAACCTGGATCAGTTATTAGTACAGATTGAAAATACCTCTCTTTCCATTTCTTATAATAACTATATCCAGAATGCACTGGAAAATCTGTCAAACGGACAGTCTATCAGCCGGGTGGACAGCTATCAGCTAGAAAAGAATATGATCCTTACATATGACTATGCATCCATGCGGGATATTACCATCCGTCCCGCTGCTTCGATCAAAGACAATAATACTCTTTTTCGTGTACCTGCTAGGCTGGATCCGGATACAGAGGATCTGTTTTACCCGGCTTCTGACCTGACTGATATATACGACATTACCTGGCGCGGTGATACCAGGCAACAGATCATCCAGATGATACGTCCTATTGAAAGTACCAGGAATTTTCATCATATGGGTATCTTATATATTTCGCTTTACAGCAGCTATATTGACAATCTGGTAAAGAATATCCATTTTGATGAGAAAGGATTTGCCCTTATCTTAGATTCCAAAAACCAGCCTATTAATATCAAAGAAGTGGATCCTTCTTTCCTTACAGATCTTGATCCTTTTCTTACCGGCACAAATGGATGTTTTAACCGTAAGATCGGCTCTGTGGATTATGAGTATTTTTATACTACTTCTCCTAAGACCGGCTGGAAATCCTTGGGGATCATTTCAGTTTCTGACCTGCATGCCCAGGTACGAAAACTGGCTCTTTCTGTTATTACAGGCGTACTTTTAGTATCTGCTGTAGCCATATTTATTTCCTACCGGCTTTCACGCTCTTTTGCTGAAAAAATCCATACAGTAACAGCTGCCATGAAAAAAGCCTCAGAAGGCGATTTCTCCGTTAATCTGGCAGAAGGCATTTCAAAAAATGAATTTAACGACTTAAATACCGGTTTTAATCACATGATCCAGAAGATCAATTCCCTGATCCAGACTGTATACAAGGCAGAGCTTTTGCGCAAGGAAGCAGAATATGCTTCCCTGCAGGCACAGACGAATCCACATTTTCTTTATAATACCTTAGATACCATCTGCTGGCAGGCAAAACTTGCAGGCAACGATGCTATTTTTGATACTACCTATTCTCTGGCCTCTCTCCTGCGTGCATCTATGGGAAACACTGATCCTTATATAACTGTTTCCCAGGAACTGTCTTATATCCGTGATTATATACAGATACAGAAAGCCCGCTTCAGGGATAAGATACAGGCAAATATTGCTGTAGAACCGGCACTTATGCCTGTTATGATCCCCAAACTTATTCTTCAGCCTATTGTGGAAAATGCCTTTATCCATGGTCTGGAAGAAAAAAATGGAAACGGTACTATAAAAATAAGCGGGATCTTAAATGATGAGGAAGAAACCGTCCTCTTTATGATCCATGATAATGGTGTGGGAATGACACGGGCCCAGATTGAAAAAGCCTTAGATCCGCCTCCAGGCACGAAAGGCAGCTTTGGACTTTCCAGTGTCCACAAACGGCTCCAGCTTCTGTATGGAACAGATTTTGGCTTAAAGATCCTGTCTGATCCAGGAAAAGGAACCACTATTATCATCCGCATGCCTCTTCATGTTGAAAAGACAGAAAAAGAAAAGCAATATAGAATTTGATTTTGAGGAAATATGTATGTATAAGATAATGATCGCAGACGATGAACCTATCGTACTTGACAGTTTAAAAACATTTCCATGGTCTGATCACCAGTGTTGTGTGACCTGCTTTGCAGAAAACGGCTTAAATGCACTGCATACTCTGGAATCAGAAAAAGTGGATATTTTGATCAGCGATATACGTATGCCGGGGATGAACGGCCTGGAGCTTTCCAAAGCTGTAAAAGAACGATTCCCGGAAACAGAGATCATACTTTTAACCGGCTATGCAGAATTTGAATACGCCAAACAGGCTTTATCACTTGGAATCCGCCAGTACCTTTTAAAGCCATTCCGATTTGAAGATATTGAATCCGCCCTCCTTTCCTGTATCCATTCCTTAGATAACCTGGAAAGCAGGCGCAGACAGCAGACATACATCCAGGAAAAGCTTCAGCTCATCTCTCCTCTTCTCACAGAGCAGATCTACCAGGATCTGTTAGAGGGACGTATTGGGGATTATTCAGAAAAAATAGCTGCCTGCAACATTAAGGATGCTCTTTATGTGGTCATTTCCACCCAAAGTGACTTTCCCGGAAGTTCCTTAGATATTGCCCTCTATGCCCAGATCAAAGAGCTGTTAAATGGAATGGAACCAGAAGTTTATCTTGCCCAGGGCATTGATATTATCAGCTGTATCCTTTGTTTTAATGCAAAACATTCCCCTGAATTTTGTGAGGTTGCCTCTTTACACCTGTGCGAAATGCTCCAGAAGACAACGCTGCAAGAACTGGGATTCCATATTTCTTTTGGCATCAGCCTTCCAAGTTCTGATATTTTTATGCTTCATCAGTTAAAAAAGCAATCTGTCCAGGCCCTTAACTGCCGGAGCGCTTTAGGTGGAAATTCCCTGATCATGTATTCGGAAATACAGAAAAAACAGGATCATGATATTTTCAATCTGACCATGTATGAAAAGAAAATACAGAAATGTATTGTTCAGAATCAGAAACAAGAATTACAACAGACCTTCCGGCAGTTTTTTGATGAACTGCTCCAGTCTGCCCACGGTGACTTTTCTTATATTAAAAAAACGCTGATCAATCTTGTTGTGCTTACATATCGTTTTGCCGAAAGTTATATTAACAGTTCTGAAAATGAATATGATGCTATCGAACATTTATTCCGCTGTGAAAGTATGGAAACACTGTCCAAAGAATCTCTTTCCCTGTTAGAGTCTCTGATCCAGACAGGATCCAGTTCTTTTGGCGGCGGGATTGCAGAACGCATCACTGATTATCTGGAACAGAATCTGGAGCAGAATGTTTCTCTTGATATGCTGGCCCAGTCTATGAATTACAGCGCCGCTTATCTGTCCCGCCTCATCAAAAAGAATACAGGACAGTCCTTCAGCGAACTGCTTTTATACCTGCGTTTAAAAAAATCCATGGAGCTTTTACGGCTTACGGATATGCGGATCAATGATATTGCTGCCAAAGCAGGCTACAACGATGTAAGCTATTTCATCTCTATTTTTAAAAAGTATACCGGCGTCACACCTAAGGAGTGGCGCAGCCTGGCAAAGCTGGGAGAGTTATAGAATGTTATTAAAAAACAGGCGTATCCTGACCTTTCGGATACGCCTGTTTTTTCCGTTCATTTATTTAAGGATAATATCATCACGGCCTGGGCCATTAGATACCATTGTGATCGGTACTTCAATCTCTTTTTCTACAAACTCAATATACTTACGGCAGTTCTCTGGGAGATCTGCGTACTTCTTGATTCCGCGGATATCTGTCTTCCAGCCCGGGAGCTTGGTAAATACCGGTTTAGCCTTTTCAAGCTTTGCAGTAGTTGGGAAGTCTCTGGTCACTTCGCCGTCGATCTCATAGCCAATGCAAACCGGGATCTCATCTAAGTAGCCAAGTACATCTAATACTGTGAAAGCCACTTCAGTAGCGCCCTGGATACGGCAGCCGTATCTTGTAGCAACTGCATCGAACCAGCCTACTCTTCTTGGACGTCCGGTAGTAGCGCCGTATTCGCCGCCATCACCACCACGGTTTCTTAACTCTTCTGCTTCATCACCGAAGATCTCGCTGACAAATGCACCTGCACCAACTGCGCTGGAATATGCCTTAACAACAGTGGTAATATCCTTGATCTCATATGGCGGGATGCCTGCGCCAATAGCACCGTAAGCAGCCAGTGTAGAAGAAGAAGTTACCATCGGATAGATTCCGTGATCTGGATCCTTTAAAGAGCCCAACTGTCCTTCTAACAGGATCCGCTTGCCTTCTTTGATCGCATTGTGCAGATATGCAGATACATCACATACATATGGACGGATCATTTCACGATAGCTTACTAACTCATCGTAAAGCTCCTTTGGATCTAACAGAGGCTTGTGGTACAGATGCTCAAGCATTACGTTCTTGATCTCACATACTCTCTCTGTCTTTTCCTTTAACAGCTCATCATCAAAGAGTTCGCTTACCTGGAAACCGATTTTTGCATATTTATCAGAATAGAATGGAGCAATTCCGGACTTGGTGGAGCCAAAGGACTTACCAGCCAGACGAGCCTCCTCATAAGTATCAAACAGTACATGGTAAGGCATCAGGATCTGTGCTCTGTCAGAAACCAGGATATGTGGCTTCGGAACGCCTCTGTCTACGATAGACTGGATCTCCTTGATCAGATATGGGATGTTTAATGCAACACCATTTCCAATGATGCTGGTAGTGTGCTGATAGAATACGCCAGACGGAAGAAGATGAAGTGCAAATTTACCATAATCATTGATAATGGTATGACCTGCATTACTTCCGCCCTGGAAACGGATAATAATGTCAGACTCTTTTGCAAGCATATCTGTGATCTTGCCTTTTCCTTCGTCTCCCCAGTTAGCACCTACAATTGCTCTAACCATACGTAAATTCCTCCTTGGGTCATAAGCCCGGTATCATTAATAAATAATCAATCTCCTTCTACTTTACTATATTATGAACTATAAGTAAAGTGATTATTTATTATGTATGCCATAATGACAGCTTATGTTGTTTGTATCTGCTATCTGTTCTTCTTATTTTTCTGCAAGCAGCTCTAACAAATTCTTTCCTGCCATGGACATTAAACCTGTCTCTCCCGTTACCAGACAGATAGACCGGGACGGCATTTTTTCTTTAAAAGAAAGGGCAAATACTTCTCCCCGCTCTATGGCCTCTTTTGCAAAACCTTCCATAACACAGCCAACGCCCATGTTCCGCCTGGCAAACTGCACGATCATATCGCTGGTAGCCAGTTCAAATTCCGGCTTTAATTCAATGCCTTTCTGGGATAAAAACTGATCCATGAACAGGCGGGTGCTGGTATTTTTTTCCAGAAAAATACATGGCAGGTCACAGAGAATGGAATAGTCTAACTCCCTTCCCTGCAATTCTTTAAAGCTGCTTCCTGCAATAAACACGTTATCAATAGATTTTACTTCTGTACTGTGAATCGCTCCATGACCTGAAAAAGGTGTAGTCACCACACCAAAATCAATTTTGCCTTCTTCCAGGCAACGGATGGTCTCCGGTGTTGGTGCATTGGTCACTGTCACCTTTATCCTTGGATATTCTTTGTGAAACTGCTCCAGATACGGGAGCAGGAAAAACTGCAGTGTCATGTCACTGGCACCAATACGCACCTCTCCCATATCCATGTCCAGCATTCTTTTAAGCATCCGGCCGCCTTCTAACAGCTGCTCTACCCCGCCTTTTACATAGTGATATAACAGTTCCCCTTCTCTTGTAAGGAGTACCCCTTTAGAAGCTGTCTCTTATACACATCTCCGAGCCCACGAGACGGAGCTACATCT
>UQJF01000072.1 GCA_900541315.1 uncultured Clostridium sp. | reverse complement strand
ACGAGATGTAGCTCCGTCTCGTGGGCTCGGAGATGTGTATAAGAGACAGAAAGTGACCAGTCCTTTTCCTAAAATACCTATCTTTACACGGTCCTGCTCAGAAAGGACAATGCTTCTGGCATTTAATGTATGGGAACACACAGGTGTTACCGCCATCATACGTCCCGCCGGGGCCATAACAGGACCTCCGGCTGAAAGATTATAGGCAGTAGAGCCGGTAGGGGTTGCCACCATTACTCCGTCTGCTGCATATTCATTCAAATATTCATCATTTACAGCCAGATCATAGCGCAGAACCCTCAGATGCTCTGCACTGGTAGCTACGATCTCATTTAAGGCAATGTCCTGAAATACCGGTTTTCCCTCATGAAATACAGTTCCCCGCAGCATCATGCGGCGCTCTAAGCGGAAACGGTCATTTACAAGAGCATCCATAGCTGCGTCAATATCTTCTGTGCGGTCTACCTGGTTTAAAAAGCCCAGATGTCCCCTGTTGACTCCCAGCATAGGTATATTTCGCCCTGCTAGGTCTCTGGCAGCCTGGATCAGTGTCCCGTCACCGCCAATGGTAATGATGCACTGGGTATCTTCCGGCACATATTCACTGGGAGTATGTCTGCCATTTTTCATGCGTTCATGACCGGTCATAAAACGGCATACTGCCCCTCTTTTTTCCAGACAGTTCTGAACCTCATCCTGAACATCCAGTACATAATCTTTGCTTAAATTGGATATTACATAGAAATATTTCATAATTCCCCTTACGTTAAGCTTACTCTTTATCCAGTGCTGCGTGTGCTTCCTCTACGATCTTTACCGGATCAACAGGCATTTCCTCATAAATGACCGGACCATCTTCTCCTTCCGGATGGTTCTGCAGATGCAGCAGGTATTCAATGTTCCCCTCCGGCCCTTTGATCGGTGAAAATTCCAGGTTTAAGATCTCAAATCCAATGGATTTTGCAAAGGCAATGACCATTTCAATAACCTCTAAATGAACAGCCTTATCTCTTACAACACCTTTTTTGCCTACTTTTTCTCTTCCTGCCTCAAACTGCGGCTTGATCAGACATACTACCTGTCCGTCATCCTTTAAAAGAGCCTTTACCGGCCCAAGCACCTTGGTCAGGGAAATAAAAGAAACATCAATGCTGGAAAATCCGATCTCATCAGGAATGTTTTCGTGGGTCACATAGCGGATATTCGTCTTTTCCATGCATACCACGCGTTCATCGTTGCGAAGCTTCCATGCAAGCTGTCCGTGTCCTACATCTACAGAGTACACCTTTACTGCCCCGTTCTGGAGCATGCAGTCTGTAAATCCACCGGTAGAAGCACCAACATCCATACAGATCTTGCCTTTTAACTCTACGCCAAAATGGGTCATGGCCTTCTCTAATTTCAATCCGCCCCGGCTAACATATTTTAATGTATTTCCTCTCACCTCAATAGATGCTGTTTCATCAAAAGTAGTACCTGCTTTGTCCTCTTTCTGTCCATTTACATAAACAATACCGGACATGATCAAAGCTTTCGCCTTTTCTCTGGATTCTGCCAGGTTTCTCTTTACAAGCAGTACATCCAACCGTTCCTTCATCTGTTTTCTCCTTGTATCAATGTATCAGTTTTTATTTCTGATCTAAAGCCAGCCTTCTGTTTTTAATTTACGGATAATGGAATCACTGTCGATTCCCAGTCCTTCTCTTAAAACAGACACATTTCCATGCTCAACATAAGCATCAGGAAGTGCTATATTTAAGACCTTTACCTGAGGATAATGTTCATGGATATAAGCAGTCACAGGAAGTCCAAAGCCTCCCTGGAGTACATTTTCTTCCATGGTAACGATCAGTCTGTGGTTCTTTGCCAGCCGTTCCACCAGTTCCTTATCAAAAGGCTTTACAAAACGGGCATTTGCCAGTGTACAGGAATAACTCTCTTCTTTTAATTTTTCTCTTACATGTTCGCCCGTACTTACCATGCTTCCCACAGCCAGCAGGGCAATATCCTCTTCTTCGTAAAGCATTTCCCCTTTTCCATAGGAAATAGGCTGCATAAACTCTTTTAAGCCTCTGTATGCCGTTCCCCTTGGATAACGGATGGCAAATGGAGCCTTGTAATCCATGGCAAAATCCAGCATGGCCCGCAGCTCCCAGAGATTTTTCGGTGCTGCCACGCTCATGTTTGGAATAGATGTAAGATAGGAATAATCGAAGATCCCCTGATGGGTCTCACCATCGCTTCCTACCAGTCCCGCCCGGTCCACTGCAAAGATAACCGGCAGGTTCTGGATACAGACATCATGTAAAATCTGGTCATAACCTCTCTGTAAAAAAGAAGAATAAACTGCTACCACCGGCCGCAGCCCTGCTGCCGCCATGCCTGCAGCACTGGTCACAGCATGGGCTTCTGCAATACCCACATCAAAAAAACGGTCCGGGAATCTTTTTCCAAAAGCCGCCACCCCGGTACCATCCGGCATAGCTGCCGTCACTGCTACCAGCTCTGGATGTGTCTCACCTAACTGACACAGTTTTTTGGAAAATACATCTGTATAGGTGGGATATTTCTTTTCCGCCACCGGTCTGCCTGTTTTTATATCAAATGGACTGACACCATGGAAAGCTGCCGGATTCTTCTCTGCCGGCTCATAACCTTTTCCTTTTTTTGTCAGTACATGGACTAAAACTGCATGATCCAGCTTCTGGGCTTCTTTAAAAACTTTACATAAAGCCTGGATATTATGCCCGTCTACCGGTCCCAGATAGGTAATACCCATATTTTCAAAAAGCATTCCCGGAATAAACAGCTGCTTGATGCTGTTTTTCGTCCGCTTGATCCGGTCGATCATGCGTTCTCCTACTACCGGGATACGTTCTAAGGTATCTGCTACATTTTTCTTCAGATCATTATATCCGTTTCCTGTGCGCAGACCGCCAAGATATCTGGACATGCCTCCTACATTTTCTGAAATGGACATTTTATTGTCATTTAAGACAATGATAAAGTTTTTCTTCATGCGGGCCGCATTATTCAAAGCCTCGTATGCCATGCCTCCTGTAAGAGCCCCGTCTCCGATGACAGATACCACCTTATAATCTTCCCCCAGGATATCCCGGCCCTGGGCAATGCCAAGACCTGCAGAAATAGAAGTAGAGCTGTGACCTGTATCAAAAGCATCATAAGGGCTTTCCTTCCGTTTTGGAAAACCGCTTAACCCGCCGTACTGGCGCAGTTCATCAAATTCCTGCATACGCCCGCTTAAGATCTTGTGGGTATAAGATTGATGACCTACATCCCAGATGATCTTATCTTTTGGCAGATCAAATGTACGCAGCAATGCAATGGTCAGCTCCACAACCCCAAGATTTGACGCCAGATGGCCTCCTGTATGACTGATCTTTTCAATGAGAAAGGTACGTATTTCCCCAGCAAGAACGCAAAGCTCTTCAGGGGACATATTTTTTAAATTTTCCGGCCCCTTTATCTGTTCCAATATCATAAGTTCTTCCTTTTTTATTCTATGTCCTCCCGGAGTCTTTCCTGCACCTGCCTTTGTGGCCGATTTTCCGCCAGCCGCACCCGAATTTCATCACCGTACGCACCGCGTACGCCTCAGAAATTTGGGCACAACTAACAAAAAATCTTCTCACAAAATCAGGTACAAAAAGATTCCGAGAGAACATTTCTGGCATTTTACTTCTGGCGCTTAATAAGGATGCGGATCAGGTTCTCCAGAAATTCATTATTTCCAGGCAGTTTATTTAAGTCTTCAATCGCCTGTGCTGAAAGGATCTCTACATCCTTTTTCGCTTTTTCCAGGCCTTCTATGGTCACATAAGTTGTCTTCTGGTTCTTTTCATCGCTTCCTGCCTCTTTGCCAAGGACCTTCTGGTCTCCTGTCACATCCAGGATATCATCCTGGATCTGGAATGCCAGACCCACTTTTCCAGCAAGGCTTTCTACGATCTTACAGTCTTCCTCTGCCGCACCGCCTAAAACAGCACCGATCAGCATAGATGCTTCAATAAGCGCTCCTGTTTTCAAACGATAGATAAAATCCAGTTTATTCTTCGGAATCGGGCCGCCGGATAACTCTACATCTACCGTCTGTCCGCCGATCATACCATAAATACCAGTTTTTGCAGCCAGTATTTCAATGGCACGTCCCACTCTTTTTAGGTCATCTGCCTCAGAAACCTCATTAAATGCCTTCGCAGCCACTTCAAAAGCATAGATCATCAGAGCATCACCGGCCAGAACCCCCATGTCCTCGCCATACTCAGCCCAGGTACTTGCTTTTCCCCTGCGCATCATGTCATCATCCATACATGGAAGGTCATCATGCACCAGGGAAGATGTATGGATCATCTCAATAGCTGCCATAAACGGTACCACTGTCGGCTGTACTTCTCCTGTGAACAGTCTGTAGATCTCCTGCATGAACAGTGGGCGAAGACGTTTTCCGCCTGCTCTCACACTGTAATTCATAGCCTCAAAGATCGTACTCTGATGTCCCTTTTCCTCTGGCAGATAACTTTCGATCTGCTCATTGATCTTATTGATTCTTTCTTCCAGTTCTGTTTTAAATACTGTATTATCACTCATTGTCTTCACCCTCACTCAATATTTGGATCTGTTTTTCTACTTTATCGATCTGACTGCTTAAAGACCTCACAAGCTTCATTCCTGCCTCATACCCCGTAAAAGTCTCCTCCAGGGAACTTTCCCCATCTTCCAGCTTTTTTATAATATCTTCCAGGCGGGCGAAATTCTCCTCGATGCTGGTTTCCTTTTCCAAAGCCGCTTCTGTTTTCTTTCTTCCTGCCATGTCTATTCTTCCTCTCTCCTGGTACATCGTTTTCGAAATAACTATCCTACGCGATCAGTACAGTTATTTACGAAAGGGTGTACTGGTGCGCACCTTTCTGATATCATCCGGTCTTACTTCTTTTACAAGGGTTTCCAGAGAGCCGTCCGTTACATATACACAGACTGTATCTCCCGGCTTTACCTGGGTTACGCTTCTTAAGGCTTCCCCTGACTTCTTTTGTACAAAGCCGTATCCGGCACTTATTTTCTTTAAAGGGGA
The DNA here is from genome assembly GCA_900541315.1 of uncultured Clostridium sp. GTDB lineage: Bacteria > Bacillota > Clostridia > Lachnospirales > Lachnospiraceae > Enterocloster. The sequence continues at coordinate 10,555 of UQJF01000072.1, read as the reverse complement.
AAGTCCCTCTAACCGGCTGGCATCAAGAGCCAGACGATGTTTTTCTTTTTCCATTTTTCCCGCCATCAGATAGTTTAAACGTTCTGTGTGCTTCTCTATACTTCGCCTGCTCTCTTTTAAGGCTTCCTGGATCAGCCGGTTTAAACATTCTTCCATATCCGCTAACTGCTGCCTGCGGTCATTGACCCTGCGCTCCGGATTTTTAAGTTTTAAACGCATCTTGCACTGCTCCAGGCGAAAACGGGCACGTTCCAGCTTTCTATTCGCTGCCTTGTCCAAAAGCAGCTTATACGCAGCTACTGTTTCTTCAAACTGCTTATAATCAAAAACTGCCAGCTCTGCCGCCGCAGAAGGCGTAGGAGCCCGCAGGTCTGCTACATAATCAGCAATGGTCACATCTGTTTCATGACCCACTGCAGATATCACTGGGGTATGGCACTCGAAAATGGCTCTTGCAACCATTTCCTCATTAAATGCCCAAAGATCTTCAATGGAACCACCGCCTCGTCCTACGATCAGAACATCCAGACCTAAGGCATCCAGTGTTTTTATTCCTTTTACAATGCTGTATTTTGCCTGTTCTCCCTGAACAAGGGCCGGATACAGGATCAGCTGGACATAAGGGTTGCGTCTGGCTGTGATATTCATGATATCACGGATCGCTGCGCCGGTAGAAGCAGTAACGATACCAATCTTTTTTGCATATTTGGGAATAGGCTGTTTGTAGCATCCATCAAACATTCCCATTTCTTCCAGTTCATCCCGCAGTTTTTCAAAGCGCAGGAACAGATCGCCTCTGCCTTCCCTTTTGATCTCTTTTGCATAAAGCTGGTAACGTCCGTCCCTTTCATATACATCTACAGTCCCGGACACTACCACTTCCTGTCCTTCTGTCAAATGAAAATCCAGACTTTTTGCCTGTCCTGCAAACATGACGGCGGCAATCTGTGCGCCGCCGTCCTTTAATGTAAAATAAATATGGCCGGATGTATGATATTTGCAGTTGGACACTTCTCCCTTTATAGAAATGCGGTTCAACGCAAAATCCTGGGTGAACATATTTTTAATATATGAAGTCACCTGGGATACGGTATAAACGCTTCCCATCTGTTATTCCTGCTCTTTTTTCTCTTCTTTGACTGTTTCTTTTGCTTCTTCTGTTTCTTCTTTTGCTTTTATTTCTTCTTTTGCCTCTATTTCTTCTTTTGCCGGCTCTGCTTCTTCTTTTGCACCTTCCTTAGGAATGAATTTAGCAAGGACACCGTTTACAAAAGCAGGAGATTCATTTCCGCCGAATTTTTTCGCCAGCTCTACTGCCTCGTTTACTGATACCTTTTCCGGAATGGTATTATCATAAAGCATCTCATAAACCGCAAGACGTAAAATGGCAAGTTCTACCTTTCCCATACGTTTTGTCTTCCATCCGGCTGCCACTTCGTCGATCTTTTTATCGATCTCATCTACCAGATCTACTATCCTGGAAGTTCTCTCCCGAAGATATTCCTGATCCTTTTCCCCAATATCAACCTTATGCACTACCTGAAGAGTGCCGTCAGAAGCTGTATCGTCTTCTTCCGGTGACTGGAAATACTGCTCCATCTGTGCTTTTGCTTCTTCACCGGTTGTATAAAAATCCACAGAGAACAGCATTTTAAAACAATGTTCCCTTAATTCTCTTCTTGTCATTTCTTTTTTCCTCTTTCTATCATGATTCTTTTCCACTACCAGTGATTATACCAAAGGCAATGCATAAAAACAACAAGAATGTATAAAATGCCCTGCAGATGAGGAAACATTCTTCCTATATCTGCAGGGCATACTTATACATCATTTTCAGCTTTCTTCCATGTTCACGCCTGCGATCTTGATGTTCACATCCAGAACTGTAAGACCGGTCATATTTTCAATGGCTGTGCTTACCTTTTCCTGAACCTGTTCGCTGACAGCAGGGATATTGTAGCCATAGCGGATATTTAAGGAAAGATCTACAGATACATGTTCTTCTGTTACATCTACCTTTACGCCCTTGCTTAAATTCTTCATGCCAAGCTTTCCAACCAGTTCATTGGTGATATTTCCTGCCATGGAATCTACACCTTCTACTTCCGTAGCAGCAAGACCTGCGATGATCGCTACTACCTCATCTGCGATCTGTACTTCCCCGATCTTGTCTTTTTCATATACTTTATGTGTGCTGCGATTTTCTTCTGCCAAATCCCTTACCTCCTGCACTGTTATTATCCTTTATTATAGCAAAACCGGCCGGATATGTATAGGAATTTTTTGCAATGGCCACAGGACTTTAATCTGCCATATTAAGCAGCGTGATAATGATCTGGTCTGCCCCTACTTCTGCCTTGCGCTTTACAATATCTTCGATCTGGGCCCGCTGTGGATCTGTAATAGAAGATGCATGAATAACTACATCTACCTTGTCATCAGTAATGCTCACTACCGGATCTGCAAAGCCTTTTGCCATAAGAAGAGTCTCGGCCGCATTTTCCTTTTCTGATATTTCCGTAATGCGGATCATATCCTGGATAGCCTGCTGTTTCGCTGCCTCATCAATATTAGTGCTGTTAATAAGGCTCATTAATGTTTCTTTATTCTTTGCCCGGATCTGCTCTCTGCTAAGCTGCACACCTGCTATGTAATCCGCTACGCTCATACCACTGGTCAAAACAGCTTCTCCCGGATTTTCATAACCGGCCGGATCCGCACTTTCGCCAGTATTTCCTGTATCTGTACTGTTTCCTGAAAGTTCCCCTTCCTGAGTGGAAGCTTCCCCACCGGTTCCATTATCCCCCAGTGCAAGACTTGTATCCTCCGGACCTGCCTCTGCCACTTCCCCCTCTGCCGGGTCATTGTCCAGACTTAAAATGTCCGAAACCGTTTCTGACTGGGCCGCCAGGTTTTCCGCCATCAGGTCTTCCTCTGAAAGCTCCAGGCTTCCTGCCTGGGATAAACGGCTTCCCGCCTCCAGATCCCGTTTTCCCGCATAGTTCAGATACCCCGCTGCCGCGATCATCACCGCCAGCGTTGTGATAATGATCTGATTGCGCCGAAACAACTTTCTGCCCTTTAAACCCTTTACCCGTTCTGTGACCTGCTTCATATTCCTGATTTTCATATGCCGCACTCCTTTTTTATTCCACCCGCTTTAACACTTTTATTTTATGCGGTTCCAGTCCGAATAATGCTTCCATAGCCTGGGAAATTTCTGCCTGCACAGTGGGGGAATCCCCGCCCTGGGCGCTGATGATAATGCCGGATATCTCCGGATATAGTTCCTTCTGGATCAGGGGGCTGGTACCAGTGGAGCCGGACTGTTGGGATAAAATGGTATTTTCTTCAGACTGGCTGCTTGCTATATCCCGTTCTCCGCCGGAAGCATCTTTTTCCTTTGTTGTACTGGTATTTTCCGACCGGTCCGTGCGGTACACCTTTTCGCCAGATGAACTTAATACCACCATTACATCTACCTTTCCAACCCCTTCTACCGACTTTAAGATCTGTGCGATCCGTTCCTCCAGTTCTTTTTCATAATCTGCTGCTGGTTTTGCAGCTGCCGCGCGGACTGCCGGTTCCCCCTGGCCGTTTTCTGCCGTCTGGTCTGGCCATCCTTTTTCCCCCGGGCTTTCCTGCAAAGAGCTGTTTTTCCACAAAGATACATTTTCCCCTGGGACTGTCCCCTTACTTTTACTGCTGCTCCCCGGAAATGGCATGGACAGTATCATTAATATCACTCCCAGCAGGAGCAGGAACAGCCACTTCTCCCTGGTCATCTTCCCACCAAATTTCGACACAAGCTTCTTCCAGTCCATAATACTGCGCCACCTTTCTTTTAAGCTGCTGCTCCTGTAAAGAACCAGTTTCCGGAATCTCCTTCTTTTTCCCGGACAGTCCGGCTTTTACATCTGGGATCTCTACTTTTACAGATACATTACTTTCACCATCAGTCCTTCCCCCCATCTTTTCGCTGCTTTTTACCTTATCCAATCCACCGGTATTCCCTTCATTTTGCTCTCTATCCACATTTTCTTCTTTTTTCAGGTGCAGCCGGATCTTCTCCACCCGGCCATAATCACTGCTTTCTGACCTTTCCTGGAGCGTAACCTCTGCTCCACCACACACAAAGCCTTCCGCTTCCACTATTTCCCCTATACGCTTTTCTGTCTCCTTTTTATATTCCGCAAAAAACATTCCCATCCTGTTTTTATCCACATCTGCCAGTACTTCCCCAGCCTGCTGCTTTTCCCAGAAATCAGAAAATTCTTCAAATAATATGCCAGCCTGCTCCTGGAAGTTCAATCCGCCTTTTAAAGGGCTTATGGTTATCAATATCAATACCATTCCCGCAAAAAAACGGATATATTTTTCATAAGAACGATCTGCCAGCAAATGGCTGATCACAGACAAGAACACCATAAAAAACAGGATATTTCTGGCCCAGTCAAGTAATAACTCTCCCATATCCCCACCTATGCTGCCAGATAGCTGACATTAGTACCGGCACAGGTTATGGCAATGACCAGGACAAATACCAGAAGGGAATATAATGTAATACGAAGCAGCAGCCCATGTCCCGCTGCCATTCCCTGTATGCAGGAAATGATCCTTTTATCACATACCGGCTGTAAAAGAGCCGCCGCCCCCTGATACATGAACATAAGAACTGCCAGCTTCACCACAGGCACCAGTGTGATCACTGCAAGGATAATGACCGCTGCTGCTCCCATACTGTTTTTGATCAATACACTGCTTCCAAATACAAGCCGAGCTGCTGCCCCTGTTGCCTGCCCAAGCCCCGGCACCATTTCCGCAAATTTCATAACAGCTGACTTCCCGGCGCTGTCTGCATAGGGAAGCACCAGCGACTGGACGATCTGAAGCCCCAGTGTCAGTCCCAATATCGCCCGCAGCCCCCATGAAACCATTTTCCCGATCAGATCTGTAAGCTTTGAAAAGCATGGTTCTTCCATCATATGATCTCCAAGGACCAGCAGACCATAAACACGGACAAAGGATAAAAATCCCCTTCTGCACAGCCACTGGACAGCCCAGGCAGCTCCCAGTGCAATCTCATAAAAAGCAGCAGCACTGGCACTTCCCCCTGCAAAAGCCACGCTGATAAAATAAGCCGGCATAAGCAGGCGGACAAATTCTAATATCTGGTCTAAGACCTGGGCTGTGATCTGGATGCTGGATAAGAAGCTTCCTGCCAGACAGGTAAAGATCAGCAGATAGATCACGTAAAAGGCAGTTTCCGGTATCTGGCTTCCTTTAAATGCAGAGGCAGCATGGGAAAACACTGCCCCTGTAAGCCCTAAAAGAGCTACCTGTACCAAAAGGACCTGTCCTTCTTTTGCCTGTGAAAACAAGGCTGACTGTAACATTTTGCCTGCTGTATTTAAAGCTTCCTTCATATTTCCCTGAAGCAGAACTTCCATCAGTTCTGTAAAAGAAATTGATGTATTTCCAGGCTGAAGCTGATTTAAATATTCCTGTATCTTCCTGATTTCCTCCCCGATACCCATATCATTTTCCATGGAAATCCATCCTCCATATTCATTTTATGTTCCCTCAGAATCTTTTATTTCCACAAACCAAAAACTCTCATGCCAGTATCTGGTCCAAAGTTCCAAAAAGAGCCAGCAGCACCGGCATACTTACAGCCAGTATGGTCAATTTTCCAAAAATCTCGATCTGTTTTCCCAGCGCCCCATATCCTGCATCTTTACATATGCCTGAGGCAAATTCTGCAGCATAGGTAACGCCGGTCATTTTTAAAAGCGTGACCAGATACACCGGCCGTATTTTTATATATGACTCCATCTGCCGGATAATATCCAGTATTTCTTTTAACCGGCCAATGCCGTAAAACAGGAAAAACAGCTGTGCTGCGATCACCACATACAGAGCATATTCTCCCCTTACCCCCTTCATCCACACTGCTAAAAGCACCGCCGCGACCCCGGCTGCACCGACTGTCAATATATTCATGATCCCTTCACCTCTTAACGATGTTCCTTCGGTATCAGAATGGCCAAAATACCCTTTGACCCCAACATTTTTATAACAAAAACAGCCGTTTCATAGTCTCAAACAGATCATATATGTACGGAATCATCCAGAAAAGCACCATTACAAGACCTGCCAGACTGGTTAAAAATGCCTGTTCATCCCTTCCGCTATGTTTAAGGACCTGGCAGATGACCGACACCAGTATCCCCACTGCTGCGATCCTGAAAATGAGATTTACATCCATAGTTTCCCACCTCTAAAACATGACGATCACCAGAAATAAGCTGCCCATTACCCCAAGTGCTGTACTAAGCCTGCATTTTTCCCGTATCTCGCCACGCAGCCCGGAAATAGAAAGCTCCAGCTGCTCCAGATACAGCAGCAATGTTCTCTCCTGCATCTGCGTATCCAGATATCCCAGCTGACCTCCAAGGGAAAGCAGTTTTTCTTTATCTTCTTTTTCCAGAAAAAGGGGGTTCCCAGATTTTTCCATTTCTTCAATGGTCTTTTCCCAGATTTTTGCAAAATTTTCTCCGGTGCGGCTGCCTATCCTTTCTGCTGTCTGTATAAAAAGCTCTCCAGGAATGCCTTTTTCCCGCCTTCCTATGCGCTCAAAAGCTTCTTCCAGTGGAGCATGGCTGTAAACGATCTCCCCTTTCAGGCAGTAGACCATCCGCCGCAGTGTTTCCAGTGTCTGTAGTCTTTTTTTATATCCCCATGCCAGCCATACACCCATTCCTGAGCCTGCAAATAAGATCAGCAGCCCGCCTGTCCATTTAAAGAACATCCCACTTCTCCTCCTTTCCTGATAAATGTTCTCCCGGGATCTTTCTGTACCTGATTTTATAAGAATATCTGGCGAAACTCCCCATCATATATAGCTTCCACCATTCCACGCTGTTCCCTTCTGCTGCTTAAAAATACCAGCCGCTTAAATGTCTTTTCCGCTAAAAGCTCCCTAAATCCCGGTCGTTCTCTCACCTCTTCCAGCGAGGCGCCATGAGCTGTAGCCGCCAGTACACAGCCACAGTTTTGCACATACTCCACTGCCTGGATATCCTCTTTTCCCCCAATCTCATCTACAGCAACCACAGCCGGAGCCATGGAACGGATAAGCATAAGCATCCCTTCACTTTTAGGGCACCCGTCTAACACATCCGTACGCATTCCCAGGTCATTTTGCGGTATCCCCTGATAACAGGCTCCAAGCTCTGACCGTTCATCTGCCACACCTACAGTCACCCCAGAAAATGCTTCTCCTGTCACATGATCACGGCTCCCATCAGAGACCTGGCGTATCAAATCCCGCAAAAGAGTCGTCTTTCCACACCCCGGAGGTGAAAGGATCAATGTACTCACAAATCTTCCATTTTCATATAAAAACGGAAGCACTTTATCTGCACAGCCCTTTATTTCATGGGCCACCCGCAGATTTAAAAATGCCACTGACCTGATCCCCATGATCTTCTGCTCCTTTAAGATCACTCTCCCGGCAACACCGATCCTGTGACCGCCCCGGACAGTAAAAAAGCCCTGGCGCAGCTCCTCTTCAGCCGCATACAGGGAGAAACCTCCCATGATCTCCAGGGTATCCTTTAACTCTTTCTCATTTATATTTTCCAGTTTTTTCCAATCTTCTTTTTTCCATAACTGTTCCGCCAGCTCCACCAGCTGATCATTTCCGATGATCCCCATTTCCCTGCCATTCACACGCAACAGCACAGGCTGTCCGCACCGCAGACGCACCTCTTCTAACTGGTCAAAATCCAGTGAAATGCTTTCTAATATCTGCCGCAGCCGTCTGGGAAACAGCCCGGTTATCTCAACTTTTTCCATTGCCATTTTCTCTACCTCTAACTCCAGTATATGAAGGCAATGGGATTTTATGACTGACAGTTAAAAGATGTTGGGGTCAAAAGGTATTTTGACCCCTCTGATATCGAATTGCTACGTGCTTTGCACTCCCGCAATTCCAAAAACATTCGTAATCCGTTCATTTTTCTTCAAAAAATGGCTCCTTACTCATGTTTTTGGCGGGTCCCAAATTCAAAAATCCTCCTGCAAGCAAGCTTGCGTCGGATTTCCGACCTTTTGACCCTGATATCAGTTAAAAACTGTATTATAAAAAAGCAGCTGCCAGAATTATCTTCCCTCTGGCAGCTGCGATCAGCCTTTACTTATGATACGGTTCTCCTGCTATGATCCTGAAGCCTCTGTAGATCTGCTCTAAAAGAATTACCCGCATCAGCTGGTGCGGAAAAGTCATTTTTGAAAAACTAAGGGCATGATCCGCCCGGTCCATAACCTCCTTTGAAAGTCCTAATGATCCGCCGATGACAAATACCAGATGTCCTTTTCCTTCCACACCCAGCTTCTGCATCTTTCCTGCAAGTTCTTCACTGGAAAGCATCTTTCCCTCAATGGCAAGTGCTATCACATAAGCGCCTTCCCTGATCTGGGCCAGTATCCTCTGTCCTTCTTTTTCTTTGATCTGCCGCTCCACATTTTCACTGGCACCATCCGGCGTCTTCTCATCTGCCACCTGGATGATCTCCAACTTACAATATCTGCTTAGCCGCTTGCTGTATTCTGCAATGGCATCCTCAAAAAAACGTTCTTTTATCTTTCCTACTGTAATTAATGTTATTTTCACGAAATTTCATCCCTGGTTTTTTTATTATTTTGCAGCAAAGTAATAGCCAATGCCCCATTTTGTATGTACAAATTTAGGGTCACTTGGTACCGGCTCCACTTTTTCCCTTAATCTTCTTACATGCACATCAACAGTTCTCACATCACCGCTGTCCATGGCTTTATTTCCCCATACATAATTAAGAAGCGCTTCGCGGCTGTATACCTTATTAGGATTACGTACCAGGAGCTCTAACAGGTCAAATTCTTTAGCTGTAAGATTGATCTCTTTTTCGCCGATAAATACCCGCCTTCCTTCTGTATCCATCTTCAGATCACCTGCACCAATGTACTTGTCAGCCGGTTCCTCCTTTTTATGGCGTTTTGCTTTCATACTGCGGCGGATAATGGCACGGATGCGTGCTTTTACCTCCAATATATTAAAAGGCTTGCTGATATAATCATCGGCACCATATTCCAGTCCCAGGATCTTATCCATATCGCCGCCCTTTGCAGTCAGCATGATCACCGGCATATCAGAAAATTCCCGGATTGCCTGGCATACCTCAAAGCCGTCATGCTTTGGAAGCATTACATCTAACAGCACAATATCATATTCCGTTTTTTTAGCCATCTCAATGGCCTCTTCCCCGTCATAAGCGCAGTCTACCTCATAACCATCCTGCTCCAGACTGAACCGTATGCCTTTTACGATCAGCTTTTCATCATCTACTACTAATACCCGTGCCATTTCAAAGCTCCCCTTATCTTCTATCATTTTCCTATAGCACACCAGTACATCAGATGACCTCAGGTATGCTATACGGTTATATTATCTTTTATCTTATTAAATGCATTTTCCTTGATACCGGATACTTTCATCACATCTTCAATGGCCTGAAAATCCCCGATCTCTTCCCGGTAACGCACGATCGCCTCTGCCCGCGACTGACCGATTCCCGAAAGAGTCATCAGTTCCTCTACGCTGGCCCTGTTCAGATCAACCTTACCACCTTTTTCCGGTGTTTCAGGTATCCCACCGGAAATCTTCCCGGTTTCCATCCACTGCCTTGCCTGTTCCTCATCCGGAACCATGATACGCATCCCATCTTCCAGCACAAGTGCCAGATTCAGTGCATCACTGACACCTTTTTCTGTAATGCCGCCAGCCATATCAATGGCTTCATACAATCTGCTTCCTTTTTTTAAAGAATAAACTCCCGGCTGCTTTACCTGACCGCATACATGAACATAAACAGGTTCCTCTTTTTCTGTTTCAGAAATATCCGGTCCCTGGTCCACCTGCTGCTTATGAGGATCCGTCCCGTCACAGCTTTCAGCCACTGTTTCCAGAAAGATCTCATCCTCACCGGCCTTTTTACAGCCTCCACAGACAAACACAGCTGCAGCAAAAGCCACAGCCAACAGTATTTTCATCTTTAAGGATACTATTTTTTCTAATCTTTTCAATGATATTCCTCCATGGAATACCATCTCAGCCTGCTATTATTATTCTATCGGAAAGCCCCAGTAAATACAAGCAGTAAATCTAACATTTTCGCTGGAAAATAAAAATCCCAGCCACTGCAACTGCTGCTCCAAACAGCTTATGCCAGGCAAAAGGCATTTTCTCTGTGCCAAAAAGCCCCAGCAATTCGATCAAATATGCAGTAATGATCTGGGCTACTACAATAAGAAGGGCTGTCTGGGCCGGTCCCAACGCCTGCATACTGCGTATTACTGTAAATGTGATCCCGGCTCCCATCAGACCGCCGGAAAGCAGATATACCGGTGATACAGAAAACAATCCCCGCACCGGTGGCCTTCCTGTAAAAAACCAGACCACCGCACCTGTCTCTTATACACATCTCCGAGCCCACGAGACGGAGCTACATCTCGT
>UQJF01000071.1 GCA_900541315.1 uncultured Clostridium sp. | reverse complement strand
TTTGGGCACAACTGACAAAAAATCTTCTCACAAAATCAAGCACAGAAAGATTCCGGGAGAACATTATGTAAAACAGGAGGTTACATTATGATAAAAACAAAATTTACAGAAATGTTTGGAATTGAGAAACCAATCGTCCAGGGCGGTATGCAGCATTTAGGGATTGCTGAATTTGCTTCTTTAGTCTGCAATGCAGGCGGTATGGGAACTATTAATATTACCTGCTATCCGGGAATTGATGAATTCCATGAAGATGTGATCAAAATGAAGGAATTTACTAATAATAAGCCTTTCATTGTAAATATTTCCCTGGTTCCGGACCTGACAAAGGGCGAAGAGATCTTTAAATATATTGATGTATGTGCAAAAGAAGGTGTTGCAGCCATCGAGTTTGCAGGTGCTTCTCCAGTAGAATTTATGCCGGCATGTAAAGAGGCAGGCATCAAGATCATCCACAAGAGCCCAAATGCAAAAGTAGCAGCCAGCATGGCAAGAAAGGGCGCAGATGTGATCACCATTGCAGGCTATGAAGTAGCAGGACATCCAAGTATGGATGGGATCGGTACATTTGTGATTGCTAACAAGGCAGCTAAGGTTTGTGCAGAATACGGTGTTCCGGTACTGGCAGCAGGTGGTGTGGCAGATGGAAAAGGTCTGGCAGCAGCGCTGGCATTAGGTGCACAAGGCGTTGTTATGGGAACACGTTTTGTAGCAACTGCTGAGTGCCCGATTTCTGATAACCACAAGGAATGGCTGTTAGAGCATACAGAAAAAGATACAGTTATTGTCCAGAAATCCATTCATAATGCAGCCCGTGTTGCAAATAATATGGCAGCAAAGCTGACTCTGGAAATGGAAAAGAGAGGAACAACCCTGGAAGAACTGATGACTGTTATTGCAGGAAGACTGAGCAAGAAATGCTATAAAAACGGCGATATAGACGGTGGCATCTATGCATTAGGACCGGCAATGGGCCTGATCAACGATATTAAGCCAGTACAGCAGCTGATGGATGACATGGTAGCAGAAGCAGAAGAAGTGATCAGCGGATTAAAGGCTTCTATTTATTAATAAAAAGGCATAGAAGTAATAAAAGTAATAGAAGTAAAAGCAGAAGAATAAGAGCAGGATCAGAAGGGACTTAAGATGATGGCAGACGAGGCAAATTACAGACCTTTGGAAGGGGTAAAAGTATTGGAACTTTCCACAATGGTGGCAGCAGGCTCCTGTGGAAGAATGTTAGCGGACTGGGGTGCTACAGTTATTAAAGTAGAAGCTGAAAGCGGAGATATGTTCCGTAATTTCCCAAAAACATTTCTTGTACCATGCACTATGGATGAGAACCCCTTATTTGATAACCTGAATGCCGGAAAAAGGGGCATTGTATTAAATTTAAAGACACCGGAGGGCATGGAAGCAATGCATCGCCTTTTAGCTGAGGCAGATGTATTCCTGACCAATACCCGTGTAAAAGCATTAAAGAAACTGGGATTGGATTATGATTCCTTAAAGGATAAATATCCAAGGCTGATCGAGGCCAATATTTCCGGCTTTGGTGAAAAGGGACCAAAGAAGGACAATCCCGGATTTGATACGGTTGCATTCTGGGCAAGTAGTGGTTTTAATGCAGATATGATGGTAGAGGGACCTGGAAGTTATCCTGTATATAGTTCTGCAGGCCCTGGTGATATTGTCACAGCAATGGGATTATGCTATGCCATTACAGCTGCTCTTTATAAGCGCACCCAGACAGGAAAAGGCGACCGGGTAAGCTCATCTCTTTACGGAACTGCACTGTGGTGCTTCCATATTATGTCAGTTGCAACAGAAGAACGTTATGGATATCAGTATCCAAAGACTAGAGAGGTAAGCGCACCTACAGGCGCTCCTTTCAGGACAAAGGATAACCAGTGGGTCATGACTACTATTTTAAAGATTGAAGAGCAATGGCCGGTGTTGTGTAATGTATTAGGTGTTCCAGAACTGGGAACAGACCCAAGATACAACACAGCCCTGCGTCAGAGAGACCCGGAAGTGCGTAAATATCTTATGAAGCGCTTTGAAGAGATCTATGCAACTAAGACCGCAGACGAGTGGTGCAAGCTTCTGACAGAAGCAGACATTGTAAATGACAGACTGGCTCATTATAAGGATATGGAGCACAGCCAGCAGGCATGGGAAAATGAATACATCCACGAAGTAACCTGTCCAAACGGCGGAAAATCCATTCTGGTACGCCCGGCTATGAGAAGTGACCGTATGGGTATACCAACCTGGAAGCGTGGGCCTATGTTAGGCGAACATACAGAAGAAGTTTTAAAAGAAATCGGCTATACAGATGAACAGATCAAAGCTATGGAAGAAAAGAAGGCGGCTGTTCAGATCGATACCACCCAGTTTCAACATCTGGATGAGGAAATGTAAAGAAGGGGATAAATGATGGAAGGGCAGTTTCGTTCCTTAATAGATATATTTAAAACAGGAAAAGAGCAGTATCCGGATAAAACCGCTATTATCATGGGGGAAGATACAAGGACATATGGAGACATCTTTGATAATGCAAAAAAAATTGCAGGTTTTGTGCTGAAAAAAGGGATAAAACCTCAGGATAAGGTGGCTGTCATCTCACAGAACCATGTAGATTATATTGAGACCGTTTTAGGTATCCTTATGACAGGCGCAGTGCCTGTAAATATCAACTGGCGTCTGGCTGCTCCGGAACTGCACCATCTTTTGCAGTTTAATGAAGTAAAATTAACCTTTTTCCGTTCCAAAGATGAAACTATCCGCGCAGAGATGGGTGAGCTGACAAAGGAGCTGTGCCAGTGTATTGATATGGACTGTATTACAGCGGTTCTTGAAGGCGTAGAGCCCTTAGAGCAGTTTGTCCAACGCAAAGATGAAGATATTTTGATGCATCTGCATACCAGCGGTACTACCGGTATGCCAAAGACTGTCCGGTATACAAAAGGACAATATATGCGGGAGCTGACTACCTGTGTACATTCTCTTGGCTTTGATAAAGATACTGTATTTCAGCTGATGAGCCAGTTATTCCATTCTGCAAGTATTGGACCTTATTCCATTTTTGCCTGCGGCGGAACCATTGTACTGTTCCCGAAATTCTCACCCCAGGAATATTTAAAGAGTATTGAAAAACATCATGTTACAAGATTAAGTGCTATTCCAACTGTATTGACTGCGCTGCTTAACCAGCCGGATTTTGACAGCTATGACTTAAGCAGTATCCATACAATCAGCTATTCAACCTGTCCTATGCCGCCGGAATTGATCAAGCGTGCATTAAAGCATTTTAACTGTGGTTTCCAGCAGTCCTATGGCATGACAGAAATGGGTTCTATTGTCACTATGCTGACAGAAGAAGAGCATATTAAAGATAATATGCACTATCTGAATTCTGTAGGACGTCCGATCGAGGATCATAAGGTAAAGATCCTTGGAGATGACGGCAAAGAATGTGCCCCAGGTGAAACTGGTGAGATCGTAGTAACAGGTCCGGGCATGATGAAAGATTACTATAAGATGCCTGATGAAACAAAAGAAGTTATGATAGATGGCTGGTATCATACCCGTGATATGGGTTATCTGGATGAAAGTGGTTATCTTTATATCAGCGGACGAAAGAGTGACATGATCATCTCCGGCGGTGAAAATATTTTTCCGCTGGAAGTGGAAAATGTGCTGCGTATGAATGAAGAGATCGCGGAAGTTTCTGTTCTTGGTGTTCCTGATGAATATTGGGGAGAATCCGTTCAGGCAGCAGTGGTCCTGCGTCCTGACAGTAAACTGACCCCGGAAGAGATCAGAACCTTTTGCCGCGGCAAGATCGCAGGCTACAAGATACCGAAAAAGGTATATGTATGGGATGAACTGCCGAAAAATACCACAGGAAAGGTTTGTAAGGCAGAGGTACTAAAGAAGATAGAAAGTTTATAAGCGATATAAAGTATATAAAATAGAATTGCGGGAGTGCAAAGCACGCAGCAATTCGGTATCAGAAGGGGCAAAATATATAAGGTGTGAAAAAGTGCTGCGGATATGAAAAACGCAGCACTTTTTATGTCTGTATTATTATCGGTGATTCTGCACATCTGATGGCGATTTCCTAAAATACCGCTTAAAAGCAGCGCTGAAGTAAGCGGCATTTTCATAACCAGTCATGGAGGAGATCTCATACATTTTCAGGTGAGTGTTTTCCAGCAGATTTTTTGCCCGTTCCATGCGGATCTTGATCAGGTAATCTGTGAAAGTGATCCCGGTTTCATTTTTAAAGATGGTGCTGAAATAGGAAGTGCTTAAGCAAACAGTCCGGGCCACATCTTCAATAGAAAGAGTGGATTCGGGATAATGGTGTTTAATATGGTCGATAGCCTGCTCTACCTGTTTGCCGTATTTGCTTTTTCTTGCATTTAAACTATCAATGATCTTAAAAAGATTCTGTTTCAGGTTTTCAATACTTTCCTCTAAAGTGGTGCTGGAAGCTACTTTTTTAAATTCTTCCATAGGATCATCAAATACATCCTGAAGTTCAATTCCCGATGAGCCAAGTTCACTTGCAAGGTCTGTATACAGACGGCTGATGGAAAAGGTCATATACAGGTAGCTTTCCCTGCCGCACTGGCGAAGGTTTTCTTTCAGATGTAAAAGTTCCCGTTCCAGTCCCTTTTTATCCTGTTTTTTGATCAGGGAGATCAGGGTGGTGCCGGAAAGGGGAAGCTTGGGAGAAGAATCAGCCTCTTTTCCAATATAGGAAACTACTTCCTCATAGAAAATATCAGAGTTGGTGCCTTTGATAAAATGCAGCTTTAATGCTTCTGCCACGCTTTTCATACTTTCGTTTAAACGATTAAGTTCATGGCACAGGTTTCCGGAGGCAATGATTACATCACAGTTCTGGCCGTCGTAAGGAAAGATCTTCCGGACGGAATCAATGAGTATCTTCCTCAAAGTGATCAGCTCCAGCTTGGAACCGGATAACAGTGCCATAGTATAGCTGTTGTGCCTGGAATCTAAAAGGTAACATCCAGGCTGGCATAAAGATGTACTGAAGGCTGAAAATTTCTGTTCTTCTTCATAGCGGATGTCATTAGAACGTCTTTTCAGGCTTTCTTCGTCCATGGTAATTTGTAGAGCACAGCAGTAGGAGCTGGGATCCAGATCCAGTTCAGGACCCGGTGCAGGAAGGTCAGAAGAATCTTGCGAGGCAATGCTTCGCAGATACTCTGTAATCATAAGGCGTTTGTCATAATGAAGCTGGCTGCAGTGAAGGACTGCATTTTCCAGTATGTGGCAGAACTGGTCTATATCAATAGGCTTTAAGATATAGTCAAATGCCTGCAGATGCATGGCGGTGCGGGCATACTGGAAATCATCGTAGGCACTGATGATCAGGATCACCATGTTGGGGTTCAGTTCACGGGCCTTTTTGGAAAGCTCCAGACCATCCATATAGGGCATACGGATATCCGTGATCAGAAGGTCTGGCGGATTTTTACGGATCTGTTCCCAGGCTTCGTTTCCATCAGCAGCAGTAGCCGTCAGCTGGATACCTAAGTCCTTCCAGTTGATCTGGCTGGAAAGTCCTTCCAGTATAATTTCATTGTCATCACAGAGTATTGCTTGGAACATAAGGTTCACCTCTCTCAAGTTTTGGTATTTTAAGTGTGATCTCGGTGCCTATGTCAGGATCGGAATCAATGTTCAGACCGAAATCAGGTCCATAGAAAATGCGGATCCTTTCGTTTACATTGTAAAGTCCGTATCCGGAGTTTGGTTTATCCGGCTGACGTGGGGAAATGATCTGTTTGCGCAGCATTTTCAGTGTTTCAGGGGACATGCCCTGGCTGATATCCTGTACAGAAAGAAGCAGGCAGTCTCCATTTTCACGGATGCTTACGTGAATATGTACCTTTTCATCTGGAAGGGGAACGGCATGTAAAATGGCGTTTTCTGCCAGAGGCTGCAGCAACAGTTTGGGAGTCTGGTACTGATAAAGGGACGGGTCACATTCAATGGAATATGTAAACTTTTTGCTGTAGATCATATTGGAGATAAAAAGGTAACTTCCAATGTGTTTCAATTCATTTTCAATGGTAATGATCTCTGAACCCTTACTCAGGGAGATCTTAAATAATGTAGACAGCTCTGTTAACATTTTTTCAGCGTCTTTGTTTTTACCCATACGCAGAAACCAGATCACAGAATCCAGGGAATTATAGAGAAAATGAGGCTGTATCTGCGCCTGCAGTGCTTTAAATTCCGAATTTCGCAGCTTTTTCTGCTCTTCGTAGATCTGGCTGATCAGTTCTTCGATTTTATTTAACATGTGGTTAAAATTGTTGCCCAGCCGTCCAAGTTCGTCTGCCGGAGGTTCAGAATAACGGACGGAAAAATCCCCGGCTTCTACAGCTTCCATCATAGTGCAAAGAGTCTGTATGGGGCGGTAGACAGACTGGGAGATGAGAAGGGAGATATACAGGGCGGAAAAAGCAATGATCAAAAGAACCAGCAAAAGGATCGTAGCCAGTTTCTGGGTGCTTTGTGCCAGATATCTGCGGCTGATCACACCGGCAATACACCAGCCGGAACGATTTAATGTACGGCCTACTACCAGATATTCTCTGTTGGGTATGACTACAGAACGGGTATCTGCGTCTTTGGCAGCCTGAAGGATCTGACCGGTGAGTTCATCAGAGACGGAAACTGGAAAATGGGAATTATTTCCAGATTGAAAAAGTATATTTCCCTGATCATCTAAAAGATAGACAGCACCGCTGTTTAAACTGTCCTGTATTTTTTTTGTCAGGTCATCCTCTTTTATATCCGCACAGATCACGCCGTTGATCCGTCCGGTAGCCTTGTCAGAAGAAGGAAGTCCTACAGAGATAAAACGGTCTTCAATGGAGCTGCGCACAATGAAACTGCCTTCATGTGGGGAAAACCAGATGGTTTCAGGAGAATTTTTAATATTCTGGTACCATTCAGAGTCTCTTGGATCATCTGGTTTAAAAGAGTAATAGTTGGATTTGTAACGTCCGCCATTTTCGCCTAAAACATATACTCCGAAGATGTCTTTGCGGTAGGTAGAAAGGGAAGCCATATCCATGCTTCCGGAAAGATCCAGGGAATACTGGCTGGATACGGAGTCAAATTTGACACGCAGTGTATCTTAATATCACGGGTCAGTGCATCACATAGCTGCCAGGTATCATTTAGCAGACTGTCAATGTCATTACAGATCAGATCAATGGTCTCTACAGAGGATTTTTCTGTCATGTCAGTAATAAAACGGTTGTAGAGCCTGTAAGTAGTGATACCGATCAGAAGCACCGGGATAAATGAAAGGATTACGAAGGAAAGCAGGAGCTTTTTTCTGAAAGAGAGCTTGATATGAAAATCATTCATAATAATAAAAACGCCTTTCTTTTAACATGCCATTAATAAGCAGTTGGAAAATAGCTGACGGCATTTGCTTCAGTAATAACACTGTAGGGGATGATTACTGTAGGGAAAGGCGTATATCCGCGTTCCTTCTGATTGATCAGATCCTTTACAATAAATCCCCATTTTGGATTGCTTTCCACAGTCCCTAAGTATTCCCCTGCAATGATTGCCTTGCACACATCCTGTATCCCGTTGATGGATACGATAGAAATATCATTTGGGGACAGACCGGCTGTTTTGATCGCCTGAAGGGCACCAAGACCGTCTTCATCACTGTGGGCGAAGACTGCCTGGACGCTTTGGTGGGAATCACTGGTTTTGACCAGGGCTGTTTCCATGGCTTTCTGGGCTGATACACGGTCGAAATTCCCATATTCTGTATCAATGATGTGCAGTTGAGGATAGTTTTTTAAAGCCTGGTGAAAGCCTTTAGAGCGGGCTCTGGCAGAAGGGGAACTTTCCGTGCCGTATATTTCTATAATATTGCAGGAACGGCCGGCATATTTTTCTGCCAGCAGCCGGGCGCAGATTGCTCCTTCCCGCAGGTAATCAGCTGAGATGCGGGACATATACAGATCCCGGTCAATAGTATCAGCAGATTGTTCAATAAGGATGACAGGTATTCCTGCCTCTTTTGCACTTTCAAGGGCAGGAACAAGGGCATCCAGATCTGCAGGAACGATCACAAGATAATCTACTTTTTCGCTGATCAGCTTTGTAATGTCTTCCTGCTGCCATTTTATAGTATATTCCTCAGGTTCGTGGTAGATAAAGTCAATATTGCTGGGGCCAAAGACTTCACGGAAACTGTTGATCTGGGTAGTCCTCCAGGGATTGTCCGTTTCAATCTGTGAAAATCCAACTTTTATGTGATCGTCAATGTGATTTGTCATATCAGGAAGTGGAATAGAGCTGGTGTAAATAGTGTAGACTAACAGGAACAAAAGGGTAGTAATGATCATTAAACACCAGTTCTTTTTAAGAAAAGCCATAAATGAATCTCCTTGGGATCAAAATGTTCTCCTGAAATCTTCTTGAAAAGCAGGTACAGGAAGGACTCCGGGAGAACATCCAGACCTAAAATTCAGCCCACATAGTGACAGGACAGCTGTCAATTCCCACAATGATCAGCGGAACGGCGGCAGCCTGTTTTAAAAAGCCTTCAGGAAGTTCTTCCATGTTAATGTCTTCTACAATACAGATGTAGCCGGGCTGGTACATGCCAAGCATGATCTGATGGGCCAAATCGCCGTCTTTTCCGTCACTGTAGGAAGCCAGGGAAACAAAATCCAGGCCAATGGCTTTCAGATCCGGGAAATTTTCACGTAAATAAGCAGCGGCTGTGCTGCCTACAGCAGGTCCGTTATTTTCATAAACAGAAGGATTACTTTTGCGGATCTTCCAGAAGCCGGTGCGTAAAAAAAGAAAGTCTGCCTGTGCGATCTGGTCTTTGTAAGGAATCAGGTCTTCTGGAAGAATCTTTTCACCGGCTTTTTTTGGAATGTCGATCACAAGTGGCTTCTGATAGAAGAAACGCTCCATGGGGATCTTGTCCAAAGAAATGCCATTTGGATTAAAGTGCATAGGACCGTCCAGATGAGTACCGTAGTGATTAAAAAGATGGATAGTAGCTGTATTTGCGGTATCTCCTTTTGCAATGGAAGTATGAGATTGCAGAGAACAGGTGGGATTTCCCGGCCAGGTAGGTTCTCCGTCTTTAATAGGATATGAAAGGATCTTAAACATAAAAATACCTCCTAGTATTTGTCTGTAAACATTAAAACATGATTTTGTATGAGCGTCAATAAAATCAAATGAAATCAAAATATTTTCAAATGAAATCACATATACAGAAAAAAATGTACAGGTTATACTAATAACAGATCAAAAAACACGGAAAAATGCACAAAAGTGTGAAAAGAAAGGTCAATGCTATGAAAATCATCGACATACATGCTCACATTTATGAAAAGGTAGCTGGTATCACACAAGGACAACCAATGTCATCTACCAGTCAGGGAAAGGTTACGATCGGTAACAGGGAAATCCAGTTTCTTCCTCCTTCTTTTGAACGCAGCTGCAGTACGGCAGAAGCACTGATTGCTTATATGGATTGGTGCGGGATCGAAAAAGCACTGCTTATGCCAAATCCATTTTATGGTTATCATAATTATTATTTTAAAGAAAGTGTGAAAAAATATCCAGACCGCTTAAGGGGCGTAGCTCTGGTGGATATTATGAAAGGTAAGGCGGCAGCAGAGGAACTGGCTCAGATCTATGACGAAGGCATCCTTTTTGGTATGAAAATTGAAGTAGACAGTACGTTTCAGTGCGCACCGGGAACAAGACTTGCAGATCCCCGTCTTGCACCTGTATGGGACTGTTGTGAACAGTATCATCAGCCCATGTTCATCCATATGTTCCGAAGGGAAGATATTGTGGATCTGGAACTGCTGGCAAAGGCCTATCCCCATATTACATTTGTGATCTGCCATATGGGAGCAGATATCTGCTTCAGAGCAGGGATGCCAAAGAGAAATTATGAAAAAGTCCTTCAGATCGTAAAAGAATACGAAAATGTTTATATCGATACATCTACAGTTCCGGACTATTATGAGGAAGAGTATCCATGGAAAACATCTGTGAACATTATTGAAGAATGTTACCGGAAGGTAGGTGCTGATAAGATGATGTGGGCTTCTGATTATCCGGGAATGTTAAAGAAAGGAACTTTAAATCAGCTGATCCGTCTGGTAACAGAGGAGTGCAAAAATATTCCGGAATCAGCCAAGGAAAAGATCATGGCAGAAAATGCCAGAAGGTTGTTTTTTTAAAAGCTATTTTTAAGATCGATAAGGTTCTGCAGGCAGCAGAATGAGATAAAATCATTAATCACATCAAAGGAGAGGTAACAGTATGAGAAAAAAAGTAGTAGCAATGGGGTTAGCAGCAATGATGGCAATGAGTTTGGCGGCTTGCAGCTCAGGAGGATCTTCCACATCAACTACAGCAGCAGGAAGCTCAGCAGAGGCAACTACAGCAGCTGCGGCTGCATCTTCTGAAGAAAGTAAAAAAGAAGAAGCAAAGGGAGATGGTAAAGGATACGTAGTAGCGCTTTGCAACTATTCTATCGGAAACTCATGGCGTGCCCAGATGGAGCAGGAATTTGTAGCTGAAGCAGAAAAATTAAAATCAGAAGGCGTTGTAAGTGAATATTATATCACTAACTCTAATGAAGACATTAACAAGCAGATCAGTGATATGCAGGATCTGATCACAAAGAAGGTAGATGCTATTGTAATTACTGCAGCATCTCCAACTGCTCTGGCACCTGTTGTAGAAGAAGCAACAGAAGCTGGTATCAAGGTTGTATCTTTTGATAACGTAGTTGATACAGACGAGCAGGTAGCGACTGTTGGTATTGATGAAACAGAATTTGGACGCATTGGTGCTGAGTGGCTGGCTGAAAAGCTGGATGGCAAGGGCAAGATTATCGTATTAAATGGTATTGCCGGTGCAGCAACAGACTCCTTACGTTGGGGCGGTGCTGAAGAAGTATTTAAGAACTATCCGGATATTGAAGTTTTAGGTTCTGCAAATGCATCCTGGGACTATGCACAAGGCAAGGCAGCTGTTGAGTCCATGCTTTCCGCTTATCCTGAGATTGATGGTGTATGGTCACAGGGCGGTGCTATGACACAGGGAGCAATTGATGCTTTCATCGCAGCAGGACGTGATCTGGTTCCTATGACCAGTGAAGGCAACAATGGTGCATTAAAGGCATGGTATGAAAATCGCGATAACGGCTTAAGCTGCATCGCTCCTTCTAACCCAACTTACACCAGTGCAGAAGCTCTTCGTACTGTAATTAAGGCTTTAAATGGTGAAGATATTCCAAAGAACGTAGTTATGGATATTGAAACAGTTACTGAGGATAACCTGGAGGATTACTACCGCCCGGATATGCCAGACAGCTTCTGGGTATTAACAGAGCTGGATGATGAAGCACTTCAGAAACTTTACAAGTAATCTGGAATAAAAGAATAAACAATGGGCTGCCGCAAAGAAACTTGCAGCAGCCCTTTAAAAAATACGTCCTTCCGGAATTTGGGGAGCATGGATATGTTGAGGAGGAGGTCTATCGTGGCAGAAGAGATACTGAGAATGACAAATATTACAAAGCGTTTTGCTGGGATCACCGCTCTGGACCGGGTAGAATTTTCCTGTAATAAAGGTGAAGTACACATTCTTGCAGGTGAAAATGGTGCTGGAAAGAGTACCATATTAAAAATTCTGGCTGGCATCCACCAGGCAGATGAGGGTGAGATTTATTTCCATGGCAAAAAGGTTACTATTAAAAGCCCGGAGCACTCCCAGAAAATGGGGATTGCAATGGTATTCCAGGAACTGACACTTGTAGGAGAGATGACAGTTGCTGAAAACGTATATCTGAACCAGGAGCCGGTAAATGCCCTGGGAATGATAGACAAAAAGAAGATCCACGAAGAGATAAAGAAAGCTATGGATAAGTATGGGATCCATATAGATCCGGATGCTTTGGTCAGTACACTTCCTGTTGCAAAGCAGCAGATGGTAGAGATATTAAAGATACTGGTAAGAGATCCGGAGCTGATCATCTTAGATGAGCCAACGTCTGCGCTGGCAAAGAAAGAGGTTGTCCAGTTGTATCAGATTATCCACAACCTTTTAAATAACGGTAAGACTATTATTTTTATTTCCCATCGTCTGGAAGAATTGTTTGAACTGGGAGACCGCATTACAGTATTTAAAGATGGTCATTATGTGGGAACCAGAGATATGAAGGACATGAACGAGGATGAGCTGATCAAAATGATGGTAGGCCGTTCTCTTACTAATATTTTTCCGCCGCCAGTCTGTGAGCCGGATTACAGCAAAGTAGTATTTGAGGCAAAGAACCTTACAGATAATGATGGAAAATTAAAAGATGTAAGTTTCCAGGTATTTAAAGGAGAAGTCCTTGGGATTGCAGGCCTTCAGGGACATGGACAGACAGAACTTTTAAATGCTGTCAGCGGGCTTTATCCACTGGTGAAAGGTGAGATCATAGTTAATGGAAAGTCGGAAAAGATCAAAAGTGCAAGCCAGGCCATCCAGTGCGGCGTAGCTTTAGTTCCTGCAGACCGTAAGAGACAGGGACTTATGCTGGAGCTTTCCAACCGTCACAATCTGGCTGTTTCAAGTATGAAAAAGAGGATGAATGGTCCATTTATAGATCAGAAAGCAGAATCCAGCTTTGCAGAAGATATGGTAAAGCGCCTTTCTATTAAATTAGGTGGCTTGGAGCTTCCAGTTTCCAGCCTTTCCGGTGGAAACCAGCAGAAAATAGTACTTGGAAAGGAACTTGCAACAGAGCCTAAGGTGATCCTGTTTGATGAACCTACCAGAGGTATTGATGTAGAGGCAAAGCGTGAGTTTTACCAGATCATGCATGAATTGGCAGCACAGGGAGTAGCCGTGATCATGAATTCCAGTGACATGATGGAAGTGATCGGAATGAGCAGCCGTGTTATCGTTATGTATGAAGGCAGGATCTCCGGTACATTACAGAAAGAAGAGCTGTCAGAAGAGCTGATCATGCAGTTTGGCATGGGCATGAAGAAGGAACGGACAAAGGAGGAAACAGAAGGATGAAGAACAAGCTAAATAAAAACTTCTGGAACAAACATGGACATGTGGTGATCATATATGTATTCCTGGTCGCACTTATGCTCCTTGTAAGTGTGTTCAGCCGTGACTTTTTCACTATAGGAAACTTTAAAAATCTGCTCAGGACTTCTTTTCCTCTTTTGATGGTAGCATTAGGGCAGACACTGATCATTTTAACAGGTGGCATTGACCTGTCCTTAGGAGGTATCGTTGCGCTGGCCAATGTAGTCTGCGTTATGACCATGAATACAGAATCTCCGGTTGGATTTATTTTACCGCTGATCGCAGCAGTAGTCCTGGGATTGGTTTGCGGTGCTTTAAACGGAGTGCTGGTAACAAGAGGAAATCTGGCGCCTATTATCGTAACCATTGCAACAACAGCAATTTTTGATGGCTGCGCATTACTTCTTATGCCAAAGCCGGGCGGTTCTGTACATAAGGTATTTTCTAAATTTCTTACAAGAGGTTTAAAGGGAGCGGTTCCGCTGATCTTATTCTTGGTGATCCTGATCCTTGTGAGAACCTTAACAAACCAGACTCCATATGGAAAAGCCTTAAGAGCTATTGGAGGCAGTGAAAACGCTGCTTATTCCACAGGTGTAAAGGTAAAAAAGGTAAAATTCATTGCTTACTGTCTGGCAGGTCTTCTCTGTGCAGCTGCCGGTATCTTCCTCAGTGCCCAGATGAACTCTGCAGATGCGACGATCGGAAAGAACTACGCAATGAACGCTATTACAGCAACTGTAGTAGGCGGAACTGCCATGACCGGTGCAGTAGGTGATCCTCTGGGAACCATAGCAGGCGTATTTATTATTTCCATTATCAATAATATGCTAAACCTTTTTGGTGTATCGTCATTTTACCAGTTTGTATGTCAGGGCCTGATCCTGATCCTGGCACTGTCCTTAAGTGCAATGCATAAGAAACATTAACAGAAGAAAGGAAGGTGTTTAATCGTGAAGAAACTGTGCAGTAAATATTTAGAAAACAGTCAGATCGTAGTTTACCTGATCCTGATTCTTCTTCTGGTACTGGCTCAGATATTATCTCCGGGATATTTGAACCCTACCCATATGGCAGGTATTTTAAGACTTGCGTCCTTTATGGGGATCGCAGCGATCGGACAGAACCTTACGATCCTTACAGGAGGTATTGACCTGTCTATTGCAAATACCATTACCTTTGCAAATGTGATCGCAGCCCAGGTCATGATGGGACGTGACAGTTCCATGCTTCCGGCTCTTTTAGCTGTAATCGTAATGGGCATTGTAGTAGGTCTGATCAACGGAACCGGTGTTTACTGGTTAAAAATACCGCCATTTATTATGACACTGGGTGTTGGAACTGTGATACAGGGCATTTTCCTGATCTATACAAAGGGGGCGCCAAAGGGAAATGCAGCACCGCTGCTGCGTGCTATCTGTGGACAGAGCATGTACGGCATCGTATCCGGTATTGTCCTGATCTGGGCAGTTCTTGCAGTGCTGGCCATTGTATTGTTGCATAAGACTCCTTATGGAAGAAAGCTGTATTCTGTAGGTATCAATGAAGAGGCATCCCGCTTTTCCGGTATTAACACCGGCCGTGTTACATTCTCTGTTTACTTGATCTCTGCAGTGATCGCAGCTGTATCAGGTTTCCTTCTTGTTGGATATACGGGAACCAGCTTCCTGGATGTTGGAACCAGCTATAATACAAAGACCATTGCAGCAGTTGTCATCGGTGGAACAGCCATTACAGGTGGAAAAGGCGGATATCTGGGAACCATTGCAGGTGCTGTTATCATGACTATCCTGGACGACTTCTTAACTATTGTAAGCATCCCGGATGCAGGCCGACAGGTTGTACAGGGTATTATCATTATCCTTCTGGTTCTGGTGTATAGCAGGGAAAAGGTTACTATACACGGGCAGACTTGTGTACAACCACTCGGTCAATTAAAATAAGGGAGTCTGATGCACAAATCAGGCTCCATATCTTCTGTTAAAGATTTCCATGACAGCGGTATAAATGTTGGGGTTGTTTTTTCGTACTTCAAGCAGCACACCCTTGCTATGACATAATTCTTCGATACTTTCAAGGCTTCGAAATGTCATTGCAAAAGTCTGTTTTCGTTTATAATCTCTCAAACAGCGTTCTGCGGTATTGTTTGTGGTTGGCACCCTCATGTCATGCAGGAAAAGAAGATGCTCTGTTTTATATTCCTGCATCCGGCGATATAAGTTGTAGCCTTCGCGGTAATACGGGCTTGGCTCATTACGTTTGTATTCTTCTTTGGCTTTGTCCAGGATTTCCTGATACTCTGTCTCAAAGCCAGCTACTGTTTGAGCGTCTAACGATGCTTCACCGGTATGTTCTTTCCGGTAATGTATCATTCGTTGGAGCAGTTCTCTCATTCGCCGGTTCCAGGTAAGGGATGACTCATTTTCCATGCTGTCTTTCAGATACCGTTCTACATGCGCAAGGCATTCCTGATGAGCGCTTCCATAACGGTAAAAAGTAATTTCATGATCGTGTACCAGAATCCCCCGGAAATCTTCTGTTACA
>UQJF01000070.1 GCA_900541315.1 uncultured Clostridium sp. | reverse complement strand
TACGAGATGTAGCTCCGTCTCGTGGGCTCGGAGATGTGTATAAGAGACAGCTTAGAGACCATCCGTGCTATGGAAAAAGCCGGATGTGACCGTTTTGGCATTGGTATCTCTTCTGCTTTAAAATTGTTTCATGACCTTTACTGACGATCCCTTATCTGCTTTAAAGATACCTTTTAATAACTTTTCTGGCATTTGTTCTAAAAAGGTGCCTGAAACATTGTGAAATATGCCTATAAAGTATCCATTGATTTTATGACCTTTTAGTGATATATTTTTAACTATCAGATGATATTTTTTTAACAAACAAAACTATATAACGCATCACTGAAAGGAGAACATTATTTATGAAGGGTTATGCAATGTTAAAAATCGGAGAATCTGGATGGATCGAGAAAGATCGTCCTGCATGTGGACCAATGGATGCCATCTGTAAGCCATTAGCAGTTGCCATCTGCACCTCCGATGTGCACACTCTCTGGGAAGGCGCTATCGGCGACCGTCACAACATGATCTTAGGGCACGAGTGCTGTGCAGAAGTTGTTGAAGTTGGTTCTATGGTAAAGGATTTTAAGCCTGGCGACCGTGTATTAGTTCCTGCTATCACTCCTGACTGGAACTCCTTAGAGGCTCAGGCCGGCTACTCCATGCACTCAGGCGGCATGTTAGCAGGCTGGAAATTCTCCAACTTCAAAGACGGCGTATTCTCTGAATATTTCCATGTAAATGATGCAGACGGAAACCTGGCACTGCTGCCATCCAATATCAGCCCAACCGATGCATGTATGCTGTCTGATATGGTTCCTACCGGCTTCCACGGCGTTGAGTTAGCAGATGTCCAGTTTGGTGATACTGTACTGGTAGTTGGTATCGGACCTGTAGGACTTATGTCAGTAGCAGGAACCAACATGCGCGGTGCTTCCCGCATCATCGCAGTAGGAACCCGTCCTGTCTGCGTAGAAGCTGCAAAGAAGTACGGTGCTACTGATTTCATAAGCTACAAAAATGGCCCGATCTGGAAACAGGTTATGGATATGACAGACGGCAAGGGCGTTGATAAGGTTGTGATCGCCGGCGGTGGTGTTGAAACCTTTGCGGAAGCAGTTAAGTGCTTAAAGCCAGGCGGCAAGATCGGTAATGTAAACTACCTCGGCTCCGGTGATACCATTGATATCCCACGTACTGAATGGGGCGTAGGTATGGGCCATAAGCAGATCAATGGTGGTTTAATGCCAGGCGGACGTTTACGTATGGAAAAACTGGGAGCTTTAGTATCTGCTGGGAAACTGGATGTTTCCCCATTAAGCACTCACGTATTCAAAGGCTGGGATCACCTGGAAGAAGCACTGTTCCTTATGAGAGACAAGCCAGCTGAACTTATCAAGCCAGTTGTTTTGATCGAAGAATAACAAATTGAATGACTGAACAGTCTGATTTATTATGAGAACGCGCCATTGGCGCGTTCTTGTTCTACTATTGTTCTACTATTTTAAAAAAATTAAGAAAACAGAGCTCTGACTCTGGGAATCGGGGATTTAGGGGTTATCATATGAAAATATTGATCGTATCCGGCTTTCTGGGCGCAGGAAAAACTACTTTTATTAAAGCTTTAGCAAAACATACCGGAAAAGATTTTGCCATACTTGAAAATGAGTACGGCACTGCCGGCATTGACGCAGACCGTCTGCGTGCAGAAGAAGGCCAAAGCCCTGTTAATATCTGGGAAATGACAGAAGGCTGCATCTGCTGCTCCGCTAAAGGAGATTTTTCCCTGTCCGTCCTTTCTATTGCCAATACCATTGATCCTGAATATCTGGTGATCGAACCAACAGGTGTAGGCATGTTAGGCAATGTACTGGAAAATGTAAAAAAGATCGAATATCAGCGGATTTCCATTTTATCTCCTGTAACCATCGCAGATATTTACAGCTGCAGACGTTATTTAAAAGAATATCCTGCTCTCTACGAAAACCAGATCCGGGAAGCGGGAACTATTTTCCTGTCAAAATCTGAACAGGCTTCACCGGAAGAAAAAGAAGAAGCCAGACAGATCTTAACCAAAATAAATCCCACCGCCACTATTTATACAGACCACTACTCTTCTCTTCCTGAAAAAGACTGGCTGCGGATTCTTGAAACAGGCTATGACGGACAGATTTATGAATCCAAAGCTATTGAAAGTGAAGAACTGCCTGATACCTTTTCCATTGAAAATGCTTATTTTGCTTCCCCGGAATCTCTCCTGATATTTTTAGAGGACCTGATCCGCGGACAATTCGGAAATGTATTCCGTGCCAAAGGCCAGCTTCCTGCGGGATCACACTGGTTCCAGTTTGATGTGGCTGACAGCCGCTACGGTATTACAGGCTGTGAGCCATTAAAAACAGGAAAGGCTGTATTTATCGGAACAGATATCCAAAGGCAGCCCATCCGCCATGTAGCATTAAACAAGATGATCCAAAAGAAGATCACCTGGAAAAAAGGATAATTGTGATCTGATCACTACCTGTATTTTCCTAAAACGCCTGCGTAAATCCAGGCGTTTTTTTCTGCCGGTTTTCAGGTTTTCTGGAAGCAGATGTCCCTAATTGCTTTTTACCTCTTCTTATGATAAACTAGTTCAGATAAAGATCAAATTATACAAAATAAAGGGGTTAAATCACATGAACAAAAACAAGCGAAGTACGTTCTCAGGAAAGCTCGGATTTGTCCTGTCTGCAGCGGGAGCTTCCGTAGGACTTGGCAATATCTGGCGTTTTCCTTACCTAGCTGCCAAATATGGCGGCGGTATCTTTCTACTGATCTACATCATTCTGGCCCTTACCTTTGGCTACACCATGATCATAGCAGAAACGTCTTTAGGGCGCATGACAAAAAAGAGTCCTGTAGGTGCTTACCAAAGCTTTGGGAAGTCTAAATGGTTGTCTCTTGGCGGCTGGATCAATGCCATTATCCCGATTCTGATCGTTCCTTACTACTCCGTAATTGGTGGATGGGTCATTAAATATCTGGTGGGCTATTTTAGCGGACAGACACAGGCTCTGGCTTCGGATACTTATTTTTCCGCTTTTATCTCCAACGGGGCTTCCACAGAGATCTGCTTTATTGTTTTCACCTTTTGTACTCTGGGCATTATTTATGCAGGTGTACAAAACGGCATTGAACGTGTTTCCAAATTTATGATGCCGGTTCTGGTAGTGCTTTCTGTGATCATTGCCATTTATTCTGTTACCAGACCTGGTGCATTGGAAGGCGTTAAATACTTTCTGGTACCAAACCTGGCAAACTTTTCCTGGATGACCGTAGTTTCCGCTATGGGCCAGATGTTCTACTCACTGTCCATTGCCATGGGCATTCTGGTTACTTTCGGCTCCTATATGTTAAAGGATATGTCTATTGAGGATTCTACCCAGAATGTAGAGATCTTCGATACTGCTATCGCTATTATGGCCGGTCTTATGATCATCCCTGCTGTATTTGCTTTCTCAGGAGGTGATCCGAATACACTTAAAGCCGGACCTGCACTGATGTTTATTACCATTCCAAAAGTATTTGCCAATATGGGCCTTGGAACCGGCATTGGTATCCTGTTCTTCTTATTGGTACTCTTTGCAGCCATGACCAGCTCCATTGCACTGACAGAAAGTGCTGTTTCTACCTTTGAAGATGAGCTATACTGGGGACGTAAAAAATCTACCATTGTTATGGCAGTTATCATGGTATCCCTTGGTTCTTTGTCCTGCCTGGGATACGGACCACTGGCAAACGTAACCATCATCGGCATGCAGTTTCTGGATTTCTTTGATTTTCTTACCAATTCTGTGATGATGCCCATCGCAGCTATTGCCACCTGCCTTCTGGTTTCCAAGGTCATCGGTGTAAAAAAGATTGAAGAAGAAGTCACACTGGAGGGAAAACCATTCCGTAGAAAGAAGATCTTCTTTTTTATGATCCAATATCTGTGTCCTGTCTTTGCAGCTATTATCCTCATCAGTTCTGTTGCAAATGCATTTGGATGGATCTCCATGTAGTTTTTACCAATAACTCTTATATTATTTTCTATACCAATTAAAAGACTGCTGCAAAATGGATTTTCTCCGTTATACAGCAGTCTTTATACTATTTATGTTATTATTTTCTTTCTGTACACAGTTTATAAATATCAATCATCTGAGATTTTCCGATCTTTACAAAATTACCTACCGGGATCATATCTCCATAAGTTGCCTTATCGACCATTTCTTCAAACGCATCTGCCGGTAATCTGGCACCTTCAAACGTCAATGGCATTCCCTCTTTTTTCCAGCTATTGTATAGAAAAAAGACTGCACTTTTTATCCGTGCAGTCTCTTTCTTATTATTGTTATGACATATTTTAATATAATAATCTATATTTCTTTATACCTGGTCATACTGGATGGAATCCTTTACCATCTGCGCATGCTGAGGTCCCATAAGAAGACGGATCAGCTCAATCCCCAGATCTAAAGCATATCCAAGTCCTCTTGCGGTAGTAATATTTCCATCGGTGATCACGCCCTGACGGGTGTAGGAAACGCCCTCTAACTTGTCCTCAAAACCCGGATAGCAGGTGGCTGTTCTTCCTTTTAACAGTCCCATTTCCCCAAGGATGCTTGGAGCTGCGCAAATAGCTGCAATGCGCCGTCCCTGCTTATTGGCCTTGCAAATAGCATTCTTTAAGCCTTCGTGGGCTTTTAATGTATTGGTTCCTGGCATTCCTCCCGGCAGGAATAATACATCTGCATCTTCTGCTGCTGTTTCATCAAAAAGGGCATCTGCCTGAAAATGAATATGATGAGAGCCTGTAATCTCACGGCTTCCTGTTACTGATACCAATGTTACCTCTGCTCCGGCACGGCGAAGGACATCTACTACTGCAAGACATTCTACTTCTTCCAGTCCATCTGCAAGAAATGCAAAAACTTTTGACATTTTAATTCCCCTTTACGCAATGATGTTGGAAGCCAATATTTTGGCCTCCTATATGTGTAACCGATCTGAAACTTTATTTATTTTACCATTTTTCCCTTTTTCTGAAAAGAGATAAATGCTATGATAGTGTATACTAAAAAGTGCAAAATATTGTTAAAAAAGCACACAAACCGGAAGGAGAATTTACAATGGAAATCGAAAGAAAATTTCTTGTTAAACAAATCCCTGAGGGATGTACATCTTTTCCCTGCAGACAGATCGAACAGGCCTACTTAAATACAGATCCTGTTGTCCGCATCCGCCGGGATAATGATGACTACTATCTCACCTACAAAGGAAAAGGCCTCTTATCCAGGGAAGAATACAATCTTGCACTGAATAAAGAAGCCTATGAACATCTGCTGACCAAGGCAGACGGTATTATCCTTACAAAAAAGAGATATATGATCCCGGTTCCGGGAAGTGATCACCTTACCATCGAATTAGACGTCTTTGAAGGCCACTACCACGGCCTTATCCTTGCAGAGGTAGAATTTGCCAGTGAAGAAGAAGCAAAGGCATTTAATCCGCCTGCATGGTTTGGAGAGGACGTTACCTTCTCCGGTGAATATCACAACAGCCGCCTGTCCCAGGGATAACTATCATTATTTCTTAGCAATGTACTTTCTGATATCCAGAGCAATTGCAACTACGATAACAATACCCTGTGCAATGTACTGGTAGTTGGTGTCAACACCCAGATACTGTAAGCAGGTCTTTAAGATCTCAAATACCAGAACACCGATGAGAACACCGGAGATACGTCCGATACCACCATTTACAGATACACCACCGATGGTGCAGGCTGCGATTGCTTCCAGCTCCCATCCATAACCCATGTTTACAGAGGAACCGCCGGACTTAGCGCCTACTAAGAAGCCGCCCAGTGCATAGCAAGCTGCTGCTGTAATATAGATGATGATCTTGGTCTTCTTTGTATTTACGCCGGAAACCTCTGCTGCCTGCTCATTTCCGCCGATAGCGTACATATATTTGCCGTGAGGCATCTTGTTATATACGAACCACATTACAATACCAACTGCTAAAGCGATCAGGAACAGATATGGGATCACACCAAATAACTGGCCCTTTGCTACTTCTGTATAAGCGGCACGATAACCACCGATCGGAGTTGCATTGGTGTAAACCAGGCAGACACCATATACGATCAGCTGCATACCCAAAGTTCCGATAAATGCAGGAACCTGCAGATAAGAAACTACGATACCGTTGATGGCACCAAAGATAGCACAAACTGCTACGCAGATCAGAAGCACTACTGCTACCCACCATACACCATAAAATGGCATGTTAGGGAAGAACTTGCCGCTGTAATCCGCTTTCTGAAGTAAAGTACCTGCTAAGCAGGCAGATAAACCTACCATACGTCCTGCTGAAAGGTCTGTACCTTTGGTGATCAGACACCCGGATACGCCGCAGGCGATGATAAAACGTGGTGCTACGTTAAGAGCAATATTCTTTAAGTTGGAGCCGGATACGAATGTCGGCTGCATGATACCGGTGTAGATTGCTAATAACACCAGAACGACTATAATTCCGTTATTGATAAGGAAATCTTTTAAATTAAATTTTTTCGCTGTCATGGCTTAATCCTCCTGCTTGGACTCTGTGGTTGATTTACCCTGGAGATCAAATTGTGTTGCAAATGACATGATCCGCTCCTGGGTTGCTTCTTCCCCTTCTACTTCACCGGTGATACGTCCGTTGCACATTACGATAATACGGTTGGACATACCGATCAGTTCCGGCATTTCTGAGGAGATCATAATAATGGATTTACCCTGTTTTACCAGGTCGATCATGATCTGATAGATCTCATATTTCGCACCTACGTCAATACCTCTTGTAGGTTCATCCATGATCAGGATATCCGGATTGTTTGCAAGCCAGCGGGCAATGATAACTTTCTGCTGGTTACCACCGGAAAGAGACTGGATCAGCGTCTTTCCGCTTGGTGTCTTGATGTTTAACTTCTGGATACTGTCTTTTACAACGGCATCTACCTTTTTCTGGTCGATCACACCTGCATTGGTGTAGTTTTTATAGGAAGCAATGGCCGTATTGTCGTTGATGCTGAGGCATCCTAAAATACCGGTTCCACGACGGTCTTCTGTGATCATACCAATGGAATTATCGATAGCATCTTCTGGCTTTTTAATATCTACTTTCTTTCCAAGAACTTCCACAGTACCACTTGCAATGTGACGCATACCAAAGATAGCTTCCATCATCTCTGTTCTCTGGGCACCTACCAGACCGCCGAATCCTAAGATCTCGCCCTTCTTTAATTCAAAGGAGCAATCTTGGAAGGAACGCTCATGGATACTGCACAGATGTTCTACTTTCAGAACTGTTTCATCTGTTCTGTAGTCTTCCTTAGGAGGATAAACATTGGTCAGCTCACGTCCAACCATCTGTTTTACGATCTCATCGTCGGAAATATCCTTTACTTCCCAGGATCCTACATATGTACCATCTCGCATGATGGTAATATCGTCTGCGATCTGACGGATCTCAGCCATCTTGTGGCTGATATATATCATAGAAACGCCTCTGGACTTTAAGTCCCTGATAATGCGGAACAGCGCTTCTACTTCATTATCAGTCAGAGAGGATGTGGGCTCATCCAGGATCACGATTTTTGCGTGCTGGCTGACTGCCTTTGCAATCTCTACTGACTGCATCTGTCCAATTGACAATGTTCCTAGTTTTGCCTTAGGATCAAAATTCATCTTTACATCTTTTAACCATTTTTCAGCTTCGCTGTTCATGGTCTTATGGTCTACCATTTTAAGAGGACCAATATTCTTCATGGGGTATCTTCCCAGATACATATTCTCTGCAATGGAACGATCCGGTATCGGCTGCAGTTCCTGATGAACCATTGCCAGACCCTTGTGAAGGGCGTCATCCGGGTTCGTTATCATTGTTTTTTCACCATCTATGATGATCTGTCCCTCATCCATCTTATAAATGCCGAAAAGACATTTCATAAGGGTAGATTTTCCTGCGCCATTTTCCCCCATCAGCGCATGGACAGTTCCGGGACGTACTTTCAAGTTAATTCCATCCAGTGCCTTTACGCCAGGGAAGCTTTTACTGACCCCTATCATTTCCAGTCTGTACTGTTCTGCCATCCCGTTACTCCTTTCAATTCCTTTGACGCTTTTTCTATGCCCTCCGGGAGCATATTTTCCTTAAAAATCGGGTGTGACGGAATGACCCGCACACCCGATAAATAGTCAGTTAACTGTAACTTATTTTAACTTGTCAAGGATTTCCTGTGCGTTTGCGTTAGTAACCTTGATGTAGTCTACAGGGATCTTGGCATCAACTTCTTCGCCGCCGATGAACTTAACAGCTGCATCTGCTGCTGCCTTAGCCTGTGAGAAGTGATCGTTAAATACAGTACCGGTCTGCTTGCCATCGATAACGTTCTGAACTGCCTCGGTCAGAGCATCTACACCTACTAAGTAGATATCCTCATTTACCTTACGTCCAGCTGCTTCGATTGCCTGTAAAGCGCCCAGTGCCATTGCATCGTTGTTGCAGAAGATAACTTCGATCTTGTCGCCATACTGGTTTAAAGCATCCTGTGCGATCTGCTGTGCCTTAGCCTGATCCCAGTCACCACGCTGCTTTAACAGTTCTTCTACTTCTACGCCAGCATCTGTTAATGCCTTAACAGAGAATTCAGTTCTGTACTGGGCATCTACGTTCTCAGGGTCGCCCTGGATCATGATGTAGGAAACTTTTCCGTCACCATTGATATCGCCCTTGGTCTCTGTCTCTAAAATTTCTTCGCCCTGATATGTACCGGACTGTCTTGCATCACAGCCTACATAAGTAGCATTGATCTTTTCGTCAACCCATCTCTGCTCTTCTGCCTCATCTGGCTCACGGTTGATGTAAACAACAGGGATTCCTGCATCTTTACACATATCTGTGATCTCTGGTGCGGAAGAAGCCTGTACCAGGTTCAGGATCAGAACATCATACTTCTGGGTGATGAAGTTATTGATCTGGTTGGTCTGCTCAGCCTGATCACCCTTACCATCCTGGATAACTACGTTCTCTGCCTTGAAGCCTAAGTCTTCAGTCAGATAACGCTGCAGTTCCTGTCTGTACAGAGTCATAAAGTTATCATCGAATTTATAAATGCTGATGCCCACTTTCTTATCTGCTACATCTGCTGTTCCAGCTGCCTGTGCTGCAGTCTCTGCTGCTTCCTTAGCTGCCTCTGTAGCTGCTTCGCTTGCTGCTGTAGTTTCCTTAGCTGCTTCAGTAGGAGCTGCTGTTGTAGCGGTACTTCCGCCGCCGCAGGCTGCCAGTGAAAGTGCCATTGCGGATGCCATAGCTGCTGCTGTAACCTTCTTAACTAATCTCATAATTGTAATCCTCCCTATACATATAATTTTGTTTTTTATCGCCTTTTGGTGTATTTTCCTTAACGACAAGCACATTATAAGCCCCGGTTGTGCATTTTTCCATATGATTTTTTAAGGAGTATTATGAAATTTCTTTGATTTTACATTATTGCTGAATTTTTTTATTGTTTTTATGTCATTTATTGTCAGTTTCTGTTGCATCTTCCTGGGTTATCCCCTTCTGGCTGCACCAGAAATATTTTCCATTTTCCAATTTTATGCTCTCATCAACAGGAAGCCCCCTGCTTAAAGAAGCTGCGATCTGGAAAATGGCATTTGCATAGCCTTCTTTATCTGCTGCTACCGTTCCAAAAAGTTTTCCTGCCTTTAATGCCTCCATTCCAGGCGGCGTAGCATCGATCCCCACTATTTTGATCATACCCGGAAGGATTCCCGCCCTGTCAATAGCATCAATAGCGCCCAGGGCCATATCATCATTATTAGCCACCACCAGTTCGATCTGATCCGGATATTCTGTAAGCCACTGCTCCATCATGGCAGATGCCTGGCTGCGTTCCCAGCTGGCAATACCTCCTGTGATTTTTTCCAAAGGCACTCCACCGTCCTTTAATGTCTGTATGGACCATTCAGTACGGATCAGGGAATCCTGATGATTGCTCTCTCCTTCTAATAGCACATAGCTGACAATCCCATCACCGTTGCGGTCAAGACTTGAGGAATCTTTTTTATAGGCATCTACCAGGATCCTTCCTTCAAAAACAGCAGAATCCTTTGCATCAGCCCCTACATAATAAAGCTTCTCCCACCGGTTCATGTCTTCTTCTACCGGCTCTCTGTTAAAAAAGATCACCGGCACATCCGCTGCCATGGCTTTATCAATAACTACAGAAGCTGCAAAACGGTCTACAATATTGACACATAAGGCATCACAGCCTAACTCCAGCATCCGGTCCACCTGATTATTCTGGGTATTCTGGTTACTTTTTGCGTCTAAAATATCCAGTGTTACCTTGATGCCTTCCTTCCGCTCATATTCTTTAGCCTTTTCTTCAATATAAGAGCGAAGTGTGCTGATAAAAGTATCATCCCCCCTGTAGAGAAGAAGTCCCACACGTATCTCCTTAGATGCCGCTTCTTTTTTCGCTCCGTTTCCTGCTACAATAAACAGGCAGATGATCACTATTACAGCGATCATACTAAACAGCATCGCCCCGGTTCCTTTTGTTTTCTTCATTATCATTTCCCCCTATTCCATAGGATAGAGCATTTTCTCATATACACCAGAGGCCAGTTCCTGCTGATCCAGATAAACCAGATCTAACAAAGTCTCCTGCTTCTGCCTGCCTGCATGAATGGCTTCTACTGCTTTTTTTATACTTAAATATCCCTGGCTGAACTGGTCATAGGTCACTAGTCCATCAATAATGCCCTGATCCAGATAATTTAAGATCCCGGTAGTGGAACCAATGCCGTAAAGGGCAGACACATGTTCCCTGTAAACAGAACTTTCATTTAAGATACCCGCTGTCTGGTCTAAGGAGCGCACATCCAGGGCGATCACCTCTACCTTGTCTTTTCCCGGATAAACCGTATTTTCCACCACCTTGCGGAACGTATTTTCTTCTTTTGCCTCATATAGCTCAAAGGGGATCTGTTTATCATTTAAAACAGAGCAGACCCCTTCATAGACATCCTGTACTCCATTGTAATCCATTCCCTGGGTAAACAGACAGATCTTTTCATCTGAAAGATCCTTTTCAGCCGCCTTTTCCCCCAGGATCCTTCCTGCCTCAAAGTAATCAATGAAAAGTGAATCTGTCACAAACTCGCTGGGAGAAGATGCGCCCACAAATATCACCGGGCATCCCGGTTTTAAGCCTTCCAGATCCATAACTGCTTTTTTTTCCTCTACCGGTTCGATGACCACAGCCCCAGCCCCATCACGGATCTCCCTGGCGGCCAGCTCGATCTGCTGTTCCTGGTCTTTCTGGTCATAAAGAGTGATCAGTCTCACATCACTTCTCAGATCTGTGGCTGCTTTTTCCATTCCTTTTCTGAAATTCTGGTAATAATCGTCTGTGTCTTCACTTAAGATCACAGAAATGGAGTCGATCTGCACAGCACGTTCTTTTATGATCAGATCCGTAGAAGACAGCAGAAACAACAGGACCAGAAAAACAGCACCTATACATAACAGTATTTTTTCTCTCTTAGGCATGTTTCTCCTCCTTTCCCACTGCTTCTTCATAAGCAATTGCAGGAAGATGGATCCGCACAGTAGTTCCCTCATCTGGCTCCGACTCTATAGAAAGCCCGTAGTTTTTGCCAAAATACAAATGGATCCGTTCATTTACGTTCTTTACGCCGATCCCGGAACCTCTTCTGGAAGGAACATGACCGGTATCTGTAAACAGACGCTCTACCTGTTCCTCCGTCATGCCAAGCCCATTGTCCTCCACACTCAGGTAAAGATTCTCTTCCTCTTTCCATGCCCGTATTTTGATCTCACCGTCACCATCCATAAACTCCATGCCATGATAAATGGCGTTTTCCACCATAGGCTGCAGGATCAGCTTTAAACTGGCAAGTCCTAATACCTCTTCCTCTGCCTCTATGGAATAAGAAAATTTATTTTTATAGCGCATATGCTGGATCATCAGATAGTTTCTTACATGCTCCAGTTCATCCCTTACCGGGATAATGCTTTTTCCCTTACTTAAACTGATACGGAAGAAACGCGCCAATGCGGTTACTGCTTTCACTGCTTCTGACTGTTTTTCATTTTCGATCATCCACACAATGATATCTAAGGTATTATAAAGGAAATGGGGATTGATCTGGGACTGTAAAGTATCAAATTCGCTTTTTCGCTTAGATTCATGCTCTGCCACAATGTCATCCATAAGGCGCTTGATCTGCCTTGCCATATTCTGAATGGATTTTCCCAGATGCTGGATCTCGTAAGATCCCCCTGTGTAAACTTCTGTTTCCAAATTTCCCTCCTCGATCTGATTTACAGATTTTTCCAGTTCCTTAATAGGGTCTGTGATCCTGGAAGAAATATAGGAATTGATGATAGTCAGGATAAACAGCACCAGCGCAATAATGAACACGATCAAAATACGGGTCTTGATCGCATTTAAGGATACTGTGTCAAGGGGCATAACACCTACGATCCTCCAGCCTGTATATCCCACCGTTTTTACCGACACCATACGGGTCTGTCCCTGCCACTGCTCCTGGTAATTTCCATCTTTTAACACGGCAGTATTATCATTGTTTTCTGCTACAATGCCGGAGCTTATCAGCTGGCCGTCCGGGTGATAGATCAGGTTCCCGTTGCTGTCTGTAAGATACACATAGCCGCCTTTTGCCAGGTTCATACCATCAAATAACTGTTCTAAGCTGTTATAACGCAGATCGATGAGAAGAACACCCTGGTCTGTATAGGGGCCGTCTGTGATCTCCACAGCTCTTGCCACAGATACCACCCAACGGTACTGGCTGTCTCCTGTGTCAAAAATGTGCTGTACATGAGGCATGGAAAAATGAAGGTTTTCTGTTTTTTCCAAAGCCGCCATAAACCAGTCCTGGTCTGCCACCCTGGCATTGTTCTTTAATCTTGCTGCGGGAACCGACTCTAACAATTCCCCTTCTTTTGAAAACAGGGCAATATTTTCTACATTGTCCTTGTTATTATCATAAAGGAGCGTGATCTCTCCGTTAATAGAACCGTCTGAAAGATCAGCATTTTTGATCACGCCGTAATACAGGGAATCTGAAAGCTTCATCACCAGACGCAGATAAGAGTCCATTGTCCGGCCTAACTGGTTGATGAGGATGCGGTTTTCCTCCTGAAGTGCAGAGGACATCTGTCCTGACAGCCGTCCGTAAAGAGAAACTCCGATAAAAATACTGGCTGCCAGAGCGGTAATGGTAAAATACATGAATATAATGGAACGGATACTGGCATTTTGAAGCCGGTGTTTTCGTTGTTTCAAAAACATTATTTTGCTCCTCTGAATTTTGTAGGCGAAATACCAAATCGTTTCTTAAATACATAGCTGAAATAATTCTGCTCCTGGTATCCTACCTTTGCCGCGATCACATATGTCTTGTCATCTGTTTTGTTTAAAAGCTCCACTGCTTTATCCAGACGGACTTCCGTAAGATAAGCTACATAAGTCTTTCCTGTTTCTTTCTTAAACATGGTAGAAAAATAAGCCGGGCTCATATGCAGGTGACGGCAGATCTTCTCCACAGACAGCTCCGCATCCTGATAGTTGTCCATAATATACTGCCTGGCTTCCTGGATCACCTGTTTTGTAGTATTATCACGTTCTGTATTCACAGACTGGTTTACTGCAATGGCAGCCTGAAGAAGCCATTTTGCAAAATCTTCCTTTTTCTGGGTACTGGAGATCAGGGCAAAGGCCTCATTTAAGTTGGACTCCCCCTTGAATATAGTCTCCATGTCCAGATCATACATCTGCACCAGCTGGATCATACAGTTTAATACACTTAACATATAGGTCTGGCACTGACGCTGATGGACTTTTGCATCACTGATCTTATCCGCGATTTTATGTACTGCTTCTTCGATTTTTTCCTGAGGACCAAATTTCACAGCACCTACCAGCTCTGCCTCATCTTTGCTGTCAAACTGCAGCTTTCCCCTGCTTACCGGCTCCACGTCGTTGATATAAATGGTATTTCCAGCCCCTACAATGGCCTTATAACCTAAAGCATTGACTGCATCCTTGTAAGATTCGCAAATCATGCCCAGATCCTGGGTACTGTGTCCAATGCCAATGGTAATAGGAACTGCCAGGATCTTTCTGGTCTCTTTG
Source organism: uncultured Clostridium sp. (assembly GCA_900541315.1). Classification (GTDB taxonomy): domain Bacteria; phylum Bacillota; class Clostridia; order Lachnospirales; family Lachnospiraceae; genus Enterocloster. The sequence continues at coordinate 1,619 of UQJF01000070.1, read as the reverse complement.
CAGATATCTCCTAATACAGCAGTCAGTCCGGACTGGGAATTTTCCTCGTCAATAGCTGCGATCACACCGATCTGTGCATCACTGCTTCCGGTAGAGTTAAAAATAGAAAAACGACAGTAATTTCCCAGCTTTTCTTCTAGGATCTGCATGACAGAAATAGGGATCAGGTCCTGCTCCCTGTGGATAGCCAGTTCGCCTTCCCGCTCCTCCTCCGGCCTGTCAATACCTACGGCTGCTGCCACCCATTTCTGGGCACCGGAAAGGGAGATACCATACTCTTTTAAACGGGTCTGCACAGTTTCATAAGCTATGGGGGCATTTACCAGTTCATTTAAAAACTGTTCCCGGAGGATCGGCAGGCTTTTTATATAATTTTCCCGCAAAAGGTTTACATTTCGCTTCTGTTCGATCTCCTGATCCAGATTTGCCTTTATCTTTTGTAAAATGGCAGTCAGCTCTTCTACGTTTACCGGCTTTAGTATGTATTCTGTAACATTTAATTTAATTGCCTGCTTAGCATATTCAAAATCATCATAACCGGAAAAAATGACGATCTTCATAGACGGGTATTTCTGGCGCACACGTTCTGCCAGTGTCAGTCCGTCCATATAGGGCATACGGATGTCGGTCAGGATCAGATCCGGTTCCAACAGTTCGATCTTTTCTAAGGCATCTTCCCCATTTTCCGCGTCCCCGGCTACTAAAAAGCCGTTTTCCTCCCATTTGATCTTGCGGATAATACTTTTTCTTACCTCTTCCTCATCATCTACAAGGATAATACGATATAGTTTCATGCTTTCTGTCCCCTTTTATTATCATGGCCAAACTGCAGCCCTTTATTTGATACCGTATAATAGAGCATTGCAGATGGCTGCCGCCACATTGCTGCCGCCTTTTCTGCCTTCTGCCACAATGTATGGTGTATCTTTCAGTGAAAGGATCAGTTCTTTTGACTGGATCACATTAACAAAGCCTACAGGCGCACCAATGATCAGGGCCGGTTTTATTTTTCCCTCCCGGATCAGCTCATAAAGGCGTATAAGCGCCGTAGGGGCATTTCCAATAGCAAAGATACAAGGTCTCTCTCCGCCTCCAAATAATTTTGCCGCCTTATCCATACTTGCCACCGCTCTTGTGCTGCCCTTTTCCTTGGCCTCTGCTGCCACATCTTCATCTGCCATAAAGCACAAGGCTTCTCCCCCATAACTTTCCAGACGCTTTTTGTTCACACCGGACCAGCCCATTTTTGTATCGGTAATGATCACGCCTCCGTTTTTAATGGCTTCCCTTGCTTTTTCTACTGCATGCTCAGAAAATTTCAGATGATCTGCATAGTCAAAATCCGCTGTTGTATGAATAGCCCGCATGATCACCGGTGCCAGTTCCGGTTCCAGTTTCTTTCCCATAGCCTTTAATTCTTCACTGATGATCTCAAAGCTTCTGTGTTCTATATCTGACGGAAGCACCTGTTCTATATGTATTTTTTCTTCCAGTCCCATGATCTCATATATCTTTTCCATATCCAGACTCTCCCGCAATATTTCTGCCAGTTTATCATACTGTTCTTCTTCTGTCTCTTATACACATCTCCGAGCCCACGAGACGGAGCTACATCTCGT
>UQJF01000069.1 GCA_900541315.1 uncultured Clostridium sp. | reverse complement strand
AATGCGTTTATACATGGAGGAGCCCTTTCGGACCCTATTGAACTAAATCCTAATTTCGAAAACGATGTACTAGCTTATCTTACTTATCCTTCCAGGCTCTCCGCGATCTTACGTGCTACATACACACCACTTGCAGATGCATGGGAAAGAGAATGTGTCACGCCGCTGCCATCGCCGATGATATAAAGTCCTTTGTGACGGCTTTCCAGGTTCTCGTCTACGTCTACTTCCATGTTGTAGAACTTAACTTCTACACCATAAAGCAAAGTGTCATCATTTGCAGTTCCCGGTGCTATCTTATCCAGGGCATAGATCATTTCGATGATGCCATCTAATATACGCTTTGGAAGAACAAGGCTTAAGTCGCCGGGTGTTGCAGAAAGAGTAGGCACAAAGGTATTTTCCTCAATACGCTTTGGAGTGCTTCGTCTTCCGCGGATCAGGTCACCGAAACGCTGTACGATAACACCACCGCCTAACATATTAGAAAGACGGGCAATGCTTTCACCATAGCCGTTGCTGTCCTTAAACGGCTCAGAAAAGTGCTTGGAAACTAACAGAGCAAAGTTAGTGCATTCTGTCTGCTTTTCCGGATCCTCGTAGCTGTGTCCATTTACAGTAACGATGCCATTGGTATTTTCATTTACAACGATTCCCTTGGGGTTCATACAGAAGGTACGTACATTATCCTCAAACTTCTCTGTACGGTATACGATCTTGCTTTCGTACAGCTCGTCTGTTAAATGGGAGAACAGCACTGCGGGAAGCTCTACACGCACGCCAATATCCACACGATTGGACTTGGTGGGAATATCCAGTTCCTTACAGATATGCTCCATCCACTTGCTGCCGCTTCTGCCTACAGATACGATACATTTCCCGCAGTCATAAGACTGGTCATTGCTCCATACTCTGTATCCCCCATTTTCCAGGCACTCAATATGGCTTACAGGGGACTCGAAATAGAAGTCCACATGCTCTTTTAACTCATCATATAACTGGCCTAATACAACTAGGTTAATATCTGTTCCCAGATGACGGACAGAAGCATTTAACAGCTTCAGACGGTTCTGTAAACAGACTTTCTTTAAATTAGTTCCGGCTGTAGAGTACATCTTAGTACCTTCGCCGCCGTGAGCCATGTTGATCTCATCTACATACTGCATCAGCTCAGTAGCAGCCTTTTTGCCGATATATTCATATAAAGTACCGCCGAAATCATTGGTAATGTTATATTTACCATCAGAGAATGCACCAGCGCCGCCGAAACCGCTCATAATAGAGCAGGACTTACATTTAATGCAGGCTTTGACCTTTTCGCCGTCAATAGGGCAGTGACGCTTCTTTAATGAATACCCGGAATCAAATACAGCAATTCTTTTATCACCGCATTTCTTCATCAGCTCATAAGCAGAATAAATTCCGCCAGGACCGGCTCCCACAATAATTACATCGTAATTCATTCTCAAAACTCTCCTTTTCACGTTAATGTACTCCCGGAATCTTTTTGTTCATGATTTTGAAAGTACATCTTAAATAGAATGATCTGTGATCTGCGTTCTGTCACCCATAAAAATGGACCTTATTTTTATTTTACCTTGTTTTGAGAAAAACTACAATAACCAAAAGTCTATTAAAATACGGTTATCACCTCAGGAACCAGCGCTTCCCCACAGCGTTCTCTTACATAAGTCTTCAAGCGTTCTGTATCAGCTTCAGAAACACCCCATACATCTGCCTGGAGCACCAGCTTATTTCCTTCCCCATAACGGACATAGGCCTCTGCCTTTGTAACACCGCCTGCACTCGCTAAAGCCTGTTCCAGCTTATAAAGGTCTAAGAACCTTCTGCCGGTGAGACCTTCCCGCATAACAGTACGTCCGCCCTGTTCCAGAAATTCCAGGCGGCCATCTGGCATGATACGTGCTTCTCTTCCTGTCTGGTACAGCATTCCCGGTCCATAAGGATTGGTGATCTTATCACTCCATCCAAGAGTGGGGTGATCCATGATATACAGCTTGCCCCAGGCTCCAAACGGCTGCTTACGGCAGCTTTCATCCAGTACATATGCCTTTATCTGCTCACCTTCATCCACTTCCGGGATCAGTTCACAGCCGGCTGCTTCATTAACTTTTCCTGCTTCTACGCGATAATGCAAAGGGAACAGATCTGGGGAAAGACGGTTTTTCAGACCTGCTGCCTGGCCTTCCTCTTCCATAGCTGCTACGATCTGCTCCATGACTGTCATAAACAGCTTCAAAAGCTGTGTATCAAACCGGTTCTTCCAATAACGCAGCTCATAATAATATCCCTTTTCATCCCACATAACCTGCAAATGGAATGGAAGTGCATCTAACTGTATTTTTTCGCGTTTAACCGGCCAGCCGCCAATCTTATTGATGTTTAAAATATCCCCCTGGTACTGGAAGAACATCTCATCTGCATGAAGATTGGAAATATAACAGCCCATGGTCTTCATGATCTGCTTTCCGGAGGTCTGAAGCAGCTCTTTTACGCTTTCATCCGGTTTCCGGGTGCAGCGGAAATAGTAGGTAAGGAATAATGGTCCCGCCAGACGATTCCATCTGCTGTCCGTTCTTCCACTGTGGATACTGGTGCTTACAGTATCTTTTTCATTGCTGAACAGACCAATGGAGTAATTAAAAGCAGTTAAGAACACTACATTTTCAGAAATACCATTTCTGCGGCAGAATGCCAGCAATCTGCCCCTGTTGATTCCCTTAAAATGCTCCTTCAAAACGCCGTCTTCTCCCTGTTCCAGATCATGGCAGTCACTTCTTGCAAGAATACTCTTGCGGATCTTAAAGCCCTTCATCAGGTCTGCAAAATAAGCTTCATTTTTCTGCCTGAGACTTCTGGCATCCCGTTCTTTTTCATCCAGAATATATTCATAAAATGTATATTTCTCTTTTTCTACCTGCTTTCCGGCATAAATAGCATTAATATCTTCAAACAGTACATTCATGGTCATGCCGTCTCCCATAATATGGGCAATATCCAGGAACAGGTAGTTAGCAGACTCTGTCATATAGATGCCTGTATGGTAAAGAGGCTCATTTTCTGTATACATATAGGGACGTAACAACCCCTTTCTTGTCTCTTCCCATTGGTCATCACTTAAGGTGATCAGAGGAACATCCACCTTTTTCTCATCATTTCTAAAGTTTTTGTATGCGCCTTCATGAAGCTGGATCACACATTTCAACTCCGGATGTACATCAAACATTCTTTCTACTGCTGTTTTTAAGAGATACACATTTACATGTGGATCCAGTTTAAATAAAAATGGCAGATTAGCTGTAGTATTTCCACGCATTACATAGGCAAAATACAGCTGCAGGTTGGTCAGTGGGTAAATATCCCGGACTTCAAACCCCTTCTTTTCTTCAGCAGCCCGTTCTTTATAAAGAGCTTCCAGCTTCAAAACAGAAGCATGTTCTAGCAGATCATTTAAGGTCATAGAAAGCTGCAGCTTTTCATACAGGTCTGTAAGGAGCAACACGCTTCCTAACGAATCCAGCCCCGCACTGTAAAGCTCTGTATCAATACCAAAACGACTGTGTCCTAACATAGCAGATACTGCATCATAGATCTTCTGCTGGAGATCATTTTCCGGTTTATGTACATTGACCTGCTCCTCTGCCTCCTGCTTCTTCTGGCTGAAATACTGGCTGCGGATGATCTTTTTAGATGAAGTCTTGGCAAAAGGGATATCCCGCAGGTGGAAACGGGCGATCTTTTTATAAGAAGGAAGTCCTTCATTGTGCTTTTTAATGATCTGTGCCACTGTCTCCTCAATATGGTCGATACCGGCAGCATCTGCGTACTTAAAATTTGGATAGATCTCTGCTGCGATCATATCATCTTCCCCATACACCAGAATATCCTCGATTAGGCGGTCGTCCACAAACAGGTTCTCTATCTGCTCTGGAGCCACATTTTCACCATTGCTTAAAATGATCAGATTCTTCTTTCTGCCAGTAAGATACAGGAAATTTTCTTCATCTACATAGCCTAAGTCACCTGTACAAAGCCAGCCATCCTCTGTGATAGCCTCTGCTGTCTTGTCCGGCTCCTTATAATATCCCATCATCACTGAGGGACTTTTTACCTGGATCTCACCGTCCACAATACGCACCTGGCACCGGTCCACGATCTTTCCTACAGATGCCACCTTATCCGGTCTGCTCCAATCCGGGGATGAGATCTTTGGGGAACACTCCGACATTCCGTATCCTTGGGCAATAGAAATACCCAGACGGTTGAAATCAGCAGCCAGCTCCGGTGCCAGATAACCGCCACCGCTGATGATCTTATGCAGGCGTTTTCCTAACACCTCCTGTTTAATGGAATTTATAGACCGGCCTGTGTCCTGTCTGGAAAGAATAGCGATCTTATTGTAAAGAGCCTTTGCCACCATAGGCACCATGCGGATCACAGTAGGCTGGAACAGCTGGATATGAGCAGCCAGACGGGCCATATCCCGGTTCAGGCACAAAATACTTCCATAACGCATTACCGTAAATACATCACCATTAATACAGAATACATGGTGGATCGGAAGAATATTCAGGTAAACTTCCTTTTCCGGATGATCCTTATCTGTAGTACAGAAATTATTATCCATCAGGTTTCGGTTAGAAAGCATAACTCCCTTTCCTCTGCCTGTTGTTCCTGATGTAAACAGCACCATAGCACAGTCTTCCTCGGAAACCACCGGATCCACGCTGATCCCTGTATATCCTTTTAAGATCTGGTCTGAGCACGGCACATGTTTTCCGTGCTGTAAAGAAATACAGGCACGAAGGCGGGGGCATTTCTCTTTTACTGCTTCCACCAGACCATAGTGATCCCAGTCATAAAATAAAATATCCAGATCAGAGCGTTTTACATTATCAGCAAAGGTCTCCTCATTCAACTGTACATCCAGAGGAACTACTACATTTCCGCTGGCCATTACACCTAACAGAAATACCAGATAATGGTGGCTGCTGCTTCCTATTAATCCCACTCTCACCTTATGGCCTGCTGCTGCGTCCTGCTCCCGCAGCCAGGCGGCTACAGCATGGCACTGATCCGCAAATTCACCGTAGGTCACTTCATATACTACGTCATTTTCCTCATAACGCAAAAATACCCGTCCGGCATACTCTCTTCCCGTATTCCAGACCAGGTCTTGTACTGTCTTTGTATTCTCGTATGAAATCATGGCTTTTCTCCTTATAACTAAACCTGCTATTAGAAGTTTCTATACACATTGTTTATTAATGTCTATTAGTATACATTTATGCCCTAACTATAGCACAGCAGATTCCCACATGCAATGCTATTATTTTGAATTTCAAAGTATTTGTCGTGAAAATGTTGCCCAGCGGCTATGCGGACTGCGTGCCTACACGCACGGGCGTATAGATATTTGGCAATTAAGCCTGCATGAGTAAGCAGGACGATAGCCCGGATTACGAATGTGGGCGGCAATTGTGAAAGTGCCGAAGGCACGTAACAACTGACTTTCATTTATAGCGGCATAAAAATACCCCGGACCAGTCATGGCTTCTGCCATGTTTGCTGGTCCAGGGTATCTTACTGTAGCTTATTTATCGCTTCCTTATGCAAGCGCTTCCTCTTCGTTTTCCAATAATGTACTTTCGTACTTATCCAGAATGATCGTCTGTATCATTTCCCTTGTACCGGAATTGATCGGATGGGCAATATCACGGTATTCACCATCTGCTGCCTTTCGGCTGGGCATAGCAATGAACAGTCCCTTCTCACCTTCAATGACTTTGATATCGTGGATCACGAACTCATTATCTAAGGTAATGGAGACAATTGCTTTCATCTTCCCCTCTTTCTCCACCCTTCTTACTCTCACATCTGTTACCTGCATGTTTCAATACTCCTTCCGTTTCTTCCGTCAGCCCCCGTGCTGCACCCCTTCTGCAGGAATCAGAAGAACGGGCCGCACTATGTTGTAACTTTTACAATGTATAACGTTCGTTCTTCTCAATGACGATCTTAATGTTCTCAGGTGTTCCAATATAAGTTGTATTAGCACGGATGGTATCCCGGCTTTCAACAATACAGTTTTCGATCACTGTATTATCACCAATATAAACGTCATTTAAAATGATAGAGTTTTTAATGATACAATTATTTCCTACGTATGCTTTCTTAAAGAGAATGGAATTCTCTACCGTACCATTTAAAATACAGCCACTGGATACAAGACTGTTCCTTACAACAGCGCCTGGATTGTATTTTGCTGGCGGAAGATCATCGATCTTCGTATAAACATCCGGATACTGTTTGAAGAAATAATCCCTCACTTCCGGCTTTAAGAAATCCATGTTGGTCTTATAGTAGGAATCAACAGTAGAGATATTGCTCCAGTAGCTTTCTAACTTATAAGCATAGACCCTCTTTAAGTTCTTGTAACGTACCAGGATATCATTTACCAGGTCGTATCTGTCTTCTGACGCGCAGCGCTCCAGCAGTTCGATCAGCTGTCTTCTGCGGATGACATAGATACCACAGGAAATGGTGGTAGCATCAGAGGCCATAGGCTTTTCTTCAAAATCAGTAATGCGTCCGTCATCATTTAACTTAACGCATCCAAAGCGGGTAACATCTGTTCCCTCTTCCATATCCTTGCAGACAACAGTGATATCTGCTTTCTTCTCAATATGGTATTCCAGAACCTTGTTGTAATCAAGCTTATAGACGCCGTCACCAGAGGTGATAACTACATATGGTTCATGGCTGTTCTTTAAGAAGGTCAGGTTCTGATAGAGAGCATCTGCTGTACCACGGTACCAGTCTCCGTTTTCAGGAGTAATGGATGGTGTAAATACATACAGCCCGCCCTGCTTACGTCCGAAATCCCACCACTTGGAGGAACTCAGATGAAGGTTTAAGGATCTGGAGTTATACTGTGTAAATACAGCCACATTCTGAATGTGGGAGTTTGTCATATTGCTTAATGCAAAGTCAATACTGCGGTAGCTTCCTGCAACCGGCATAGCAGCCACTGCTCTTTTACTGGACAGTTCCCGCATCCTCTTGCTGTTACCACCTGCTAATACGATACCGATCGCTCTCATTTCACGCCACCTGCCTTTATAATGTAATTTCCGCTTGCCAGTAATCCATCAGGATAGTCGCCTACGGTGGTCTCGCCTGCTATGGCGGTATTCTTTCCGACCTTTACGCCGTCCGGGATAATGGAGTTCTCACCAATGGTGGCCAGGTCAAACTGATATACCTTCTGGTCATATGTACTTGGTGCGTATTCGCCAACACCGATCTGAACATCAGAACCAACTTTTACATTTTCTGCGATAATGGCCTTTTCAACAGACGTACTTGCTCCAATGACGCTTCCCTGCATAACAATGGAATCCTTAACTACAGCACCCTTTGCAATGGTAACGCCTGCGCCGATAACAGAGTTGATAACCTCACCATAAATTTCAGTTCCTTCTCCAATGATACTTCTCTCAACATGGGCTTCGGAAGCTATGTACTGAGGCGGGATCACATCACTCTTAGTATAGATCTTCCAGTATTCTTCATACAGGTTGAACTCAGGGATAATATCGATCAGCTCCATATTTGCTTCCCAATAGGAACCAAGAGTACCTACGTCCTTCCAGTAACCATTGTACTCATACGCAAAGATCCTCTCGCCCTTTGCGTGGCAGTATGGAATGATATGTTTTCCAAAGTCACATCCAGGCTCGTCCTTCATCTTGATCAGGGCTTCCTTAAGAACCGGCCAGCTGAAGATGTAAATACCCATGGAAGCTAAGTTGCTTCTTGGAACAGCTGGTTTTTCCTCAAACTCTGTAATACGGTTGTGCTCGTCTGTGATCAGGATACCGAAACGGCTTGCTTCTTCAATCGGTACCGGCATAGCAGCAATGGTGATATCCGCATTGTTTGCTTTGTGATAATCAAGCATCACTTCGTAGTCCATTTTGTAAATGTGGTCACCGGAAAGGATGAGCACATACTCTGGATTATATGCTTCCATATACTCCAGGTTCTGAAAAATCGCATTGGCAGTACCGGTATACCAGTCACTTCCTTTGCTTCTTTCGTATGGAGGTAAGATCGTCACGCCACCAACATTTCTGTCCAAATCCCACGGAATACCAATTCCGATATGTGAATTTAAACGTAAAGGCTGGTACTGTGTCAGGACACCAACGGTGTCAACACCTGAGTTGATACAGTTACTCAGCGGAAAATCAATGATTCGGTACTTCCCCCCAAAAGATACCGCCGGCTTGGCTACTTTCTGTGTAAGAACGCCAAGACGGCTTCCCTGTCCGCCAGCTAAAAGCATGGCAATCATTTCTTTTTTAATCACGTTATCACCTCTTGCTGTTATATAATTTTGGTAAACATAATTATACCACAAACTTTATAAATAGTACACAAATATTTAAATATATTTTGTGTTTTTTATGCAGTTTTCCGACATTTTTCGATATCATGTTTTATATTTTACACTTTTCCCAAGATGTTGTGCCCTAAAAATCCTCCGAGCACTATATGTCCCCTGCCATCAACCAAGTGCGTTGATAGGTGAGACTGCTCTTTTCTTGCCTAGAAATACACACAAATAGCCTAAGAAACCCCGCAGAAACGCATGAAAACCTTGAAACATTACGTGAAATACCTTATAATACCTAATAATATTGCAATTTTGCTTTTAGAAATTTTGTATTGGAGAAAAGGAGATATTACTCATCATGGATTTAGTTACAGTAAGAGAACTTTATAAAAATCCGGAAAAGTTCCTGGACAAGGAAATTACCGTTGGCGGATGGATCCGCAGCCTTCGGGATTCTAAAGCATTCGGTTTCATCGTTATCAGTGACGGAACTTATTTTGAGACCCTTCAGGCTGTTTACCATGACACTCTGGAAAACTTCGCACAGGTTTCCAAATTAGGTGTTGGAACTGCCATTATTGTTAAAGGCACTTTAGTTGCTACTCCACAGGCAAAACAGCCTTTTGAGATCCAGGCTACTGAGGTTACTGTTGAAGGTGCATCTGCACCTGATTACCCGCTGCAGAAAAAGCGCCACTCTTTTGAATATCTGCGCACCATCTCACATTTACGTCCAAGGACCAACACTTTCCAGGCAGTATTCCGTGTGCGTTCTTTGATCGCATATGCTATCCATCAGTATTTCCAGGAAAAGGACTTTGTTTATGTCCACACTCCATTGATCACCGGAAGTGACTGCGAAGGTGCAGGAGAAATGTTCCAGGTTACTACTTTAGACTTAAACAACGTACCTAAAAATGAGGACGGCACCATTGATTACAAGCAGGATTTCTTCGGAAAGCCAACCAACCTGACTGTAAGCGGCCAGTTAAATGGTGAAACCTACGCTATGGCATTCCGCAATATCTATACCTTCGGACCTACCTTCCGCGCAGAGAACTCCAACACCACCCGTCATGCTGCTGAATTCTGGATGATCGAGCCGGAAATGGCTTTCGCTGACCTGGATGATAATATGCGTGTTGCAGAAGGCATGTTAAAATATGTGATCAAGTACGTTTTAGAGCATGCTCCGGAAGAAATGAACTTCTTCAATAACTTCGTAGACAAAGGTCTGTTAGACCGTTTAAACAACGTTCTCAACTCTGAATTCGGACGCATCACCTATACTGAGGCTGTTGATCTGTTAATGAAGCACAATGACAAATTTGACTACAAGGTATCCTGGGGCTGCGACCTGCAGACTGAGCATGAGCGTTACCTGACTGAAGAGATCTTCAAGAAACCTGTATTCGTTACCGATTATCCAAAGGAGATCAAGGCATTCTACATGAAGATGAACCCAGACGGCAAGACTGTTGCTGCTGTAGACTGTCTGGTTCCTGGAATCGGCGAGATCATCGGCGGAAGCCAGCGTGAAGATGACTATGACAAACTGGTTGCAAGAATGGATGAACTGGGACTTAAGAAAGAGGATTACGGATTCTACCTGGATCTTCGTAAATACGGTTCTACCCGCCATGCAGGCTTCGGACTTGGCTTTGAGCGCTGCGTAATGTATCTGACCGGTATGTCCAACATCCGCGACGTTATCCCATTCCCAAGAACTGTTAATAACTGCGAACTGTAAGCCAAGGGAACAAAAGTGCAGGTGCTGTTCGTGCTTGCACGATAAGGCATCTGACTTTGGTTCCCGCCAAAAACATGAAGAAGAAGCGATTTGCATTGCAAATCTGCGGATTCTGAATGTTTTTAGAATTGCGGGAGCAGCGCAGCTGCGTAGCAATTCGTTGGCTTACTAGCACTCTCCGGCGCAAAACATATTTTTTTGTTTTGCGCCGTTTTTAGAATATATACTCTCGAAATCTTTTTGTACTTTATTTTGCGAGAAGATTTTTTGTCAGTTGTGCCCAAATTTCTGAGGCGTTGGCGTTGCGTCCGCCTCTGAAATTCGGGTGCAACTGGCGGAAAATCAGCCGCAAAGGCAAGTGCAGGAAAGACTCCGAGAGTACATGAAATTCCAAAGGAGGTATCCATGAAATTTATCCATACAGGCGACATCCACTGGGGAATGACTCCCGATGCAGATAAGCCTTGGGGAAGTGAACGGGCCCAGGCTATCAAAAATACTTTTAAGAAGATCATTGCCCAGGCTGGGAAAATGCAGGCGGACTGTCTGTTCATCAGCGGTGATCTGTTCCACCGCCAGCCACTGGTACGGGACTTAAAAGAAGTCAACTATCTGTTTACCACCATTCCCAATGTAAAAGTCATTCTCATTGCCGGGAATCATGACCGCATACGGGATAATTCTGCCCTTTTAAGCTTTGCATGGAGTCCAAACGTTACATTTCTCATGGAGCCCACTTTAAAATCCGTCTATTTTGAGGATATCAATACTGAAGTTTACGGCTTCAGCTACCACACCACTGAGATCAAAAAACCACTGTTAGAAGACATTCAGGTTCCTTTAAACAACCGCATCCAGATTCTTATGGCACACGGCGGTGATGCTTCCCACCTTCCATTAAACTTTAATAGCCTGGAGTTATCCCCATTTTCTTACATTGCACTGGGACATATCCACAAACCTCAGTTGATCGCTGAGGATAAGATGGCTTACTGCGGTTCACCTGAACCTTTAGACCTGACAGAAACCGGCATCCACGGATATTTTACTGGTGAGATCCATCCTATGACCAGAAAACTGACCCATCTGGAGTTTGTTCCTGCCGCCTCTCTCCAGTACATGCCGTTAGCCGTGAACGTATCAAAAGAAACAACAAACGGTGAACTGGCAGACCAGATCGAAACAGAGATCAAAAAGCGTGGCACAAACAATATCTACCGCTTCCGCATCAAAGGCATGCGTGATCCGGATATTGAATTTGACTTGTCCTCCCTGCAAACGTTCTACCGCATTGCAGAAGTCATTGACGATACAGAACCGGATTATGATTTTTCTGCCCTGTTTGCAGAACATTCCAGTGATATGATCGGCTTCTTTATCCAGGCACTCCAGAATGACGATATGGGGCCTGTAGAAAAGAAAGCGCTGTATTACGGCGTCAATGCCCTGCTTCACACCACTGACGAAAGGAGCTAAGCCCATGAAAATACTCAGTCTGCATATTGACGGCTTTGGAAAATTTCATAACCGGGATATTTCCTTTCAGGACGGCTTAAATGTGGTCTACGGAAAAAATGAAGCCGGAAAATCCACCTTACATACATTTATCAAGGGCATGCTCTTTGGTATTGAACGCCAGAGAGGACGTGCTTCCAAAAACGATACCTACTCCAAATTCCAGCCATGGACCCAGAGCGGTGTCTATGAAGGCTATCTCCGTGTGGAATGTGACGGACAGATCTACCGGATTGAGCGCCGTTTCCAGAAAGGTGACAAGCGCCTTTGTGTCATTAATGAAACTACCGGAAAAGAAGAGGAAAATAACAAGGCTTTATGGGACAAGCTGCGCTGCGGCCTGTCTGAAACTGCTTATGATAATACCATTAGCATTGGACAGTTAAAATGCGCCACAGACGGTGGAATGGTTTCGGAGCTGCGAAATTATATTGCAAACTTAAACACCTCCGGAAGCATTGCCTTAAACATCACAAAGGCCAGTGCTTATTTAAAAGCACAGCGCAAGCAGTTAGAAGCCCAGTTTGTGCCGGAAGCCGCAAAAAGCTATACAGCAGCTCTCAGCGAGATCCGAAGGATCGAACAGGAAATATCTGCCCCTGAATATGCCAACCACTTAACAGCAAAGCGCCAGGAACGGGGACTGGTGAAAGAGGAATTAGATAAAAAACAAAAGGAGAAAGAACAGCTTCTGGAAAAAGCTGCAAAAGGCCGCCAGATCTTATTAAACAGCCAGTTTACAGACCAAGCATCTGTAGAAAAGTACCGCAATGAGACCAGACAGCATTTTGAAGATCATGCCAGTGCAAAAGCCGCCTGCAATAAGCGTTCCAGATCCGTAGGGGCATTTTTACTGATGTTCCTGGCAATGCTTGGGATTGGAAGCAGTTTGTTCTTCCTGTTGGCCCCGGAAACCGGGATCTCCCTGTTATCCAGTCTGGCTCCCAGATTTTTACAGCTCTCACCTGCCACGTTACAGCTTCCGGCACTTTTATGCGGGCTTTGCGGGATTCTTTTCCTGATTGCCGGGATCATGTTAATAAACCGCAGCCGCCATTTTAAAAAACAGCTGGATACCGAAACGCGGCTGCTTCGGGAAATCTTTTCAAGACATCTCCAGGATGCTTCTATTTCCCAGAAAGCCCTGGATGCCCTGGAAGAAAAGCTGGCTGGTTTCCTGCGGTTAAGTAAAGCTGTAGAACAGTCAGAAAATACCTTAAAAACTATGTCTGAAGAGATCAGCAGGCTTCAGCAGACGGAAGATGGTGTATCTGAAGAGATTGAGAAACAGCAGCGTATCCAATGGGAACTGGAACAGAAATTAGAGCAGCTGGCTGCAAAGAAAAATGAAGCAGAACACTTAAAACATGTTCTTGCGGAAAATAAGCACATCCAGGAAGAATTAGATGCTGTGGATCTGGCCCAGGATACAATGACCAATTTATCCACCACCATCCGTGATTCCTTTGGGCTTTACTTAAATAAGACCGCTTCTGAACTGATCGAAGGCATTACCGGCGGCATCTACCGCAGCATGAGCATCGACCAGGACTTAAATATATTTATGAACACACCAACCCGACTTGTCCCTATTGAACAGGTCAGCAGCGGCACCATGGACCAGATCTATCTGGCCGTCCGCCTGGCTGCTGCCAAGCTTGTTATCGGTGACAAAGGCAATATGCCTCTGATCTTTGATGACAGCTTCGCTCTATACGATGATGACCGTTTAAAAACTGCCCTGAAATGGCTTTCAAAAGCCTGGGACAAGCAGTGTATTATCTTTACCTGCCATCAGAGGGAGGAAGAGATATTAAAAGAGGAAGGTATTACACATCAGATGATACAGATCTAAACCAATATATAACAGCAAAAATCCCCGTGCCTATGTACAACGTACAGACACGGGGATTTTTCTTCTTTATAGCCGCTTTTATTCCTGTATTTTAGTGTAATACCGCACCAGCGATGACGCACAGCACTATGGTGATGATCATATCCGGCAGTGTATTTCCCACCGGCAGATCTACATTCATCAGAATACGGTACAGGACAAAACCAATGGCCCAGATCACCAGATTTCTGGCATCAAAGGCAGTCCTTCTTCTGTCTCTGTGTAAGATAAAATAGTCAGCGATCTGAATAGCGATCATAGGGGCGAAAACGGAACCGATCAGGTATAAGAAACCTGTAATATCATCCATTGGGAATACAATTGCTCCAATGGTTCCTACAACCGTCACTGCCACAGCCACATACTGCCCCTTAAACTGCGGGAAAATAGACTCATTGGAGATACCTGCAGAGTAAGCATCAAGGAAGGTAGTCGTTACCGTTGAAAATACTACAATGATCAGGGCGATCACGCTTAAACCAGCCTTTAACATGATCTGGGCAATGTCAGACTCACCGGTTAAGATAGATGCGCCCATACCGATCACATACATCCAGCAGCTTACCAGACCGTATACAACAGCGCTGACTGCAGTTGCTGCCACAGGCTTCTCTGCCTCTCTGGTATAGTCACTGATCAGCGGCAGCCATGACAATGGCATGGCAACTGCCAGTTCTACTGCTGCGCCAAAGGAAAGACTGTCATCTGGCTGGGAAAGAACGGTATTTCCACCAAAGAAAATAACCTTGCAAAGCACCAGTGTCAGTAAAAACAAAGCTGTCATTGCCACTGTATTGATCTTTCCAAGATTGGTAATGCCAACCATGATCCACACAACGATCAAGGCACCAATGACCAGGCACCAGATCCAGTGTCCAGATGAGAAGATGCCACCTGCTGCCAGAGCACCGTCATAGATCATAATAGCCGTCCAGCCTACTAACTGTAAGACATTTAACAGGGCGAAAAACAGACCGCCCTTGTTGCCAAAGCTGCTTTTTACTGTCTCCATAGCGCTTAAACGGCTCTTTCCGCCGATGACGCCTGCTAAAAACAGAAGGACACAGCCGATCACATGTCCTGCGATAATGGCTGCAAAGCCCTTTCCAAAGCCTAAAGTAGAAAAATAAGTACCTGTGAGAATCTCTGCCAGGGAAACACCTGCTCCAAACCAGATCAGTCCATTATCAAAAAGAGAGGTTCTTCTTTCCATAATTACTTTGCCTCCCTTGTATATTCATTATCAATGGCAAAACCATGATCCATAGGTCCGCTGCCTTTTCCAAGGTCCAGCATAGCTGCCAAAGCACCTGAAATATAGTCCTTTGCCCGCTCTACGCTGGTTTCCAGATCAAAGCCTTTTGCCAGGTTGGAAGCAATGGCTGATGATAAGGTACAGCCGGTTCCATGGGTATTTGGATTGTCAATACGCTTTCCAGAAAACCAACGGCCTTTTCCTTCACTCCAGAGCAGATCATTTGCATCATTTAATTTATGCCCACCTTTGCAGAGAACAGCGCAGTGATAGGTCTCAGAGATCTTCTTTGCTGCTGCTTCCATATCTGCGGCAGATGTGATCTTCATACCGGTCAATTCTTCTGTTTCCGGGATATTTGGCGTTAAGATCTTTGCCAGTGGGAATAATTCTGCCTTTAACGTTTCAATGGCATCTTCACTGATCAGTCTTGCCCCGCTGGTGGCTACCATAACCGGATCTACTACCACGTTCTTTGCATCGTACTGCTCTAATTTTGCTGCAATCATACAGATCAGTTCTTTATCTGATACCATACCGATCTTTACTGCATCCGGGTAAATATCTGTAAAAATGCAGTCTAATTCCTGTCCAAGAAATTCTGGAGTGGCATTTAAAATTGCCTCTACTCCTGTTGTGTTCTGCGCAGTCAGTGCTGTGATTGCGCTCATGGCAAATACTCCATTTGCCATCATTGTCTTAATGTCGGCCTGAATACCGGCGCCTCCGCTGGAATCGCTTCCAGCGATCGTTAATGCTGTTCTCATTCTCGTCTTCTCCCTTCTCAGCATTCCCGCAGTGTATACAATATATGTAATATACTTATGTTCTCTCGGAATTGGAGAATACATTACAACATCCTGTTAATCACTGCAGGCCACGTTTTATTATGCGACACAAAGTGGTGCCCCCAATATGCCGCCTGGAAGACCTGAAAACTGTGCCATACACCGCCCTGCTTATCTCTAACGGTAAAACGACGATACATGACAACTAAACGGACATGCCTGCTGACGCAGGCATCACCATTCATGAAAGCCGATTGCTC
>UQJF01000068.1 GCA_900541315.1 uncultured Clostridium sp. | reverse complement strand
GATGTAGCTCCGTCTCGTGGGCTCGGAGATGTGTATAAGAGACAGATATAAAGGTGTTTCAATATGAAGTACATACGCCGCTGCCTGATGCTACATGTTACCTGGATATTAGTACGGTTATAGAAAAAAAACAGGAACTTGTCGCGTGCCACAGTTCGCAAATGAAAGTCCATCCATATGTACAGCAGGTGAGAATATTGGCGCAATACAGGGGATATCAGAATGAACAGCCAGATAAGTTTTTAGAGGTTTATACAGAGGTTAAACTGGAAGAAAGACAAATAACGGCAGGAACGGAATTTGAACTTTCAAAATATAAGCAATTTACAAGAGTGCTGCTGAAATGGATTGATATCCGGAATTCGGGGAAAAGTATAGCGGATTTCATGAAGGGAAATGGATACTGTAAGGCAGCTGTGTATGGATATGGACCAATAGGAAAGCTGTTATATGAGGAATTAAAAAAAGCAGGCTGTGATATTCCGTATATTGTTGATAAAAATCCAGCCTTGCAGGCAGAAAATATCCATATATATCATGATATGGAAAACTTAAAAAAAGTAGATGTCATTATCGTAACCGCAATGTCCCATTACGAGGACATCGCAAAAGAGATAAGGGATCATACCGATATAAATGTTGTATCACTGGAAAAAATTATAATGAGCTATGAATGAGGAAAATCTTATGAAAACATATATATATGGAGCTGGAAACATAGCGTTGCATATTATCGCAAAAATGAAAGAATATGAAGGAGAGATCACGGGCTTTATCGATTCATATAAGAAGGGAGAATATGAAGGATATCCGATCGTTCTATTAGAGGATGTGGAGAAAGACAGCAATGTGGTCATCTCTGTGCTCAATACGAACAGCATATTGGAAATATACCAAAAATTAAGACAGGCAGGAATCTCTAATATTTACTGGTTCTATGATGCAACCCAAAAAGATATAAAGTATGATAATGCTGGATTTCTTGGAAAGGAATGTCTTAATCTGAGCGGTTGGGGAGATGTTGTGATGCCTCATATTGAACTGCACATTTCAGATAAGTGCAATTTGAATTGCAAAGGATGTACACATTTTTCCCCATTGTTTGAAGATGTAGGAGCAGTGTTGGAAAAAAAGATGGCGGACATAAGACAGCTGAAAAAAATGTTTTCAGATATATTCAGAATCGATATCTTGGGCGGCGAACCATTGCTTAATCCGCAATTAAAGGAATATGTTGTAGAACTCCGAAGAGAGCTTCCGAATACATTTATTCAAATATATACAAATGGATTACTGATTCCGAAACTGGGAAAGGATGTACTGCAGGCGATCCACGACTATAATATTGGAGTGTCGGTATCGGAGTATTATCCAACACATCAGATGATCGATAGGATTACGAAGTGCCTGAACCAATATGGTATAAGATACAGAATTGCGGAATACGATGGGAAGCAGCTGTTCAACAAGCCGATATCAATAAGTGAAAACAGTAAATATCCTAAAAAATGTATTTCGAACGGCTGTATAACAATCAATGATGGACTTATCGCACGATGCCCGACCCTGATGTATATTAGCAGGTTTAATGAATATTTTGATCAGAAGCTGCCTACGGATGGCATTTATCGGATCAGTGATTATAACAATGGGAAAGAACTGTTAGATGATATGAAGAGGGAAGTCCCTTTATGCAAGCATTGTATCGAGTGTGACATGGAATGGTCCGTATGCGGATCACAAAAACAAATGAAAGATTTTGCTGTAGAAGATTAGGTGAAAAATGCAGAAAATATTTATATTTGGAAGAGGTCAATATTTTAGAGAGAAATATATAACGTTTAAAACAAAATATAATATTTGCGGATTTATAGATAATGCGGTCGGGAGCGAGGAAGAGGACGGATTTTTACATATTCCTGTCTATAATCCGTTAAGGTTAAAGGAGCTTCCGCAATATGACATATATTGTGTTTCAGCTGATTTTATATCGATGTGGCGTCAGCTAAAAAGCCTGGGGATCAGTGAGCATCGGATAAAATTTGGGGCAATGATAGAACCGATGCAGGAGGGGATAGAAAAAGCGGCATTTTCCAATGGGGAAATATTATCCGCAAAAAATGGAAAGCTGTTATATTCATCACAGAAATATAAAAATGTGAGTATATCTTCGATGGAGGATATCAAGGAAATTGTCAGGGAATCTGTAAAAAATAAAAATCATGATATCGCAAAAATACAGGCGCTGTCGACAAAGCCGGTCAGTAAAGTATTTGGAAGCGAAAGAGGAAAAGCAGTAGACCGCTATTATATAGAAAAATTCTTGAGCAGCAAATCGAATGTAATACGTGGAACAGTGCTGGAAATTGCAAATGACCAATATACTAAAAAATTCGGCGGAAATAATGTCGAAAGATCGATCGTAAGCCATGTGAAAGGCTGGGGGAAGAATAGTATACTATGCAATTTTGAGACAGGTGATGGAGTGATCGAAAATTCGGTGGATTGTGTCATATGTACACAGACATTGCAGTATATTTTTGATCTTCGCAGCGCAATAAAAAATATATATAAAATGTTAAAAGCCGGGGGGACTGCATTGATCACAGTCCCTGGGATCAAACCCTTATGTGAATATGATAATGATAATTGGGGAGAATATTGGAGCTTTACACCTAAATCCATAGAGAAATTATGCAGGACCGTCTGTGACGGGGAACATTTTGAGCTGGAACAATTTGGCAATGTAAAAACGGCGACAGCGTATCTATATGGATTATGCGTTGAGGATATGCAGGAAGAAGATTTTACAGAAAAGGATTTACAATATCCTTTTATCATATGTGCTAAAATTAGTAAGGAATGAGGCGACACTGGGAATGCCGAAGGTAAGTATATTGATGCCGGCTTATAATGCTGAGAGATACATAGGAACAGCTATTGAAAGCGTGCTTTCCCAGTCATACGATGACTGGGAACTGATAATAGTTGACGATGCGTCTGATGATAATACAGGAGCTATTTGTGAGCGGTATGCATCAAAAGATAAGCGGATAAAGACTTTACGTCATACGGAAAACAAGGGGATCTCCATTGGGAAAAATGAAGCGTTAAGGCATGCTTCAGGAGACTATATTGCTTTTTGTGATGATGACGATATTATGGCATCTAAGACATTAGAAGATAATTTATATTTAGTAGAAGAAAATAATGCGCAAATTGCAAGATGGTCATATAAAACTGTTAAAATTAGCAGTGAAAATGTTGTGATAGGCGAGATACCAAGAATATGCAGAAACAATATATACCATAATCGGGAGGAAATTTTCCGCGATTATGAAAATGTACATGAGGTGTTAAGCTGCGACTGGACAGGATTGTACGATAGAAAATTTTTAAACAGGCATAATATAAAATTTAATGAAAAATACAGGTATGGAGGAGAAGATACGGAATTTAATATTTTAACATTGCAATATGTTGAAAGAATGGTCATGAGTTCCGAAATATATTATGCATGGCATTTAAGGAAAAATCACAGTACAACGGCAAAAAGAAACATTAATTTTTGTTATAGCATGATAGAGGTGGCAAAAAAAGAACATGATCTGCTGGAAAAAAACTGTGAGGATTTTGAGAAATTATGGGCGTCATACGGATCATTCTATAAAAATCTAATATTAGATTATGCGGAAAAATTACCGGAAAGTGACAGAACAATTATAGAACAGATCATGAGAAAAAACGGCTGGTGATCGCTGTATTCAGCAGGCGCACAGACCTGCGGAACAGCTGTTCCAAATATTACATGGCAGGTCATCAACCGGAAAAAAGACAGAATAAAGAAGGAAAATACAACATGCAGTTTGAATTAACAGCCTCGATGATGTGCGCGGATTACGGGAATCTTGCGCAGGAAGTAAAATCCTTGGAAGAAAGCGGGATCGATTCTTTCCATATCGATATTATGGATGGAAGGTATGTCCCCAATTTTGCCATGTCGTTAAACGATATGCGCTATATTGCTGGAGCGACAGAAAAGCCGCTGGATGTGCATCTGATGATCGAACATCCAAACAATCTGATTCATTTATTTTTAAAAAATTTAAGAAAAGGTGACACGGTGTATATCCACCCGGAGGCAGAGTATCATCCGTCAACCACATTACAGAAGATCATTGACGCAGGGATGGTACCGGGGATTGCGATCAATCCGGGGACATCGGTGGAGACGGTGCTTGAAATGCTCCGGATTGTCAAAAAGGTACTTGTAATGTCGGTCAATCCCGGAAATGCCGGGCAGATGTATTTGCCTTATGTGGGGAAAAAGATCACGAAGCTCCTGACATTAAAGGAAGACATGGATTTTGAAATGTACTGGGACGGCGCGTGCAGTGCCGAGCGTATCCTGGAATTTGCTCCAAAGGGCATGAAAGGGTTTGTACTTGGAACAACGCTGCTGTTTGGGAAGGACAGGCCTTACGGGGAAATCCTGAAGGATATCAGGAATTTGAGGCTATGAACACAGCACTGATCTTATCCGGCGGAGTCGGCAGCAGGCTCGGCGGGGATATGCCAAAGCAGTATATAGAAGTAGGAGGCAGAATGATTCTATCGTATTGTCTGGAGAAGCTGTCGCAACACCCGAAAGTGGATGCCATTCAGATCGTGGCGCAGGAAACATGGCGGGGGCTGGTCCAAAGCTGTCTGAACAATTATGATATAAATAAAAAATTCAGGGGCTTTTCGACTCCGGGGGAAAACCGCCAGCTCTCTATTTACAATGGTCTTCGGGACATTTTAACCTATGCGGCTGGGACGGATGATACCGTGCTGATCCACGATGGGGCACGCCCGTGCCTGTCAGAGACATTGATCACCGCATGCATTGAAGCATTAAATGGACATGACGGAGTGATTCCGGTCCTTCCGATGAAGGATACCGTTTATGTAAGCAGTGACGGAAAACATGTGTCATCCCTGCTAAACAGGGGGGAGATTTTTGCCGGACAGGCGCCGGAGCTGTTTGTACTGGGGAAATACTATGAGGCCAATGAGCGGCTTCTCCCCCACAGGATTTTCCAGATCAACGGTTCAACGGAGGCGGCGGTCCTTGGGGGGATGGACATTGTGATGATACCGGGTGATGAGGGAAATTATAAAATTACGACCAGGGCAGACCTGGAACGTTTCAGGGAATTTATTTCGCAAAAAGAGGATACGATGGGAGAAATTTCAAAATGAAGGCATGGGTGCTTGAAGATATCGGGAAGATCCAATATAAAGAGGTGTCAAAGCCACTGCCCGGGGAGCATGAGGTTTTAGTGGAAGTGAAGGCGGCGGGAATCTGCGGCTCGGACATTCCACGGATCTATCAGACCGGCGCGCACCGGATGCCGCTGATCCCGGGACATGAATTTGCGGGCCGGGTAGTGCAGACCGGCGAGAATACGGATGCAAAATGGCAGAATAAACGAGTCGGCATTTTTCCGTTAATTCCCTGCCGCAGCTGTATCGCATGCAGGAAAGGACAGTATGAGCTATGCAGAAATTACAGCTACCTTGGTTCCAGACAGGATGGGGGATTTGCGGAGTATGTGGCAGTGCCGGAGAGCAATCTGATCGAACTGCCGGAAACTGTTTCATATGAGGAGGCAGCGATGCTGGAACCAATGGCAGTGGCATGCCACGCACTGCGGCGTGTGGGTGCATCATACCAGGATACGGTTGCCGTGTGCGGACTGGGGACGATCGGAATGCTGATCGTCATGCTTTTATTGGAACGGAATGTGAAGGATCTCCTTGTAATTGGAAACAAGGAATTCCAAAAACAAATGATTTTAAAGCTTGGCATCAAAGAAGAACAGTTTTGTGACATCAGGTCGGAAAATGTGGATGCATGGCTGGATAAAAAGACCGGAGGAACCGGGGTAGATGTTTTTTTTGAATGTGTTGGTAAAAATGAAACCTTTTCACTGGCAATTGAGCATGGGGCGCCGGGCGGAAAGGTTTGTCTGGTTGGAAACCCATATTCGGACATGCTGCTTGATAAGCAGGTTTACTGGAAGATTTTAAGAAATCAGCTGACCGTAACTGGAACATGGAATTCTTCTTTTACAAGGGAAGTGACAGATGACTGGCATATGGCAGTGTATCTGCTAAAAGAAAAAAAGATTGTTCCTTCACAGCTTATTTCCCATCGGTATAAGCTGGAAGGATTAGACCGGGGATTTAAGATCATGGGGAACAGATCAGAGGATCATATGAAGATCATGGCGGTTACGTAACAGCAGCTAACAGGAAAATGAATGGTATACAAGAGGCAGGGCAGATGAAAGAAATTTCAATGGATTTTTTCAGAGATGAAGTGAGAAACGGATTTTTTATTCCCACAGTGATAAAACAGGCATGGGCGGCGCAGTTACAGGTGTTGGATGTGATCGATACCATCTGCAGAAAGCATGGCATCACGTATTTTGCAGACTGGGGAACGATCCTTGGAACTGTGCGCCACGGCGGATATGTGCCGTGGGATGATGATCTGGATATCTGCATGAAACGGGAGGATTACGTCCGGTTTAAAGAAGTGGCCAGGACAGAACTGCCGGAACATTTTTGCATTCATGATTATGAACATAAGGAAGACCACTGGGAGTTTTTAGCCCGTGTTGTTAATCATGAACATATATGCTATGATCTGGATCATCTGAAAGAGTTTCATAATTTCCCGTATCTGACAGCAATTGATATTTTTGTGCTGGATTATCTGTATAAAGATGAGCAGCAGGAAAAGCAGCGATGTGAGGAAGTGAAATATATTATCGCATTTGCGGACATGATTGTTGGGGGAAATGTTACACCGGCAGTCAAGGAGAAAAATTTAAAAAAGCTGGAACAAAAATATCATAAGAATTTTAACAGGAGACTGGATGCTCGTCATATGGGGATCGAATTGTACCGTCTGGCAGAGGAACAGATGGCCCGTGTGCCGCAAGAGCAGTCTGACAGGATGGCGCAGATATTCCCATGGGGGCTGTTGGGAAAACGTGGAGAGGATAAAAAATATTACGGGAAATTTGTAAGACTTCCATTTGAAAATACGACGATGCCGGTGCCTGCCGACTATCACGAAATTTTGAGCCATAAATATTATGATTATTTTAAGATCCATAAAGTGTGGGGGGGACATGATTATCCGTATTTTGAAGCACAGCGCAAAAGTTTGCAGGCGGTTGCTGATTTTAAACTGCCGGAATTTACATTTGACAGGGCAATGCTGCGCCAGAATATTAGTCTGACAAAAAGTGACCACACGATGCAGAACACCGCTGCCGATGCGCTGCAGACGATCCAGGAATTGCATAATGCATTTATTGAGGGAATGCAGGGGAAAGCAGGCAGCGGATTAGCGGCAGATGATATAGAGCATATGCTTAATATACTGGCACAGTGCCAGGACATTGTGATCGATCTGGGCAATTATATTGAGCAGATGAAAGGAGAACATCATCCGTCAGCAAAGAAATGTGTTGTGGTATTGGAAGCGTATTGTGAAAAGCTTTTTCATGTATATAACGCACTGTCCGGTGGAGCAGAGAACAAAAACTTATGTGAAGAATTGAAGCAGGCATTTGTTCAGATGAAACAGACGGTTGAAAAGGAGATCATCCATAAAAAACTGGTTGCCTTTTTACCGGATGATCCTAAACGGTGGAAAGAAATGCAGAAGATGTATGACCATTATAAACAGCAGGAAAATACAGAGGTCTGCGTGATACCGCTGCCATTGTTTACGAAAGACCCATATGGAGAGATCACGGCACAGAAAGAGGGAAATGACAGAAATGATAAGAGAGAGGAATATCCGGATCATTTAAATGTTATACCATGGACGGCTATCCAGATGCAGTTTTATGAATTTGCGGCCATTGTGATCCAGAATCCATATGATGGGGAGAATCCATATCTGACGATTCCACCGGCATATTACGCAAAACGGCTTCAACAGTACACAAACTGCCTTATCTATATGATGCCCCAGGGGGTTAATGACTTTACGGAAGATGATATTACAGATGTATATGGGTTGAAGTACAGCCTGACTATGCCGGGGGCCATGTATGCTGACAAGATTTTAATAGAGTCTTCTGCTATGAAGGAGCTGTTTGCAGATCACCTGACTGCATTTGCAGGTGAAGATACAAGAGCAGTCTGGAATGAAAAAATAGAGCCGGTCTGCGCATTTTTGGGTGTGGAAAATTGTCAGGAAACTCCAGAGAACAGAAACGGGCAGAAAAAAACACTTCTTTATTGCATTGGTGAAAATGAATTTTTTGAGAATACGGCTGCTGCACTTGATAAAGTGAAAGAACGGCTTGAGGTCATGGCGCAGTATCCGGATCGTCTGAAAGTGGCAGTATGCCTGTACCCATATGATATTGCAATGTGGGAGATCATTTCTGCGGCAGAAAAGGGTGAAGTGATCCAGGTATTAAAAAAATATTGTCATAGTAAGCATATAGAATTTTTGGAAACAGCTGATATCCATATGGATGATATGACTGCCTATTATGGCAGCCCGTCCCCGCTTATCTGCCGGTTCGTAGAACAACATAAACCGGCGATGGTGTCTGAATGTGGCTGTGACGTTACACAATGAAAATGAACTGCCCGTGTCCAGTAACTATAGTGTAAGCATATGCTAAATCCCGCAGTTATATCAGATATGCATGAATTGCATAGTATATGAAACAGATTTTCATTGATTTTCAGAAATAATGAGACTATAATGAGCATTAAATTAGTTACAGCGGTCAAAAATAGTAAGGCATTTTAGGTTTTAGACAGAAAGATTCCGAGAAAATCTGAGTAAAAGAAACGGAGGATATAAGATCATGGAAAAGAAAAATCTTGACTGGGCAAATATTGGTTTTGCATATATGCCAACAGATATGCGTTATGTATCAAACTATAAAGACGGAGCATGGGACGAGGGAACTCTGACCGCTGATTCCAATGTTACGATTAATGAGTGTGCAGGTATCTTACAGTACTGCCAGGAATGCTTCGAGGGCTTAAAGGCCTATACAACAGAAGATGGAAGCATCGTTACCTTCCGTCCTGATATGAATGCAGAACGTATGATGACTTCTGCCGAGAGACTGGAAATGCCAGTATTCCCTAAGGAAAAATTCTTAGATGCATTGGATCAGGTTGTTAAGGCAAATGCAGCGTGGGTTCCGCCTTACGGAAGCGGCGCAACCTTATACATCCGTCCATATATGTTTGCTTCAGGTCCCGTTATCGGTGTTAAGCCATCCCATGAATATCAGTTCAGAATGTTTGTTACACCAGTTGGACCATACTTCAAGGGCGGCGCTAAGCCGATCACTATCTGTGTCAGCGACTTTGACCGTGCAGCACCTCACGGAACAGGCCATGTAAAAGCTGGTCTGAACTACGCAATGAGCCTTCATGCACATGAAGTAGCACATGCAAATGGATTTGATGAGAACATGTTCCTGGATCCGGCAACCAGAACTTATGTAGAGGAGACTGGCGGTGCAAACTTCCTGTTTGTAACAAAGGATGGCGAGGTTGTTACTCCTAAGTCTGATTCTATCCTTCCTTCTATTACAAGACGTTCTCTGGTATATGTTGCAGAGCATTATCTTGGTTTAAAGGTTACCCAGAGACCGGTTAAGCTGTCTGAGTTAGGTGACTTCGCTGAGTGCGGACTTTGCGGTACTGCAGCAGTTATCTCCCCTGTTGGCAAGGTAGTAGACCACGGCAAAGAAATCTGTTTCCCAAGCGGCATGGACGAAATGGGACCAGTGATCAAGAAGCTGTATGATACTTTAACCGGTATCCAGATGGGACGTATTGAAGCTCCGGAAGGCTGGATCAGAAAGATCTGCTGATAGATATTAAACAGACAGACATAGATATCATATCTCCCGGATATATTGTTGTAACAGTATATCTGGGAGATATTTTGTGAAAGAAGTAAAGGATTTATTATGTAAAGTCTGCATCTGGATGACAGTATTTTCCCTGCTCTTATCCGGCTGCAGCATTCTGGACAAAAAAGAGGAGAAAGTACGTGATCTGGAGATCATGCCTGTTTCGGACAGTGAACTTCCACAGGAATTACAGACGCTGATCGCCCAGAAAACATCAGCTCCCTTTAAAATGACTTATTCTACAGATGAAAATCTGTACATAGCTGTTGGATATGGGCCACAGGAAGGCGGCGGATACAGCATCAGTGTTAATGAACTGTATCTGACGGGGAATTCCATTGTTATTGATACAGAGTTAAAAGGACCGGAAACAGGAGAAAATACAGGAACAGAAAGCTCCAGCCCTTATATTGTGGTAAAAACAGAGCTTTTGGATCTGCCGGTTGTGTTCCGGTAAAAATGTTACAGTTCAGCCATGACATCTTCTTGTTTCCATATTCATGAAAACAAGAAGCACGGCGGGTTCACCATATGCTGATTTGGATGAAAAAGTGCTTATGCGAGCAAGCTTGCAACACACTTTCTCATTCAAACCAGCGCATGGCTGAACTGTAACTATAAAAACTATGACTCAGAAAGGAAGATAAGAACATGGCAGCAATCACAGTAGCATTTGTATTTGGAACTCTGGCTTATGATATGTATAAAGTAATCTGTAGAAAATAATTTCTTAGGTAATATAAGATTTAAAGAAACTTAAAGGACCTGAAACAGCCCGGATTTTCCGGAAACCTGTTTTGGGTCTTTTTGCGTTTTGTTTTTGTAGATTTATTTGTATTTCCATTTGTGTCTTCAAGGTGCAGATTTCTTTACGGTCTGAAAAAAGTATGTTAGAATGTATCAAATGGCAAAATTTTTGGGGGAATTGTTTTGAGGATTTCAGTAAAAAATGGGGGAATCTGGACGCAGACAGATGCACTGTGGATGGCCCTTTCCATAGATAGACATCTCCGCACACAAAAAGATCATCCGGTCATCCTTTCATTTGCAGGAGGCGGAGGAAAAACTTCATATATCCGCCGTCTTGCCTGGGAAGGGAGAGAACGAGGGTTAAAGGTACTGGTAATGACCACGACCCACATGGCAGAGCCAGAACATTTTGCAGTTTTTAAACGGGATCTGGAAATGGTAAGAAGCATGCTTGAGAAAGAATCCATCGCAGTAGCAGGACGCCCTGTAAAGGATGGAAAGATTGCTTTCTGGGATAAGGATTTTTACAAACAGGCTGCGGCATTGGCAGATATTGTGCTTATAGAAGCAGATGGATCTAAACGTCTTCCAGTAAAAGTTCCAGGGGAAAATGAGCCGGTGATACCGGAAAATTCCAGTGTCATTATCTGTATCTATGGCCTTGGTGCCATTGGAAAACAGTCAGACAGCTGTTGTTTTCGTTTAAACCAGTCAGAAGCCCTCTTAAAATTGAAAGATGAGGAAAAAAACGGGCACTGGATCATGACAGAGGAAAAAATGGCTTATCTCATGAGGGAAGGATATCTGAAACCTTTGAGAAAAGTATTTTCAGACTCTCTGGTGATCATGGCGCTGAACCAGGCAGATACAAAGGAAACAGAAGAACAGGGGAAATACATTTTAAAGTCAGCTGGAGAAGAGCAGGGAATATTAACAGGAAAAATGTATGAAGAATCTTCTTTTGACTTATTTTAAGATTCCGGGAGAACATTAAAGATAAAGGAGGAGTGTAAATGAATGTATCGCTGATCTATATGGCGTCTGGGTTTGGAAAGCGGTATGGGACAAACAAGCTGCTAACAGAATTTCAGGGCGAACCGCTGTATCTCCATGGGCTGTTAAGTTTGCAGAAAGCAGCCAGGCTTTTAGCAGAGGACAAGATCCGGTGTGAACTTTTTCTGATCAGCCAGTATGAAAGAGTCTTATCCGGTTCTTTTGACCGGGTTCCTGAAGCAGAACGTATTTTCAATGAGGACAGTGATCTTGGGATCACAGCATCTTTAAAGCTGGGAACGGAAGTTTCAAGGAAAGACACGGATGCATTCCTCTATTTTGTAGCGGACCAGCCATGTATGAGGGGGGAGACCATAGCAGAGTTTGTCCGTGGCTTTTTAAAAAGCGGTAAAGGAATCGGCTGTGTATGTGCAAAGGGGCACAGAGGCAGTCCCAATCTGTTTGCCGGAAAATATAAAAAGGAACTTCTTGCCCTGGAAGGCGATCAGGGCGGACGACAGATCATGCAGGAGCATCCGGAAGATATCTGGATGATGGAAGTGGATGAGCGGGAATTAAGGGATATCGATCATCCGGCGGATCTTAAGCAGCTGCGCCTGGAACTGGAACATTCATAACAGTTTGGCACATCCAGACAGAGCAGACAACACAAACACATAAGGGGAGAAAAAATGGGACAGAAAGAAGAGACAGAAGAAAAACAGGAAAGAAATAACTTTGCCAAAGGAAGTATTGTTGTAAATATATTAAAGCTGGCTGTGCCTATGACTTTGGCCCAGCTGATCAATGTGCTTTACAACATTGTAGATCGCCTTTATATTGGGCAGCTAAAGGATGAGGCAACTCTTTCTTTAACCGGGCTGGGACTTTGCCTTCCTATCATATCCATTGTCATTGCATTTGCCAATTTATTTGGTATGGGCGGTGCGCCTTTATGCTCTATTGAAAGAGGAAGAGGCAACAACGAAGAAGCAGAAGCCATTATGGGAAATTCCTTTGCCATGATGGTCATTGTAGGCCTGATCCTTACTGTAGTGGGACTGATATTTAAACGGCCTATGCTGTATTTATTTGGTGCCAGTGACGCCACCATCGGGTATGCAGATGCTTATATCACCATTTACCTCATTGGAAATCTTTTTGTTATGACTGGCCTTGGAATGAACAGCTTTATTAACTCCCAGGGCTTTGGCACCATCGGTATGATGACGGTTCTTTTAGGTGCAGTTGCAAATATCCTGTTAGACCCAGTATTTATTTTCTTTTTCCATATGGGGGTTCAGGGAGCAGCACTGGCTACGATCTTTTCCCAGCTGATCTCAGCTATATGGATCTTAAAATTCCTTACAGGCCCTAAGGCGATCTTAAAGCTTAAAAAGGATGCCATGAAGTTAAAACGCAGCAGAGTCCTCCGGATCATCGGTCTTGGAATGAGTGGTTTTACCATGTCTATCACTAACAGTTCTGTTCAGGTCATGTATAATGCCATGCTCCAGAAAACAGGAGGCGATCTGTATGTAGGTATCATGACTGTTATTAATACAGTCAGAGAAGTGATCTCCATGCCGGTCCAGGGCATTACACACAGTTCCCAGCCGGTCATGGGCTATAATTATGGTGCAAAAGAATATGGACGTGTGAAAAAGGCTATTGTGTTTGTATCTGCCATATCTGTTTTATATACCCTTGGAATGTGGTTTATCGTCCATACATTCCCTGGTTTCTTTATCCGTATTTTTAACAGCAACGGTGACCTGGTAGATGCGGGAATACCTGCCATACGTATTTATTTCTTCGGCTTTTTCATGATGGCTTTCCAGTTTGCAGGCCAGTCTATTTTTGTTGGCCTTGGAAAAGCGAAGAATGCAGTGTTTTTCTCTATCTTCCGCAAAGTGATCATTGTAATACCGCTGATCATCATTCTGCCTTCTATTTTCCATCTGGGAACAGACGGTATCCTTATGGCTGAGCCTGTATCCAATTTCATCGGCGGAGCAGCTTGCTTTATTACTATGCTATGTACAGTATGGCTGGAACTTAGCCGTGGGGAAAGAGAAAACAACCAACGGAGAAAATAACAAATGAAGATAAAAGTACAAAAGCTTACAATAGGCGCTGTTCTCATTGCAGCAGCGTCTGCCTTTCTGTTCTGCAGCGGATTTAAAAAAGCATCTGACTATGGAAATGGTGAAAGTGGCTATTTAAAGTCTGCTACTTATTATTCAGATGAATGGGTAATTAACTTCTGGAACAGTGAAAGCAACCATATGGAGGAAGAATTAAAACAAATCGCAGAGGATGGATTTAACAGCATTATCCTGGTGGTCCCATGGCGGGAATTCCAGCCGTCCATGAATCCGCAGTGTTATAATGACTATGCCTGGGAAAAGTTTGACCGCGTTATGGAAGCAGCGCAGAGGCAGGACCTTAAAGTTATGCTGCGTGTAGGTTATACCTGGGATTATTACAGTGGTGATAATGTTCTGGAACGTTATGAAAAGCTGCTGTATGATGATGGAACAAAACGGGCATGGATCCAATATGCAAAGCGTTTGTATGAAAGAGCAGCAGTTCATGAAAATTTCTGCGGCGGCTTTATCACATGGGAAGATTTCTGGAATTTTGCAGAAAACAGCGTTTTTTACGGAAGCGGGTTAGCAGGAAGGAAAATGGCTTCAAAATGCGGTTATACCCAGTATGTAAAAGAACATTATACATTAGAAGAACTGGAAGAAATGTATCAGGATACCTTTAAAACATATGAGGATGTATATTTGCCGGATAGTTTAAATACCTATAGCCGAAAAGTTTTTTACCAGTTTTATGATGATTTTTTAAATAAGATATTAGCAGAAACACAGGCCGTATTTCCAGATCTTTCCATGGAAGTACGCCTGGATATCGATCCGGTGAAAAGACCGGACGGTACACTGGAAGGAGTGTTTCATGATGCCACATTTACCTGTGGCTCTTCCAGCTTTACCAGTGCTATGTATAGTGTCGCTATGGGCTTTGAAAGCAATGGGCAGGAATTAAGCGCAGCCCAGGCTCTGGCTGGTACAGGACAGAACTTAGACCGGCTGTCTGCTGCAAACGGTGGTAAGAAGCTGTATGTGGACCAGTTCTTATTTACAGACAATACTCCGGGCTTTGAGCAGAATGCAAAGCTGACAGAATCGGAAAAAAGTGCTTATCTGGATGGTGTGTCAGATATTTTTAAGGCAAAGACCCTTGGATATGCCATCTGGACCTACAGGGACTATGGGGATAATAAGCTTTATAATCCGCAGTTTGCATTGGATAAACAGGGATGGGACTTCTCCAGTGGAAGTTATATAGAAGAGCGGGATGGAAATAAAATGGCTGTTATTCCTCCTTTTGGGGAAATTTCCCAGAATATTAAAAAACGGTCTGCAGGTGGAAATGGGAAAAAGGCACATGTAAGGTTTTGGCTGGAAGGAGATGGAAACTGCCGGGTTACAGTCCGGGGCGGAGAAAAGAGCCAGACTGTACCGGCAGGAGCCCCGCAGATCATAGAACTGACATTTCCGGGTATTGCCATCAGTGAAGTAAGCTTTACAGTCCAGGGAACGGGAAAAGTTTACATAGATGATGTAAAAGTGTATACCTGGATCACAGAGGGTGATATGTACCATATGGATGGCACAGAAAGTACCTGTACCAAGGATCTTCGGGCCATGAACAGGAAAGTACAGTAAGAAGAGCAGTAAAAGAATTAAAAAAATAAAAAAGAATAAAAATGAAGTTTTGAAACATAATAGTCTGGTAACTATGAAATATGTTCCTGGTACAGTTATTTACGAAACGTAGTATCCGGGAACAGTATAAGATCGTTGAAGGATCATAAAAATTCAGGAGGGACCAGACATGACAAAACTGGAATGCAGCGCAAATAATTGTGTACACAACTCAGAAGGCTACTGCTGTAAAAGTTCTATTAATGTAGAAGGCGCAGATGCAAAATGTGCAGATGATACCTGCTGCGCAAGCTTTTCTGAAAACACTGGCGGTGTTTTTAAGAACCTTTTTAAAACACCGGAATCTAAGCTGGATGTAGTTTGTGATGCTGATAACTGCAGCCATAATGAGGATCATTGCTGCTGTGCAGGTAAGATCGACATCCGGGGCGAAGGAGCCTGTGACTGCGGGGAGACCTGCTGCGGTACTTTTACACGGAAAGTTACAGTTTAGCCATGACATCTTCTTGTTTCCATATTCATGAAAACAAGAAGCATGGTGGGTTC
>UQJF01000067.1 GCA_900541315.1 uncultured Clostridium sp. | reverse complement strand
AAGCAAGCTTGCAACACACTCCCTCATTCAAACCAGCGCATGGCTGAACTGTAACTATTAAATAAAATAAAAAAGCTCCGTCCACCTAAAGGACGAAGCATAAAGATCCGTGTTACCACCTTAATTTACAGACAGCTCACACTGTCTGCCTTAAAAGGTACGCTCTTTCGAGGATACCCTGGTACTATAACGTGTACCGCCTCCGTTGCAGCCTACTAAACGATCTTATCATTATTCAGTGCAAAGCTCAGGGATGTATTCATATCCTGCTTTCCATGCGCCTCTCATCAGCCGGCTGCTTTCTGTATGCTTTTGCAGAAAATTACTTGTTCCCATCATTGCCAAGTCATGAAATTAAGGCTATTATAGGCAGTTATCCTATTTTTGTCAATGGGATTTTTTTGCGTTGCAACTTCCCAAAAGTTATACTATAATGAGTCCTAAAGAAAATTGAGCCATACTAAAGTTACATCGGGAGGATAAAGACCAATGAGTTTCACACTTGTAAATGAACTTCCAAGCCCCGCAGAGATCTTAGAGCAGTTTCCTCTGCCTGAAAAGCTGGCAGCTTTAAAAGCTGAAAGAGATGAAGAGATCAAAAAAGTAATTACCGGAGAAAGCAATAAATTCCTTGTTATCATCGGACCTTGCTCCGCTGATAATGAAGATGCTGTCTGCGACTATACAAACCGTCTTGCAAAGGTTCAGGAGAAGACCAAAGACAGACTTCTCATTGTTCCAAGAGTTTACACCAATAAGCCAAGAACCACAGGCGAAGGCTATATGGGCATGCTCCACCAGCCTGATCCTGAGAAAAAGCCGGATATGCTCCAGGGAATCATTTCCATCCGTCATATGCACATGAAGGTATTCCGCGAGACCGGAATGTCCACTGCTGACGAAATGCTGTATCCGGATAACCTTCAGTATCTGTCCGATATTATGTCCTATATCGCAGTTGGCGCCCGTTCTGTTGAAAACCAGTATCACCGTCTGGTAGCCAGCGGCTGTGACGTACCGGTGGGCATGAAAAATCCTACCAGCGGCGATCTTAGCGTTATGTTAAACTCTGTTGTAGCAGCCCAGCTGCCTCATGATTTTATCTTCCGCGGTGACGAAGTTTCCTGCCCCGGAAACCCATTGGCACATACCATTCTGCGCGGTGCTGTAAACAAGCATGGCCAGTGCATCCCTAACTACCATTATGAGGACCTGCACCTGCTCTTTGAGCTTTACTCCAAGAGAAACTTAAAGAACCCGGCCTGCATCGTAGATACCAACCATTCCAACTCCAACAAAAAGTATGCAGAACAGGTACGTATCGCAAAAGAAGTTCTCCACAGCCGCCGTCATTCTGATGATATCCGTCATCTGGTAAAGGGTCTGATGATCGAAAGCTACATCGAGCCAGGAAACCACAAGATCGGCGAACACTGCTACGGACAGTCCATTACCGACCCATGTCTGGGCTGGGATGAGTCTGAAAAGCTGCTGTATGATATTGCTGAAATGGCAGATTAAAAATAATCGTTAAAAAAACTCCGTTCCTGATATATGAGCAGGACGGAGTTTTTTTATACCACCCCTACTATGATGCCAGTGCTGTGATCCCGAAGTATGCCAGCACCACAATACCTAAAATAATACGATAATAACCAAAGAATTTAAAATCATGCCTGCGCACATACCCCATTAAGAACTGGATAGAGTATACAGATACGCCAAATGCAACAAGCATTCCCAGAATGGTGTAAAAAATCTGCGGCCCGGTCAGGGCATTGCCTTTTATGAAAAACTTTACAAGCTTTAAAAAGCTGGCCCCGAACATGACCGGGATCCCTAAAAAGAAGGAAAATTCAGCTGCCGCACCTCTGGAACAGCCAAGTACCATGGCTCCTAAAATCGTAGATCCGGAACGGGACGTACCCGGTATCAGGGACAGAAGCTGGAACAGACCGATAAAAAGGGCTGTTTTTGCAGAAATATGACCTACTTTGGTAATAGACGGATTGGCTGTAAT
Organism: uncultured Clostridium sp.; assembly: GCA_900541315.1. Classification (GTDB taxonomy): domain Bacteria; phylum Bacillota; class Clostridia; order Lachnospirales; family Lachnospiraceae; genus Enterocloster. Next base: position 14,001 of record UQJF01000067.1, on the reverse strand, counting down.
AGAACTGTTTTCCAGAACAATAAACAGTACACCGTAAATGATCAGTGTGGCAGCTACCACATAGGCGTTGTATAAATGTGCTTCCATCCAGTCATCTAAAAGAAGTCCGAATACAGCTGCCGGGACACATGCGATCACGATCTTGATCCACAATGCCCATGTAGCCTGTTTCTGTCTGGAAGACTTTGCTGGGCTGAATGGGTTTAATTTGTGAAAATACATTACTGCAACCGCTAGGATGGCGCCTAACTGGATCACCACCAGGAACATGTCTTTAAACGCATCCGGCTGGTTTAACCGGATGATCTCATCTACCAGGATCATGTGGCCGGTGCTGCTGATCGGCATCCATTCTGTGAAACCTTCTACAATTCCCAGAACGATCACCTTTAAAATCTCTACTATACTCATAATTGCTCCTTATATATCATTTTTTGATCACGTCAGCTTATTTCGCCTGCTTTTCTATGTTTTCGATCTGCCAGTCAACAGGCTCTAAACCATGTTTCCTGAGGAAATCATTGGTCTTGCTGAAAGGACGGCTGCCGAAAAATCCTCTGTATGCAGATAATGGGCTTGGATGGGGTGCCTCTAAGATCATATGCTTTGGATTGTTTAACATAGCCTTCTTTGCCTGAGCCGGTCTGCCCCACAGGATAAAGACCATGGGACGATCCTGTTCATTTAACACACGGATGGCAGCATCCGTAAACTGCTCCCAGCCAATATCATGGTGGGAATTTGCCTGATGGGCCCGCACAGTCAGAACTGTGTTTAAAAGCATAACGCCCTGGTCTGCCCATTTCTTCAGATAACCGTTATTTGGTATGTAACAACCCAGGTCATCATGCAGCTCCTGATAAATATTCACCAAAGATGGCGGAATATCTATATCCGGCTTTACGGAAAAACTCAGGCCATGGGCCTGGCCATTGTTGTGATAGGGATCCTGACCCAGGATCACTACTTTTACCTTTTCCAGTGGTGTAAAGGCAAAGGCATTGAAAATGTCATCTGGTGCCGGAAAAATCTCTCTTGTTTCATACTCATGTTTTACAGTTTCATATAATTTTTTATAATATGGCTTTTTAAACTCTCCGCTTAAGGGAGCCAGCCAGTCATTAGATATCGCAGCCATTTTATGCTCCTTTTCTCCTGTATGTTCTCTTCAGGCACACCCTTATCTCCGAACGGAAATACCTTTGTCAGCCAGATAATCCTTCAGCTCACAGATCTCCAGTTCCTTATAATGGAACAGGGAAGCAGCCAGGACCGCATCTGCTTTGCCTTTTGTTAATGCATCATAAAAATGCTCTTTTGTACCTGCACCGCCAGATGCGATCACAGGAATGCTTACCAGATCTGCTACTGCTGCAGTCAGTTCATTGTCATATCCGGCTTTTGTGCCATCGCAGTCCATACTGGTAAGAAGGATCTCACCTGCGCCTAATGAATCTGCTTTTTTCGCCCATTCCAGCACATCCAGACCTGTATCTAAACGTCCGCCGTGTTTGTATACATTCCACCCGGAACCATCTGCCCTGCGCTTGGCATCGATCGCTACCACAACGCACTGTCTTCCGAATTTCTGTGCTGCATCATGGATCAGCTGCGGGTTATCAATGGCAGATGAGTTAATGGATATCTTATCAGCGCCTTCCCGAAGAAGCATGCGGAAATCTTCCACTGTACGGATCCCACCGCCTACTGTAAAAGGGATAAACACCTTTTCTGCCACCTTGCGCACCATATCTACTACTGTTTTTCTGTGGTCAGAGGACGCAGTAATATCAAGAAATACCAGTTCATCTGCTCCTGCTTTGTCATAAGCTGCCGCTATCTCCACCGGATCACCGGCATCTTTTAAATTTACAAAATTAACGCCTTTTACAACACGGCCGTTATTCACATCTAAGCATGGAATGATCCTTTTTGTAAACATATTTTATTTTCCTTTCTCCAGGTATGTGTAAAAGCCACTATGACAGTTTAATGAAGTTTTCAAGGATCTTAAGACCTGTCTGGCTGCTCTTTTCCGGATGGAACTGGCAGGCGAACAGGTTTCCTTTCTCGACTGCTGCGTGAATATGTGTCCCGTATTCCGTAGTAGCTGCTACAATATCTTCTGATCCTGCTTTCAGATAATAGGAATGGACAAAATATACATAACTGCCATCTGGAATGTCCTGAAACAATCTGGAATCCGGACGTACTTTCAGGGAGTTCCAGCCCATATGTGGAACTTTCATCCCCGGTGCTTCCGGTATCTTTAGGATCTTTCCCGGAAGCAGTCCAAGACCTTCTACACCAGGGCTTTCTTCGCTGCTTTCAAACATCAGCTGCAGTCCCAGACAGATCCCCAGAAAAGGGGTCCCTTTTTTTACGATCTCTTTTATCACATCTACCAGTCCATACTGGTGCAGACGTTCCATTGCATCCCCAAAAGCACCAACTCCCGGAAGGATCACTTTATCAGCCGCCAGAAGTTCTTCCCTGTCTCTGGTGATGACCGGTGTTTCTCCAAGATAAGCTAATGCTTTTTCCACGCTTTTTAAATTTCCTGCATCATAGTCTATTACAGCGATCATGGTCATTCCTCACTTTCGTCTTTTATCTGTCTTTTACACTGCTATCTTATTTTTCAAGCATCCAGCGGACAGAATTTTCATGGACAGAAACACCACGTTCCTCCGCCTCCTTAGGAAGCTGGTAAAAGCTTTCATTTATACGGTATAATCTGGATTTACGGTTAAAATAAATGATCTTTTCAAAAGGCCAGCGCATAACAGTGGGAGTTGCGAATCCTTCTCCCAGTTCCAGGATCACAAGAGAACGGTTAATCGTACCGGTCTGCCATTTCATATAATCTTTCCATCTTGGAAGATAGCCTTCTTCAATATATGTTTCTGCCTTTATAGTATTTCCTGTAAGCGGGGCTTTGCAGTGTGGACAGACATCATCTGGCACTTCACTTTCTTCCCAGATATCCTTGGTACATGCCTTAGAACACTGTCTCCAGTGGATATTTCCGCAGGGAGCCACGATCCTGTTTTTATCAAAGGGCATTTCATAAACAGCCCCGTCTGTTAAAGTAGTGACAATGTAATAGTCTTTCTCTTTTATCAGATCATAGAGGGCTTCATAAGCTGCCTTCAGATCAGCCTGGGATGGATCTGTTAAATGGCAAAAGCGGATATCTTTTTCATCATCCCTCAGCGCCCATTCTTTTCCGATCCCAATGAGGACTTTCTGGGCTTCTTTTATCTTTTCCATGACCTCTGTCTTTACATTTTCCATTAATTTCTCTGCCTTCCTGCAAATTATGTCAATCAACATAATACCACAGACAGCCTTTCATTTCAATGAAACAGTTTATAAACCCTTTGCAGTCCTTTTTAACGGGAATACAAAAAACAGGCAGAAGCTTTTCTCCCGCCTGCTTAAAAAATACAGATACTGTTCTCAATTATTTAAACTGCCCTAAAATAGAAGTTCCAATGGTTCCTTCCGGCATTTTCACATCAAAATTATCTGCAATCGTAGCACCGATAACACCAAAGGTATCTGCTTCTTCCAGTTTTCCATCTCCTTTTAATGACGGGGAATAAACTAACAGCGGTACCTGCTCTCTCGTATGGTCTGTACCGGTCCATGTAGGATCATTTCCATGGTCTGCTGTGATCATTAACAGATCATCCTCTTTCAGATCCTTTAACAGCTCACCCAGCTTTACATCAAAGCTTTCCACTTCTTTTGCATAGCCTTCCGGATTTCTTCTGTGCCCCCAGAGTGCATCAAAATCAACCAGATTGACAAAGCAAAGACCTGTAAAATCATTGTTCTGCAAAATGTCGATGGTCTGTTCCATGCCGTGAACAGAACTCTTTGATTTATAAGCCTCTGTAATGCCTTCCCCGTCAAAAATATCTCGGATCTTTCCTACAGAGATCACATCATATCCGTTTTCTTTTAATGCATCCAAAGCTGTTTTTCCTGTTGGTTTTAAGGCATAATCATGGCGGTTGCTGGTACGCTTGAATTCACCTTTTTTCTTTCCTACATAAGGTCTTGCAATGACGCGTCCTACTCTCCACTCATCCTTTAAAGTCAGCTCCCTGGCGATCTTGCAGCAGCGGTAAAGCTCATCCAGCCCAAAGGTTTCCTCGTTTCCACAGATCTGGAGCACTGAATCAGCAGATGTATACACGATCATGTGACCGGTTGCGATCTCCTCTTCTGCCAGCTCATCCAGGATCTCTGTACCGCTGGCGCTTTTATTTCCAATGATCTTATGTCCGGTACGTTCTTCCAGTTCATGGATCAGTTCAGGTGGGAAACCATGGTCTGTAAATGTAACGAATGGCTTTGTGGTATAAATACCCGTCATTTCCCAGTGTCCTGTCATAGTGTCTTTTCCGCAGCTTTTTTCATTAAGGACCAGCTGATAGCCCAATGGATGTTCTGCAGGTGTTACTCCCTTTAAAGGATGTAAATTCGCCAGCCCCAGCTTTGTAAGGTTTGGGATTTTCCAGTTATCATGCTTCTCAGCAATATGACCCATGGTATCTGCACCGTCATCGCCGTAAGCAGCCCCGTCTTTTGCATGACCTGCGCCAAAAGAATCCATTACTATCAAAAAAATACGTTTAAATTTCTTCATTATTTTCATTCCCTCCCATTATTTTTCCGTTTTTTATACATTTTTGCTTTATTTTCATATCTAATATCAGTATACACAAAATAGAAAAATAAAAAAATGCCATATGGCATTTTTTACAGGAAGTAATTTTTCATAAAACCTTTGACTTTCTTATCATTTTTTACTTGAAGCTTCTTTGTAATAATGTTACCATGTACATATTGTATGTTCTCCAGAACTTTTCGGGGGAACATAACATTTCTCAGGAGGAATATATCAATGGAACTGTTTATACCGGAGCACTATGATCCCCGGCTGGATATACGTGAGACCCAGGATGCCATTAAATATATCCGCGATACTTTCCAGAAGGAAATGGGACGCGAGATGCACCTGGAACGTATTTCCGCACCTTTATTTGTAGAAAAAAGCAGCGGTTTAAATGATAACTTAAACGGCGTAGAACGCCCTGTATCTTTCGATATGGCTGCTATTCCTGGTGAGACCATGGAAGTTGTACACTCCCTTGCAAAGTGGAAACGTATGGCATTAAAAGAATATGGTTTCCAGCCAGGAGAAGGTCTTTACACCAACATGAACGCCATCCGCCGGGATGAGGAGCTGGACAATCTCCACTCCTGCTACGTAGACCAGTGGGACTGGGAGAAAGTCATTACCAGGGAAGACCGCAATGAAAAGACCTTAAAGGATACTGTACGTCTGATCTTTAAGATCATCAAGCACATGCAGCACGAAGTATGGTACAAATATCCTCAGGCTGTAAACCAGCTGCCAGATAATATCTTCTTTATCACTACCAGTGAACTGGAAGCTATGTACCCGGATAAAACCCCAAAGGAACGTGAAAACCTGATCACCAAAGAACACGGCTGCGTATTTTTAATGCAGATCGGTGACAAGTTAGCCAACGGAAAGCCACATGACGGCCGTGCACCAGACTATGATGACTGGAAATTAAACGGTGATATCCTTTTCTGGTATCCAACCTTAAACTGCGCGTTGGAGATCTCCAGCATGGGTATCCGTGTAGATGAGACTTCTTTAAGGGAACAGCTTGAAAAATCCGGCTGCACAGACCGTATGGAGCTTCCTTATCACAAGATGCTTTTAAACGGAGAGCTTCCTTATACCATCGGCGGTGGTATCGGACAGTCCCGTCTGTGCATGCTTTTACTGGACAGAGCCCATATCGGCGAAGTACAGGCAAGTATCTGGCCGCAGGAAATGCGTGATACCTGCAGGAAGCATAAAATCTACTTACTGTAATTACAGGAGATCTGATCAATCATGGGGAATTCTATTTCAATCTTCTTTCTGATCGAGGCTGTGGGAACCATTGCTTTCGCCTCTTCCGGCGCTATGGTGGCTATCCGGCAGAATCTTGATCTTCTGGGGATCATTGTATTAGGTGTTACAACAGCAGTTGGCGGAGGTATGATGAGGGACATCCTTTTAGGGATCGTTCCTCCCAGCCTTTTTACCAACCCGGTTTACACGATCATGGCATTTGTCACTGTCCTGATCCTTTTTACAGTCATCCGTATGAACCAGCATTTCTTAGAGGGTGACTGCATCATCACTTATGAAAAGCTGATGAATATTTTTGATGCTATTGGACTGGCTGCTTTTACAGTAACAGGTATTGATACTGCTGTAATGGCTGGATACGGGAATTATCATTTTCTCTCTGTTTTCTTAGGAGTTCTTACCGGCGTAGGCGGCGGGCTTTTAAGGGATATTATGGCAAGGCAGACTCCTTATATCCTGAAAAAACATGTTTATGCCTGTGCTTCCATTGCAGGGGGAATGTGCTATTCTTTCCTGCTTTCCAGCCCTGTTAATAACGATGCTGCCATGATCATCAGCGCTGTTTTAGTGGTTGCTATCCGCCTTTTAGCCACTCATTATTGCTGGAACCTGCCAAGAGCGTTAAAGAAGTCCTGATATCATTTTGGACAACTCTTTATATAATAAGATTCCGAAAGAACATTAAAAAGCTGTATCTACTGATCCTTCAGTAAATACAGCTTTTTTCATATTTTCATAACATGTTTTATATTTTTTATTCGGCCGCAGGAACCGCTTCTTTATCGTTATTCCACTGGATCACATCATATGCTTCACCAATGTTTAACATATGGTCGCCGATTCTCTCATAGTCTGTGAGCATTTCTGAATACAGGATAGAGGACTCTACATTACAATGGCCTTCCCGCATACGGTCGATCTGGTTCTGACGGAAATTGTCAGTAATATCATCGATCTTCTGCTCTATGGCCTTGATCTTCTCTAAGGTAAATCCACTGTCTCCGGCTGCCGCCATTCTGAGCAGCTCCATACCTTCTGCACAGCTTTCATCCATGACCTTAAATTCATTTTTTGCATAATCTGAGAAATTCAGGTTTTTTTCCTGGATCGTCTGGGCATATTCTGCCAGGTTCATGGCATGATCGCCAATTCGCTCAATATTTCCTAAAATACTGTACATCTTATTTAATGCTTCAATATCCTGAGGTGTCTGGTCTAAAACAAGGACTTTGGATATCTTCTTTGACAGTCGTACGTTGGAAAGGTCGATCTCTTCTTCTCTGTCTGTGATCTCCTGGATACCATTTTCACCTGGTCCCTGTTCCATGGCCTTAAAGCTGTCAGAAACATTGGCAGCAGCCATAGCCAGCATATCCCGGATTTCTTCATGGATCTGGCTGATGGCAATGGTAGAAACACCCAGATGATGTTTGGAAGCCATCAGGCCTTCAAACCACTGGTCTGCATCCATCACATGCTTTACCTGGGTATCCGGAAGGATCTTCTTTGCAATATTTACTAACATCGGCCCAAATGGGAACAGGATTACAGTTGTGGCAATATTAAAGATGGTGTGCACATTTGCGATCTGTGCAGCCGGATTTGCCGGGTTAGTGGCGATCATCCAGTCTACAAATGGCGTTACCATACACAATACCACAAATATAACTGTACCGACTACGTTGAACATCAGATGGATGGCTGTGGTACGTTTTGCATTTCTGTTGGTTCCCACAGAAGCCAGAACAGCCGTGATACAAGTACCGATATTCTGACCGAACAGTACGAACACAGCACTGTGAAGACCTATCACGCCGCTTACAGCCAGTGCCTGTAAGATACCGATAGAAGCTGCGGAAGACTGGATCACTGCTGTGAACAGCGCGCCTGCCATAACACCTAACAGTGGGTTTTTAAAGCTGGTCATCAGCTGGATAAATTCCGGTTCATCACGAAGAGGAAGCATTGCATCGCTCATCATTCCCATACCGATGAAGATAACGCCTACCCCGGCAACAATGCCGCCGATGTGCTGCAGCTTTTTGTTCTTAACAAAAACCACCAGTACAACACCGATAAATGCGATCAGCGGTGCTAAAGCACCTACGTCCAAAGCGATCAGCTGTCCGGTAATGGTGGTACCGATATTAGCACCCATAATGATCCACACAGCCTGGTTTAAAGACATAAGACCTGAGTTTACAAAGCCTACTGTCATAACTGTTGTAGCTGAAGATGACTGGATCAGTGCTGTGATGCCTGCGCCTACCAGGATTCCCATAAAGCGGTTGGTGGTCAGCTTTTCCAGGATCTGCTTCATCTTGTTTCCGGCAGCTGCTTCCAGATTATTGCTCATCATCTGCATTCCATACAGGAACAGCGCCAGACCTCCCAGAAGGCCCAAAAGCAATTCAACTCCCATTTTTTACTCCTTTTTCCTTAAAAAACAGGATATTTTTGTATTATCAACATTCGGATAATACTGATTTTTTCCTGTTTTTTACATGCGTTTTACCTTTAGTTTACACTTGCTCATTATACGGGATATTTTATCAATCGTCAATACGGATTGTTGGTCGGTTATGTAAAGTTCAGGTAAATTGTTTGTAAAGTCGCAGCATATTATCTATATGTAGATAATGCATTTTTAACGGTTTGGGGGTAAAAAAAGGCCGCACCGAATGGGGCGGTGGGGTGTGAATAGCGTGAATAACCTCCACTTGCAAAGGATCCACTCATGGCCCCGCGCTATCGCGCTCCATTGCCTGCTGACGCAGGCGGGCCATTCGTTAATGGCAGAGAAAAAGCAAATGACCGTCCCGAAAAACGGGACGGTCGCTTGTTTTTTTCTCTCTGCCTTTACATTAAAGATAAGTATAAGTTCTTGATGTCTTCAAAGGTCGGATCTTTTGGATTGCCTGGGCGGCATGCATCATCCATTGCGGACTGTGCAAGGAAATCAACGTCTTCTGTCTTAACGATAGCCTTTAAGTCAGCTGGGATACCAACATCAGCAGACAGCTTCTTAACTGCATCTACAGCTGCCTTGCGGTACTCTTCCTGGCTCATGTTCTCTACACCTTCAACACCCATTGCAACAGCGATATCTTTGTATTTGGTTCCTGTGCATGGTGCGTTGTATTCCATAACAGTTGGAAGCAGGATCGCATTTGCAACACCATGAGGAGTATCATAAACAGCACCTAAAGCATGTGCCATGGAATGAACGATTCCTAAACCTACGTTGGAGAAGCCCATACCTGCGATGTACTGTCCTAAAGCCATTCCTTCACGGCCTTCTTTTGTATTCTCGCAAGCGCCTCTTAAGTTCTTGGAGATCAGCTCGATTGCCTTTAAATGGAACATATCAGTCATCTCCCATGCACCCTTGGTGATGTATCCTTCAATTGCATGTGTTAAAGCGTCCATACCGGTAGATGCGGTCAGACCCTTTGGCATAGAGGACATCATATCCGGGTCAACAACTGCGATAACCGGAATATCATGTGTATCTACACAAACGAATTTACGTTTCTTTTCCACGTCAGTGATAACGTAGTTAATGGTAACTTCTGCTGCTGTTCCTGCTGTAGTTGGAACTGCGATGATCGGGATAGATGGCTTCTTGGTAGGTGCTACACCTTCCAGGCTTCTTACATCTTCAAATTCAGGATTGGCAATGATGATACCGATTGCTTTTGCTGTATCCATAGAAGAACCGCCGCCGATAGCGATCAGATAATCAGCATCGGATTTCTTAAATGCTGCTACACCAGTCTGTACATTCTCAATAGTTGGGTTTGGTTTGATATTAGAGTAGATCTCATATGCAAGACCTGCATTATCCAGTACATCTGTAACTTTCTTTGTTACGCCAAATTTGATCAGGTCTGGATCTGAACATACGAAAGCCTTCTTAAAAGCTCTTGTTTTTGCTTCATTAGCGATCTCAGCAATAGCGCCTGCGCCATGATAAGAAGTTTCATTTAATACGATTCTGTTTGCCATGATACATTCTCCTTTTTTTGTGTATATACTCCCTAAAGCTTTCCTGCACCTGCTTTGCGGCCGGTTTTCCGGGAGTACATAAAAATCATGTGTTCCGGGAAGTCCAGAACAGCTTTTTATGTTCTTTTTCGTTTCGTTAATATTATAACAACACTTTTCCCAAAATAAAAGTGACAAACTTGCCCGTCTGTCACTTTTTGATAATATTTTTTATTTTTGCATGTAATATTTATTAAAATCGTACATATCACTTTATATACAGCTAGTCGTATTATCTGTATATTGATAATATCGTTTTGTGTTATATATAACAAAGCACCCGGTTTACAGCAGCTTCAGCTCATCAAAAACAGCAGCCAATCTCGGTGGCATGGCCTCTACCAGCTTTTTTGACATTTTCGCAGGTGAATCCTTCATTCCTGTAAGGACCCATTTTACAGTCATGTAAATGGAACCTCTGCAATACATTTCCAGAAGAAACTGCAGATCTTCCCCTAAAGGCCTGCTGGTCTTTCGCCCGATCAGATCCTGATAGAACTGGAGGATCAGTTCAAAATCATGTTCTTTTAAGGAGTTGCGGTCATCACTGCGAAATGCCTCTGTAAAAAATACCTTTTCATTAACAATAAATTCAAACTTCTGTGTCAGGCTCTCCCCAACTGTATGTCCCATGCCGATCTGCTCAAAAGACTGGAGTACCAGTTTGTCAAAATACCAGTTGATCAGATCATATTTATCTAAAAAATTCCGGTAAAAGGTCTGCCTTGCAACACCGCAGCCTTCTACGATATTTTTTACTGTTATCTTATCCACCGGCATCTGCTTCATGCATTCTTTCATAGACGCTGCCAGTTTGTATTTCGTTTTTTCCTGCTTTCCTACTGTTTCCATGTTTTTCTCCCGCTATATAGCCATGCTATCTGCCCACTGACAGAATTACAAAACAAGACCCCCGGCATGTCATCCCATATGCCGAGGGTCTGTATTTTTTCTGACCCTTGTTTCTATCATACCAGAAACAAGAGCAGCTGACTATCTGTTTTTAAAAATTGAGATGATGGCCTTCCACATCTGTACCAGCACATTCCACATCCTTTTTAACGGGCCTTCATTTACCTTCTCTGCCTCTGCATCAGTTTCCTTGTTATTTTCATCATCCAGGCTGATCTCGTCTGTGCGCAGGACTACCTGCAAGGTTTTTGGAGCCGGATTTTTATCAGAAGTAAAGGAAACCTTATCCTCTGACGGATCAATAAATAAGAAGCGGTTATCAGTGTCAAATTTATCTAGCTGTTCATCCATAACATCTTTCATGGTACGGCCTGCCGTTCTTACGCCTGTGGTGCTGTCTAAGATGCTAAGGCTCTTATCAAAAAGCTCCATGCTGCCTCTTAAGCTGTTCTTTGCAGCCTCATCTATATCACCGCTGGTAGCTTTTAAGGTATTCTGCACAATGGTCATAGTGCTGATACCCTTATTCATGGCATCTGTAGTGCGGTTTACCAGCTCGGACAGATCATCCAGGGATGCCTGCAGATCCGGATAATACATATCCAGTGAATCATGAAGAGCAGTCAGGTCTTCGATCATCAGATCCATGCTGTCTGTCAGGTCTGCACCATATTTTGCTGCATCTCCTACATTGTCCATCAGATTAGATGCAACCTGAGTAAATTCACGGCTGTCCTTATCGATCTTGGATAACATTTTATAAAGAGTTACCAGGTCAACGCCGGACGGAGCGCCAACCAGAGGAACCTCATGCTTTTCAATATGAGCCTTGCTAAGTGTCTGGGCATCACTTATGTCTGCTCCATCTGCAGCATCAGAACGGTTATCTGTTCCTGCTGCACTTTCTGCAGTATGGGAACTGTTATCTTCCTCTGCCCCACCGTCTTCATGATCTGCACCAGCCGCTTCAGAAGCCATATCACCACTGGTTTTATCTTCTGTTACTGTATCTGAGCTGTCTGCCTTGTTTATATCAGGATCTTCCTGGTTTCCAGAATACGTATCTGCCTTGTTTTCCCTGTCATCATCCGGATCATCTGCGATGGTCCTTGTATCTGTATCTTCCAGATCACCCAGATCCAGATCATCCACATCATAATCCTCCAGGCTTGCGATCAGTTCCGGAAGTGCCTCTAAAATCGTCGTTGTCTGCACCTGGAACTGGGCATTATTCTGGATCAGCCATGCCATATCTTCTCTTACATCATCTAACTGTTCCCCTAAAGACTGGGAAGTGGTGCTGATATTGCGGAGACGGTCATACATTTTACGCAGCGGCTGCTGCATATCCCCCATGGTATTTACAATATCACCCATGCTGTTATGTACTGTTTCTGCCGTATCCTTAGCTGTCTGCAAATGAGGGACCAGAGTTTCCAGCTGCTGTGACAATGCAGTCAGTGACTCTAAGGTCTGGTCATTTCCGGCTAATATACTATCTTTATTAGCACTCCATTTTTGTCTTGCACTTTCAGCAGAAGAAACACCGGACTGTACCTGGTTAATGCCATCACGCATGGATTCTACGGATTTTGCCATCTGCTCCAGACTGTCATATAAAGCATCTCCTGCGTCTTTCCATGTATCCTTCGCTTCTTTCAGGTCCTTAATATGGTTCAGGTCATCAATAGTGCCAGGTGCCATTGCCATGATCACACCGGTAGTTTCAAAGCTGTCTGTACCAATACGGACGGTATAATCTCCTTCTTCCCCCGGAAGGGCGGAAAATACAGCTGCTGTGGTAGATCCAAGGCTCTGGATCTGGGCACCATCTGCGTCTACACTGTAGCATTTAGACATATCTACAGGAACTGTCACCATTAACATCATATTATTGCGGTAATACAGATTAGCATTATCATTTGGCGTAGCCTTCACATTGATCTCGATCAGGCCCCCTGCACCTGCCAGTTTGTCACCGTCTGTGGGAACACCGTTTAACTTATAGGACACATCAAAATCCCATGGAAGTACCACCTGTTCATTGTCCATGGTACACTTATAATAAAAACGGCCATTCTGACCTTCCGGCAGGTTCCAGGTCACGCTTCCATCTCCTAAAACCGGAGCATCACTGGTACTCATATTTTCTACATTGATATAATTTCCATAATCAGTGATCTTGCCAAGACCATTTAAATTTACCCCTTTTACTACGTTTACCTTTGTTGTTTTTCCGTAGTAATCCAGGTTCACATACATGGTCTCATCTACATCTGCGCCTGCCGGTGCGCCATATACAGGAACGCTGCCTGCTGATGTGCAAAGCAATGCTGCCGTTAAAACAGAAGCTGTCACTCTTTTTCTAAATTTCATTTCCATCTACCTCCGCTGTCTGACTGCCTCTTCTTGCCAGGGCTGCTGACGCTTTTTTCTTAACTGCCCCAATTCCGGATTTTACTAAGGCTTTCCGCTTTTCATGTCTTCGTTTTAAATACTTCTTAAAGCGGTCCATTTCATTACTTGTGATTATACCGTCACAGAGGACTAGCAGTGCCGGCAAAATGGTAAGTACCAGACACACGCTAAGCAGTGCACCTCTTCCGATCAGATGTCCCAGTCCGCCTATAGCCGCCGTACTGGAAATCATATATACAATGTAACCTGCCAGTATCAGAATAGTTCCTGAAGTAAATACCGAGGAACAGGACATAGCCAGCGCCTCCACCACAGCTTCCTTCTTCTTCATGGTCTTTCTGCAGGCCATGTAGTTATTAGTAAGCAGGATCGAATAGTCTACTGTAGCCCCCAGCTGGATACTGCTTACGATAATGTAGCCCATGTAAACCAGCGTCTCGCCAACCAGATAAGGCACCGCCATATTGATATAAATAGCTGCCTCAATAGGGATCATAACAATGATGGGGACAAGTACAGACTGGAAGCTGAACATGACTACCACAAATACACTGATCAGGGACAGCACATTAACTCTTGCATTATCCGCTGTGATCGTAGTCTTAATATCTGTCTCTTATACACATCTCCGAGCCCACGAGACGGAGCTACATCTC
>UQJF01000066.1 GCA_900541315.1 uncultured Clostridium sp. | reverse complement strand
AGATGGAAATTTAGACAAGTGAAAGGGGCGGATAATTATTGTGGATTATACTAGTCCTTACTGATTTTTATTTACAATACGAGTCTCCCATTTACCTGTTTCAATATCAATAAAACGCACGAACAGGGACACCTTGTTGTCTTCGTTTAAACTGTTCCATACCTTATCTGTAAATTCATCAATCGTACCATCGATTTCTACAGGCTTTGGTTCTCCCTCAAAACTTGGAAGCGGACTGCCGTCATGCATATATGTATGGATAAAATGACCCATTCCAGGAACCGGATTCTCATATGCAAATGTAAAACGCAGACAGGAATCCGGATTTCCCTGGTTACTCTTTAAAATGGACATTGCATAGCTGTATTTTTTATTTTCCACATGGAGCACACCGGAAATACGTGGTGTATAGTTTGGAGCATCTGGCTCAAACTCACGGCTGCGAAGAGACTGTTCAAAGGTAAGCTGATGATCCATTCCTTCATAAATGGTATCAGTCTGATCGCCATTTGTAACAATAGTCTTATTTCCCAGTACGCGGACCGGTGCATAAATGATCAGGCTTGGATCTTCTAATTTTGCAGGATCAAACGCCTGGGTACGGATGCCCTCTCCTTCTTCCACAAAAACACGGTTACGGCTGTTTGAACTGCGCCCCATGATAAAATAAGCAGTGACAGCTGTTTTTCCGTCTTTGCTTTCACCGATAACAATGCCGCGGCCCGGATATGCATTTTCTTTTAATTCCTGTTCCAGATTTTTCATATACATAGTAAAGTCCTCCTGAATTTAATAAAAACCGCCCACCTGTACACGAATAACATCATTTCGTGCCCAGGCGGACGGCTCTCACTTTCTGCGTGCTCCCTGTGGTTGATCCACTTTCCGCCAGTCACACGCTGTGCTCTCTAACTGCTTTTAATATATATGCTTTTTACTAATAATGCAAGTGCTTTTTAGAAGTTTTACTTATTAGTTTTTCTTATGATTCCATCTTACTTCCTTGTCTGGATCAGATACTGTTTGTTCTTTTATTCGTTTCGGATCGCTGCCAGCGGACTTAATTTCATAGCACGCATAGCAGGCATAAAACCAGCTGCCATACCCACAAAAACAGCAAAACCAATAGCTGCAAAAGCCAGCCATAAAGGAATCCTTGACAGATTTCCGCTCATTCCCATCATATCAGACATACTTACAAAACGGTTGACTATCACAGACACTCCATAGCTTAACAGCGCTCCCAGCACGCCACCCATAAAACCGATAAAGCCGGATTCAATAAGGAACATACTGCGGATATTTCCCATATCACAGCCTAAGACCTTCATAACACCGATTTCTTTGGTCCTCTCATAAATGGACATCATCATGGTGTTGGCAATACCGATGGCTGCCACAAACAAAGATACTGCACCGATTCCACCAAGAACTGCCTGTACCATATTGGACTGCTGTCTGGAACTTTCCAGCCAGTCCATCTGGCTGTTGACCTGATAGCCCTTATCTGCCAGGATCTTCTGCACCTGGGCCACATGTTCCATATCATCTACAAAAATCTCTGCGCTGTTGTATACAATATAATTTAATGGTTTGCCCTTTTTATTAGTGGGTTGTCCGGGAATAACCGTTCCTTTTTTAAAGGCTTTTTTCAACTGCTCCTTTAATCCATCAATATCTGTATATACAGACCAGGAATAGTTACTCCATTCATCAATTCCACCGGCAATCAGACCTGTGACCGGGATCATATACTTTTTCGGTGGTTTTACGCTGTTTCCGTCATCTCCGGTGCCGCCTCCCTGACTCTGGTAATAAGCATCCATGTCAAAAACTACAAAGACCGGTTTTCCCATAAGATCCACATCAGGCAGTTCTCCTGTATCCCAGTAACCTTTGCCTGTTTTCGCATTGGTAAAACGCTGGAGTACACCATTTCCAAAAACCATTCCCATTTCACCAGAAGCCGGGATGCGTCCTTCTCCTAAGTTCAATTGTTCTAAATAAGACTGGCTGACACCAGTTAAACTGATATACTGGGCTTCGTAAGCTCCCTGACGCATCAGCACATTCATTTCCAGTACCGGTGAAACCCCTGTTACATAAGGGATCTTCTGGAAGTCTGCGATCACCTCATCGGTAATATAAGATGTGTCCCCGCTTTTAGATGAGGAAGAAGAAAGGCTTGAACCTCCAACGATCCTTACAGAGCTTCCATTATCATTTGCATATACTTCTATAGTAGTCAGACTTCCCCAGGAAGCGATCTGCTCCATGGTCATCTCATTTAAACCGATTCCCAACGAAACCATGACTACAATGGAAGCCGTACCTATGATAACACCTAAAACAGTAAGAAAAGTCCTTAATTTTCTCCTGCGCAGGTTATTGACACTCATCATCAGAAGATCAGGAAATCTCATTTTCATCATCCTTTTGCTGTTTTGCTTCTTTGCGCTTTTTAATGAACTTCACCGTAAATACAGCTGCTGCAATAACAGCCACCAAAACGGCACCTCCGCCTGCTAAAAGAAGCTTATTATTGGCTTCTGAAGCTGCCTGTCCAGAAGCATCCACATCTTCAGGCATATCCATATTCCAGTCTTCCTGCACATCTTCCTCCACCAGAAGCGTCAGTTCCTTTTCCACCGGCTCCGCCGGCTGGCCATTTTCATCTTCATAGTTAATGACCACGCGCACCGTACCATCGTCTGCAGTGGCTGCTACACCTGAAAGCATGGTATCTACATTTCCTGTTTCACCTGGCTTGATATTTCCTACATAATAGTCCGTTGGCTTAATGGAATCTGCTTCAAAATTGACCGTTACATTATAAAGAACTACTTTTCCTGTATTGTTGATGCCGAACATAACATTGGATTCAGAACCTACGGTCATAGAATCAGGCATTACATCCATATTGCTGGTACTCAGTCTTGCATACTGCTTTACCGGGATATCCACGATAATGCTCTCTTCTGCATTCTTGAATTCAGGGCTGTCATATTTTTCTTTTACCGTAATGCCATAGGAACGCTGGTCAACACCTGCTTTGGCTGTAAAATGCGCCCGGACTTCAGTACTTTCTCCCGGTGCCAGAGAATTAACTACTTTAGAGGCAGTTCCGCTTTCTGTGGTGAAAACAGCACTGTCAGAAACCTTTTCTGACTCCAGGTTAAACAAAATATTGCTGGCCGGTACAGCCGAAGAAGCATTTTTCATGTTTAAAATCAGGTCAAACTCTTCTCCTGCGTACACGTCAGAAGGTTCTGTGCGATAGCTGTCTACGACCACCCGGGCCTTGGTACGGTCATTGGCATCAAAATCGCGAAGATCATCTTCTTTGTCCTTGGATATTACGTGAACAAAGAATGTATTTTCTTCCGTATGAAGATCACCTTCAGAGCTTAAACGGAAGGTAATGGTAAATTTAATAGGATAATACCCGGTATAGGAATCTTTCCGGATCGCCATGCTGTAATGAGCAGAAACGCTTTCTCCCGGCTGGATCCGGTCGTAAGTGCGGTCATAGTTACCGTCATTGATCTCAAACGGGAATTTAGCATCGTCCTCAGATAATCCCATGGATATAGTGACATCCTGGGCAGTGGTCTCCCTCTTATTACGGAAATTTACATCAAAATCAAGGACATTGGGATAAATGCCTCTGGGAGTGGACTGATTTTCGCCTATTACAAAATAATTTCCTTCTTTTTTATCTTCTTCATCGTCTGCTGAGGAAGAGGTGCTGGTAGAGATCCAGATATTAATATAATCTACATCAGAACCGCCATCCCATTCTAACTGGATCGGGATACTGTAATATCCCTGGCCTGCATCACGGCGCACTCTGGCAGATAAAGAAACGCTTTTTACATTTCCTGCCTTAATATTTCCTACATGTTTGGCAGTAAATGTAGTCTCCATGATCTCAAACGGATAATAGTCAATGGTATAATCACTGTCCCCGCTGCTCTCAATCTGTTGAAAATCACTGGTCTCAAGAAGACTGACACGCAGATTGTTCATATCTTCATCTGTGGCGCGGATGCGGAAAGGAATGCTCATGGATTTACCAATATTCCCCTTTGGTGCCTTGGTGGTAAATATATAGTCATTGCTGCTGGCATTGGTGTTATAGCCCAGTTTGAAGTCACCGGCATAAGCACTTAAGCTGCTGACGGCAGCAAATATCCATATAACGGCTAAAAGCGCCATTTTTTTCCATACATTGTTTTTCATTCTCATTCTCTCCTCTGACCCACTTCTATATTTACGATCTTACCGTCTACGATCCGTATCCGGCGGTCCGCATAGGAAGCCAGGTTATTGTCATGTGTGACCATGACAAGGGTCTGGTCCTGTTCTTTTACAATTCTCTGCATCAGCTGCAATACCTCCATGGTGGTTTTGGAATCCAGATTCCCTGTAGGCTCGTCTGCAAAGATGATCTGGGGTTTTACTACTAAAGCCCTGGCAATACCTACCCTCTGCTGCTGTCCTCCTGACATTTGGTTAGGCATATGCTTTTCCTGTTTGCCTACTCCTACCAGTTCCATGTATTCTCTGGCTTCTTTTAGGCGTTCCTTCTTTGAAACCCCTCTAAATGCCAGGGGAAGAGCCACATTTTCTATGGCGTTCATGGTATTTAAAAGGTTATATGACTGAAAGATAAAACCTACTTTTTCGCGGCGGAAAGCCACTAACTGTTTTTCTGTTAATTTTTCTATATGTACATTTCCAATGAGGATCTCACCTTTGGTAGGCTTTTCCAGTCCCGCCAGCATATTTAAAAGAGTGGATTTGCCGGAACCTGAGGTTCCTACTATAGCTACAAATTCACCTTTTGGGATTTCAAAGCTGACACCGTTTAAAGCCCGGACTTTTGTTTCGCCTACACGATATATCTTATAAAGGTCTTTTACGCGGATGACCGCAGACTCTTCTTTTTGATCTTCTACATTCAAAACAAACGCTCCTTTCTGCTACAACCGCTTGTTTTTCCCTGTGCTCATTAATTCGTAAACTCACGAATCCCGCGCTGACGCGCTCCACTGCCTGCTTACGCAGGCGATTCGTTCGTTAATGGCTTGTGAAAAACAAATGTCTGCTGCGCAGCCGCTTGTTTTTCCCTGCGCTCATTATATCATATTCACTACCACTTCACTACCCGGTCGATCAATTTTTGCTGCTCTTCTGAAGACCGGGTCAGGTAGATCCGTGTAGTCTCAATACTTTCATGTCCCATCAGATCTGCCAGCAGGGAAATATCATTAAACTTCTCCAGAAAATTCTTAGCAAACCGGTGCCTGAAAGAGTGAGGATAAACCTGTTCAGAGGGGATCCTATACCGTTTTGCCAGTACCTTTAACTGGGAATGGATACCTCTGGCAGTGATCACCTGTCCATTTCTCCCTGTAAAAATATAACCGGAAATGATGTCACGCCTTTTCAGCCATATTTCCGCTTCTTCACAAAGAGCAGCAGGAAAATAAATACGCCTCATTTTGCCGCCCTTTGAATACAGATCCATCATCCCAAGTTTTACATGCTCCGCCTTTATTTTCAAAAGTTCACTGACCCGCATTCCCGTTGCTCCTAAAAACCGTACTACAAAATACCAGAACCAGTTTTCATCCCTTTTCAGCTTCTTTTTTAGTATCTCATAGTTCCTTTTAGATATTACATTGTCAATAAAAGTCTTCTGCTGGTATTTTACGGCAGGAAGTTTAAAAGATGAAATTTCCAGATATTGCAAATACTGATTCATGCCATGGATATGTACATTTACAGTAGCAGGACGGTAATGCTCCAAAAGCCATGCTTTATGGGCCTGGAGGTTTTCAGGGTTAATCGTATCAGAATGGGAGAAAAAGTGGCGGACAGCCAGAAGATAAATACGGATCGTATTATCAGAAGCTCCTTTGCGGAGCAGAAAGTCCTTAAAAAGGGTCAGTTCCAGGTCGTTGGATAGTGTATTTTCAGATCCGTTTTCTTCAAACCTGGTATTATCTGAGGGAAAAATAAATGTAGTTTCCATGTAATGCACCCCCTGTCATTACCAGTTTACAACCTGATTAACAATACGGTACTGTTCCCGGCTGCTGCGCCGCAGGTAGATCCGTGTGGTTTCAATGCTGTCATGCCCTAAAAGATCCGATAACAGGGCAATATCCGGACACACTTCAATAAAATTCTTTGCAAACCGGTGCCTGAAAGAATGAGGGTACATAACATCCGGGTCAATGCCGTATCTTGCTGCAAAAACCTTTAATTGGAAACGGATACCGGAAGCAGATAAGGGAGCTCCAAACCGGTTTAAAAATAAGATCCCATCCGGACGCTGGGAAAAACCGGGCCATTCCTTAAAAGCTGTTCGCAAAACAGCCGGAATGTAAACTCTGCGCAGCTTATTTCCCTTAGAATAAATATCCCGGTATCCCTTTTTTACATCTTCAACATCAAACAATACCAATTCGCTGATACGCACCCCGGTAGCGGTCATAAGCCGTATAAGAAAATAATAATTATATTCCCCATCTTCCCATAAGCGCTGTTTTAAAAACTCATAATCTGCCTGATTGATGATCTGTTCCAAAAATCCTTTCTGCTGCACATGGACCATAGAGACCGGACACAGGGAGCTTTCCCTGTAACGTACAAAACAGTTCATGGCACGAAGCCGCAGGTTGACAGTCTGTGGTTTATAACGTTCAATAAGAAATACTTTATAAAGCTGCAGATTTTTATCCGTCAGCTGGGGATACAGCCCGTAAAACTGTTTCACAGCATAAGAATAAGCTTTGATTGTCTGCTCCGACATATTCTGTTCCACCAAAAACCGCCGGAACTGTGCCTGTGTCCGTTTACCTGCTGTACTTACACCATTCTCATTCATCTGTCCTGTCATAAAAATATCCTCCTTATGTGAAATATGTTCATGCAGAAAACCTGCATTAATTACAATCCTAGAAGATATTTTACAAAAATACAAAAACATAAAAACAACCCGCTCTGCTTACACAGAACGGGTTATCGCATTTTTAGAGGGGTATAAAATTATTTAGGGGGGCCGGACGGATTCCTCCGTCCGGTATGAGTATGAAAAAGCTTTGTGATTTCAAGTAACCACTTGAAACAAAGGCCTTGTCCGCCTCTCGGTGGACGCTTATTATAATACGGAATAAATGTGTCTAAAAAATGTACATAATATAAAAAAATAATAAAGAATATAAATAAGTGAAAAAAACCTTTGAAAACTTTTCAAGATTGTATATAATAGAAGAAACTTCAGTCTGCTCTGAGGCGTATTCGTCATGCTTAAAGCGCAGGCCCTTTTTTGAGTTATATTTAAGAAACTACTACAAGAAACTTTTCGTGACCCCACAATTTAGGAGGAAATAACTATATGTTTTCAATGATGTCCAATGACATTGGAATTGACTTAGGAACCGCCAGTATCCTTGTATATATCAAGGGAAAAGGCGTTGTATTAAAAGAACCGTCTGTAGTTGCCATTGACCGTGATACCAACAAGATCATGGCTATCGGAGAAGAAGCACGTCTGATGATCGGACGTACACCTGGTAATATTGTAGCAGTCCGTCCGCTTCGTCAGGGCGTTATCTCTGATTACACCATTACCGAGAAAATGATGAAATACTTCATCAACAAGGCAGTAGGCAAGAGAACACTGCGCAAGCCTCGCATCAGCGTTTGTATCCCAAGTGGCGCTACTGAAGTAGAAAAGAAGGCAGTAGAAGATGCTACTTACCAGGCTGGTGCCCGTGAGGTTGCCATCATCGAAGAGCCTGTAGCAGCAGCTATCGGTGCAGGTATTGATATTGGTAAGGCATGCGGAAACATGATCGTAGATATCGGCGGCGGTACTGCAGACATTGCAGTTATCTCCTTAGGCGGACCTGTAGTCAGCACCTCTATCAAGATCGCAGGTGATGACTTCGATGAAGCTTTAGTCCGTTATATGAGAAAGAAACATAATCTCCTTATCGGTGAACGTACTGCAGAGGAGATCAAGATCAATATCGGTGCTGCATACCGCAGACCGGAAGTACAGACGATGGAAGTAAGAGGACGTAACCTGGTAACCGGACTTCCAAAAACCATTGTAGTTACTTCTGATGAAACTTTGGAAGCCTTAAGAGAGCCGGCACTCCAGATTGTAGACGCTGTACACAATGTACTTGAGAGAACTCCACCAGAGCTGGCAGCCGACATTTTTGACCGCGGTATCGTAATGACCGGTGGCGGCTCCCTTCTTAGCGGACTGGATGCCCTGATCGAAGAAAAGACAGGTATTACCACTGTGATCGCAGAAGATCCGCTGACAGCAGTAGCTATCGGTACAGGTAAATTCATTGAATTTGCACACGGTATGACCTCCGCACTGGAATCATCCATGGGAATCGGCGGCGGAAGAAACGATAAAGAAGATTATTGAGCGCAGGGTTCGTGAGTATACAACATGATTGGCCGGGCTGCCGCAGCAATGCGGCGGCCTTTTTAAATATTTATGACTGTTTTTTATAGAAACAAAATCTGGGCACAACTGACAAAAAATCTTCTCGCAAAATCAAGTACAAAAAGATTCCGAAAGTACATTACACAAATGCAGAGGAAAGAAAAATGGCAACCATAACAGGATTTATTGAAAGAATTAAATTCAGGAACGAAGAAAATGGCTATACGGTCATGTCTGTTACAGATCAGAGTGATGGCGATGAGGTCATTATGGTAGGTACACTTTCCTATGCGGCTGAAGGAGATATGATCCAGGCATCGGGGCGCATGATCGAACATCCTGTATACGGTGAACAGCTGCAGATCGAAAGCTATGAAATGAAAACACCACAGGATGCAGAGTCCATGGAGCGTTATTTAGGCTCCGGTGCTATCAAAGGTATTGGCGTGGCGCTGGCAGCCCGGATCGTCCGTCATTTCAAGGCTGACACCTTCCGGGTCATGGAAGAAGAACCGGAACGCCTTTCCGAAGTAAAAGGCATCAGTGAGAAAATGGCAATGGCCATTGCCCAGCAGGTAGAAGAGAAAAAAGGTATGCGAGAAGCCATGATGTTCCTGCAAAATTATGGTATCACATTAAATCTTGCAGCCAAGATCTATCAGGAATATGGTCCAAAGCTGTATAGCATAATCAAAGAAAATCCCTATAAGCTGGCAGATGACATTCCCGGCGTTGGCTTTAAAATGGCAGATGAAATAGCTGAAAAAGCAGGTATTTTCACGGACTCCGATTACCGTATCAAAGCAGGCCTTTTGTACATCCTTCTTCAGGCATCAGCCAACGGCCACACCTATCTTCCACAGAAAGAGCTGTTTTCCCAGGCTGCTGATTTACTGAAGGTTGAGCCCTCAGCCATGGAAAAACATCTTATGGATATGCAGATTGACCGGAAAGTAGTGGTAAAAACAGTTCCGGACAGTGAACCACCGGAATATCTGGTCTATTCTTCTCATTATTATTACCTGGAGCTGAACACTGCCCGCATGCTTCATGATCTGAACATCCGGGGTGATATCCCGGAAACAGAAATCCGGGCCAATCTGGCTAAAATCCAGAAACGGGACCAGATCCATCTGGATGAATTGCAGGAAAAGGCAGTTTTTGAGGCAGTAAACAGCGGCCTTTTAGTGATCACCGGCGGTCCCGGTACAGGAAAGACTACCACCATCAATGCCATTATCCAGTATTTTGAAAATGAGGGAATGGAGATCCTTCTGGCTGCACCGACCGGACGTGCGGCAAAGCGGATGACGGAAACTACCGGTTACGAGGCCCGTACCATTCACAGAATGCTGGAGCTGGTTCCTTCTGGCATTCCGGATTCCGGTTCCATGGCAGGAAATAATGTTTCCGGAAAAAATACCTCCTTTAGCTCCGGCGGCATGCATTTTGACCGGAATGAAGAAAATCCGCTGGATGCAGATGTGATCATTATTGATGAAATGTCTATGGTAGACATCAGCCTGATGCATTCTCTCCTTCGGGCAGTAAATGTAGGAACCCGCCTCATATTGGTAGGTGATGTAGACCAGCTTCCAAGTGTAGGCCCCGGAAATGTACTTCGCGACATCATCGATTCCGGCTGTTTTAATGTAGTAAAGCTAACCCATATTTTCCGTCAGGCGGCCCAGAGCGATATTATTGTAAATGCCCACAAGATCAATGAGGGGGAACGGGTAGACCTGGCAAAGCGCAGCAGGGACTTCCTCTTTATCCGCAGGGAAAATCCAGATGCAGTCATCAGCGCAGCTATCACGCTGATCCAGCAGAAGCTTCCAGACTATGTCCACGCACAGCCTGGGGATATCCAGGTAATGACGCCTATGCGAAAAGGCGCTCTTGGAGTAGAACGCTTAAACCAGATCCTGCAAAATTACTTAAATCCTCCGGATCCATCCAAAAAAGAGAAAGAATCCGGCGGCATTATCTACCGTACCGGCGATAAGGTAATGCAGATCAAAAATAATTACCAGATGGAATGGGAGATACGCAGTAAATACGGCATCCCCACAGATAAAGGGGCCGGTGTATTCAACGGTGATATGGGTATTATCCGTGAGATCAATGAATATGCGGAAAATCTTACCGTAGAATTTGATGAGGGGAAAATGGTAGAATACAGCTTCAAACAGCTGGAAGAACTGGAGCTTGCCTATGCCATTACCATCCATAAATCCCAGGGAAGCGAATATCCGGCAGTGATCATTCCCATGTATTCCGGCCCGCGCATGCTGATGACCAGAAATCTGATCTATACAGCTGTGACAAGAGCACGCTCCTGTGTCTGCCTGGTTGGACGGCCAGATGCATTTTATACTATGGCAGATAACTCCATGGAGCAGAAACGTTACTGCGGTTTAAAAGCCAGGATAGAAGAAATATACGCCTGATTATAGTTGCTTATCTTTAAAATATTCTAATAAATCTAACTCTGTCTATAAGGAGAATATATGAACTTTCTGATAAATATAATACTGGACCTGTTATTTCCGCGCCGCTGTCCCGTCTGCGGCCAGATCGTCATGCCAAAAGGCAGCCTGATCTGTCCGGGATGCGTGAAAAAATTATCCTGGGTCCGGGGACCTGTATGTAAATGCTGTGGAAAAGAGATCATAAGTGGGACAATGGAATACTGTCCCGACTGCGCAGCCCATCCAAGATCATTTTCCCATGGAATGGCGCTTTTTAACTACAATGAAATATCAGCCCCGTCCCTGGCAATGGTCAAATACCACGGCCGACGGGAATATCTGGATTTCTATGCAGAAGCAGCATACAGAAGATATGCAAAAACCATTGCCCGGTTGTCACCGGACCTGATCATCCCGGTGCCAGTCCACAAAAGCAGGCTTAAAAAACGTGGATTTAACCAGGCAGAGGAATTTGGAAAACGCCTGAGCGGATATCTGGGGATCCCCATGTCTTCGGAGTATCTGATCCGCTCTAAAAAGACAGCACCTCAAAAGGATCTGGGTCCTGCATTGCGTCTTAAAAACCTGGAACAGGCATTTTTCTGTAAAAAACTGCCATCAGGTATGAAAAAAGTTCTCCTTATTGATGATATCTATACCACGGGAAGTACGGCAGAGGCCTGTGCCAGGGCTTTGAAAAAAGCCGGAGCAGGACAGATTTACCTTCTTGTGATCGCCATTGGCTCAGGCCGGTGACAAAAAAATTGTATAAACTGAGAAAAAACCTGAAAAAGACCAGCTATATCTCTTGACGTCATGAATATTTTTGTGTTATAGTATACGGGCGAATGGAAGATAGGTCTTTTTTTTATGCTTAAAATTAAGACCGAGAAGCAAATTGAATTACGATAATTTAATGGAGGTGGAAGTCGTGCGCACAAAAATCACACTGGCATGTACAGAATGCAAGCAGCGTAACTACAACATGACTAAGGATAAGAAAACTCATCCTGACCGCATGGAGACCAAGAAGTACTGCAGATTCTGCAAGAGACATACGTTACACAAGGAAACAAAGTAATCCTGATCAGTAAAGGACGTGAAGTTATGGAAGAAAATACAGTGAATACTGTAGAAACCACGGAAAAAGCGGCCAAGGCTGACCAGAAGACGGCTAAGAAAGAGAAAAAGCCAAGCTTTTTCAAAGGCCTGAAGACAGAGTACAAGAAGATCGTCTTTGCTGATAAGGAAACTGTTGCTAAACAGACAGTTGCAGTTGTGATCATGTCCGTTTTCATCGGTGCGCTGATCGGTGTACTGGATATGGTTATGAAATTCGGTTTAAGCTTTATTCTTTAATTCAAAGGCGAGGGTGATTGTATGTCAGAAGCACATTGGTATGTAGTCCATACCTACTCAGGTTATGAAAACAAAGTCAAGGTCGACATTGAAAAGACAATTGAAAACAGAAACCTTCAGGATCAGATCCTTGAGGTATCCGTGCCTATGCTTCCTGTTGTAGAACTGAAGAATGGCGTGGAGAAAAAAGCCGACAAGAAAATGTTTCCGGGTTATGTGCTGATCAACATGGTCATGAACGATGACACATGGTACGTAGTACGCAACACCCGAGGCGTTACAGGCTTTGTTGGTCCGGGCTCCAAACCAGTTCCTCTGACTGAAGAAGAGATGGCGAGCCTTGGATTTATGAAGGAAGACGTCTTAGTCGACTTTACATTGGGAGATATGGTAACAGTTATCTCCGGTGCATGGAAAGATACAGTTGGTGCTATTAAAGCTATCAACGAAAGTAAGCAGACCATCACTATCAATGTAGAAATGTTCGGTCGTGAGACACCGGTCGAACTGGGATTTGCAGAAGTAAAGAAAATGTAAAATGGATCAGCTTTTGCGCAGCAGAAGCTGGTGGGAGGGACATTCCCGACAATACCACATAATTTTAGGAGGTGCCTAAGATGGCAAAGAAAGTAACAGGATATATCAAATTACAGATTCCAGCAGGCAAGGCTACACCAGCACCACCAGTTGGACCAGCTCTTGGTCAGCACGGTGTAAACATCGTACAGTTTACCAAAGAGTTCAACGCTAGAACAGCAGATCAGGGAGATATGATCATCCCTGTAGTTATTACCGTATATGCGGACAGAAGCTTCAGCTTCATCACCAAAACCCCGCCAGCAGCAGTTCTGATCAAGAAGGCATGCGGCTTAAAGAGCGGTTCAGGTGTTCCTAACAAGACTAAGGTAGCTGTATTAAAGAAGGCTGACCTGCAGAAGATCGCAGAGACCAAGATGCCAGACTTAAACGCTGCAAGCCTTGAGGCTGCTATGAGCATGGTAGCTGGTACTGCAAGAAGTATGGGCGTTACCATCGAAGAGTAATTAATACCGTATATATGAACGTGGGAGGGAGATTCCCCCGTCAATACCACTAGGAGGTTATTTTATAATGAAAACAGGAAAAAGATATGCAGAGGCTATGAAGAACGTAGACCGTGCTGCACTTTACGACGTAGCAGATGCAATCTCTATCGTTAAGAAGAATGCTTCTGCAAAATTTGACGAGACTGTAGAACTTCATATCAGAACAGGATGTGACGGACGTCACGCTGATCAGCAGATCCGTGGAGCTGTTGTTCTTCCTCACGGAACAGGTAAGACTGTTCGTATCTTAGTATTCGCTAAGGGTGCTAAGGCAGACGAAGCACAGGCAGCTGGCGCAGATTTCGTAGGCGCAGAAGAGCTGATCCCAAGAATCCAGAACGAAGGATGGCTGGATTTCGACGTTGTTGTTGCTACTCCTGACATGATGGGCGTTGTTGGTCGTCTGGGCCGTGTACTTGGACCGAAGGGCTTAATGCCAAACCCAAAGGCTGGTACTGTAACCATGGACGTAACCAAGGCTATCAAGGAGATCAAAGCTGGTAAGATCGAGTACAGACTTGACAAGACAAACATTATCCACGTGCCAGTAGGAAAAGCTTCCTTCACCGAGGAGCAGTTAGCGGACAACTTCCAGACGCTTATGGACGCTATCTTAAAGGCTAAGCCAAGCACCGTTAAGGGCGCATACTTCAAGAGCGTAGCTCTTACATCCACCATGGGCCCAGGCGTTAAGCTGAACGTAGCTAAGCTTGCAAACTAATCAGGTGTCCTGAATAGAAATAATGAGGCTGCAGAGAATTTCGGTTCTCTGTGGTCTTTTTATTTTTCATGAAAAAGTTCACGAAAAATTATTAAAAAGCCTCTTGACATTCATGCTCAGATATGTTATTTTATTATGCGTGTTGAATGCCCTGAGACAGCAGGTACCGTAAGGTGTAAGCTTAGAACGCCTGCCGAGGAACATACAAAACTCAAATGAGATTTTGCGTACCTCTCTGTCATTGCGGCAGGGAGGTTTTTTTATAAGATCGTGTCCTTGCTATGACGGTTTTCAATACGAAATAATATAAGGAGGTAAACCATTCATGGCAAAAGTTGAATTAAAGCAGCCAGTAGTAGACGAGATCAAGGCAATGTTAGACGGTGCAGTCGGCGCAGTTGTTGTTGATTACCGTGGTCTGACTGTAGAGCAGGATACAAAACTGCGTAAACAGTTAAGAGAAGCTGGAGTTTCTTATAAAGTATATAAGAACACTCTGATCAAGCGTGCAGCAGAAGGAACCGAGTTCGCAGCTCTGGATCCACATCTGGAAGGACCTACAGCATTAGCTGTATCTAAGGATGATGCTACAGCACCAGCTAGAATCCTGGCTGAATTCGCTAAGACCGCTCCTAAGCTGGAACTGAAGGCTTCTGTAGTTGAAGGAACCTACTATGATCAGGCTGGAACCCAGGTTATCGCAACCATTCCATCCAGAGAAGTTCTTCTTGGAAAGCTGCTTGGAAGCATCCAGTCCCCAATCACCAACCTGGCTCGCGTACTCAATCAGATCGCAGAGAAAAATGGTGGTGCAGCAGAGGCTTAATCTGCAAAATGAATTTGTGGCTCTTTTGTCTGCATAGTCCAGAAAAAGCAGCCTGAAACACAGATCCTATCGAAAAATAATTTTAAACAGGAGGAAATTAAAATGGCAAAGTTAACAACCGCTGAGTTTATCGAAGCTATCAAGGAATTATCCGTATTAGAACTGAACGATTTAGTAAAGGCATGTGAGGAAGAGTTTGGCGTATCTGCAGCAGCAGGCGTTGTAGTTGCAGCAGCAGGTGCTGGCGCAGCAGCAGCTGAAGAGAAGACCGAATTCGACGTTGAGCTGACCGAAGTTGGACCAAACAAGGTTAAGGTTATCAAGGTTGTTCGTGAAGCTACCGGTTTAGGCCTGAAGGAAGCTAAAGACGTAGTTGATGGCGCACCAAAGGTATTAAAGCAGGGCGCATCCAAGGAAGAAGCAAACGATATCAAGGCAAAGTTAGAGGCAGAAGGAGCAAAGGTTACCCTGAAGTAATCAAAGCTTACTGTGTAGACTTGTATTCAGATATAAGTGCTTTCAGAACCCGCAGGACTGTGGAAACAGTCTGCGGGTTCTTTTTTACTTCGTAAGTATTTCCAAAAGTACAATAATGCGGTTGCGCATTCTGAAAAAATAGTATATATTAGTTGAAGTTTATCGAATCGGTAAATGGATAAATAAAGAATATAAAAATAAGTGTTTACAACATACTATCGAAAAAAGACCTCAGGCCATGGAGCAAACGACTAATCATAAGGCAGCTCCTTCACCTGGGGTCTTTTTAGGGGAAGAGAGTATTTTATATACTACGGGAAAAAACATCCGGTGCAAAAGCATTGCGGGTGTTTTTTTCTACCCGGCATTATCAGATAAAATCCCATCAGATGGCCTTTTCGGGCTGATCTGATCATCTTCGGTTAAGAAAAAAACGGATTGTACAACTATAAGTACAAAAACGGCTTAAACAGGTGGTTTTGTAATAATTACGTAAGAAAAACCACAGGTAAAAGTTATGGCTTTTTTTCGAAAATTATAATATACTATGGATTGTGAAGGAGAGGTTATTCCTCCAAGGTAAGTTATCAATATTCTCCAGAAAAAAGGAGAAAATGCAAAAAATGCAAAAAAACTATTGATAATTTTCCTTATCGGAAGTATAATCTACTCGTAATGCAATAAGGAATTTCAAAAAGT